>NZ_CP090980.1:346652-693304 GCF_021513135.1 Vibrio sp. SS-MA-C1-2
GATAGAAAAAAGATTAAATATTAACCATTGATTGATAGGGTTTTTTTTAAACTGTAGAAAAAATCATATGAGGAGTAAGTGAAATAAAAAAATAAAAAAATGATAAAAAAAAGCAATTGAAACTCTCTAACTAACATTAAATTAAGTCTCAATTGCCGAAGTATTTATTTAACTACGATTCAAGCATTATTCTGATTCAACCATTGTTTCGATTCATCATTGCTCAGTCACGATTTAACTGCGGTTATCTTTTATCGATTGGCTCTCTTCACGCAAGAACGCGATTTTGCCAAAACCTAACTGTTTAAAATAGCTGTCTCGATACTCTTTTACTGCTTTAGAATCGGTTGATACCATACCAACTTGGAGTTCCATTTTTAAAAACTCAGTCAGGTCAATTCCTTCGGCAGCCGCGACAGCTTCATGAATCGTTCTATATTGACCGTAAGAAAATGGAATATCTTTTTGCTTCTTTTTAAATACATAACGCACAGTACGCGCCATAAGGAAATCCTCTCTATTAATCTTTCCACTATTATACCCTTCTTGATTACAGGGTATAGCTAATTTTAATTTACACAGTATCAGTGATATACCTTTATAATCACTATCGGTATAAATAATCTCGGTATATCTATTTGTTAATGAATTGGTTATTATGCTCAGAATAAAAAATTGTTGTGAAAATGTATCACTTATTCACTTTATTAGGTCTTCTTTATGCTTTCAATTTTCGATATTTATAAAATAGGCGTTGGTCCTTCGAGCTCACATACCAATGGTCCAATGCTCGCTAGCTTTAAATTCTATCAACTTATACAAGATCAGCTTTCTAATGTTTCTCGTATTCAAGTTGATCTCTATGGTTCTCTTTCGTTAACGGGTATTGGTCACCATACTGATCGTGCCTCAATTCTTGGTTTGATGGGCTATACACCAGATAATATCGACATTGTTGTAGCTAATAAAAAGATGCAAACGGCAATTTCCGATCAAAAGTTACCATTAAGTGATCAGGTCATTATCGACTTTAATTATCAAACCGATATTCTATTCCACAAAGAAAATCTTCCACTGCATGAGAATGGTATGAAGATCCATGCATTTGATAAATCGGGTCAGAAGATCGTTTCTGAAACATTTTACTCTATCGGTGGTGGATTTATTGCAACCGCGGATGAACTTCAGTTTGGCAAGAAAAATGGGACAGTCACCTTTTCTTATCCTTTCAAATCTGCCGATGATTTGATTAAACTGACAGAGAAGCATGGTTTAAGTTTAGCAACACTAATTCAACAAAATGAGTTGGCTTACCGTAGTGATGACGAACTAACAGCTAAAGCCAATCAAATTTGGCAAGTCATGTCCGATTGTATGGAACGTGGTTTTGCAACTGAAGGCATTTTAGATGGCGGATTAAATGTCACCCGTCGCGCACCTGCTCTACTAAAACACCTAGAAGCAAATGACGACTCCCTTGATCCGATGGCGACACTTGACTGGATCAATCTGTTTGCGTTTGCGGTTAGTGAAGAAAATGCAGCCGGTGGACAAATTGTCACTTCTCCGACAAATGGTGCGGCTGGTGTCATTCCTGCAGTATTAATGTATTACCATAAATTTGTCCGAGAATTAGATGCCAATCAGATTAAAGATTTTCTTGCCGTTTCTGCCGCAATCGGAATGTTGTATAAAGTTAATGCGTCAATCTCTGGTGCTGAAGTAGGCTGTCAGGGTGAGATTGGTGTTTCATCTTCAATGGCGGCGGCTGGCTTAACCTCTTTACGTGGTGGCAGTAATGAGCAGATCTGTATTGCAGCAGAAATTGCCATGGAACACTCATTAGGCATGACTTGTGATCCGATCGGTGGATTAGTACAAATTCCATGCATCGAGCGTAATGCCATGGGCGCAATGAAAGCGATTAATGCATCTAGAATGGCATTAAAAAGAACCAGTAAATCCTTAATATCCCTAGATAAAGTTATCGCGACAATGTATCAGACGGGTAAAGATATGAATAAAAAGTATCGTGAAACATCACAAGGTGGATTAGCGGTTATTCATTTAGCACCACCGTGTGAATAAATTTACTTTAGACTCAGCAAGCCAAGCTTTAAAATTGAAGTAAAAAGCGCTAAATAACAGACGGTGATGGATTCTATTCATCATCGTTGTTATAACTTAGAAGCACATTCTCTCAATCTAATTTTCTCGCCATTGTATTTTAACCACAGAACTACTGTGTAAAACACCCTTTGGTGGAATAACAGAATCAGGACCATTCCATTGAGGATCAAAAATATAATAAAACGGCGATGATTGACTCTTTTGACAAATAACCAAACCCGAAGCCTCTTCAACTCCCGCCTTACAAAGCTCTAAATTATCAATAACTTGTGAAAATCCATCGCCTATTTCTCCCCCTTCGCTAACAAAAACTTCCTTATTTTCAACATTAATCAAAGTAAATCTAGATTGCAGACTTTGTTGAGATCCAGCTTGTTGTCCATAAAACGTAAGTAACAACTTATCCCCTTGCCATAATTGACTTTGGTAGACGGTACTCCCTTCGCTCGATGTTTTGCTATCACGAAAAATAAACCCTTGTTTAACTAAAGAGATATTTAAATCTGCTCGACGGTCAATTTTATCACCTGAAATATATAAGCCAGAGGGTTTTAGCTCAACCTGAATTCGTTCAATCTCATCTTTCTTAACCTGGTCACGTTTACTACAACCCAATAATATTAATGAAAGTGCAGTAACTGATAATAAAACTTTATGCTGATAAAACATACAAGTAAACATCCTCATTCATAAACGATAAAAAACATTAAATAACAATAGATTATACCCAACTAAACTTGCGCCTGTCCCTTATTCATTCCATGCCTGTCCCTCATTTATATTCCCTCATTTACAAGGAGATATAAAAATTAATAAAAAACTTACAACCGGTGTTTTGATTTGAGTCAATTTTATCTAAATTTGCTCGACTATACTCAAAGAGGTTGTTAAAAAAACGTCAAAAAAGGAGATTTAAAATGGAATTGAAACAAGATCCTAAATGTTACACCGATGTCTGTGTTAATGGAAAGTGGTTTCATTATGACCACTGTGGAACCACGGCTTATATGTTAAAAGGCGGAGATTCAAATACGATTCACCTACGCCGCGAACCTTTCACTGAAGATGAATTAATTACCTTGCTTGAAGAGACCTTCTAATGGGTAACGTAAAATTATTTGCTCTTTTACCGATTATTTGAGAATTAACATGAATAATACTTGAATAATCTGTTCAAGGGCTGGGTTTGATATGAAAGGCTCACTATTTATATACCTATAATAACCATTATTTATAAGTCGTCATCCTCTTATTATTTCCCATTCAGATCTCATTAATGTATCAGTATCGCCCCGCTTAACACAGAACAATCACATTAAAACCTCAACTAATTTATCAATGCAAAAAAAGCCTCATTTTCATAACAAAGCTATATCTTTTCAAAAAAGTCATGGTAAACTTCAGTCAATATAATTTTCAAATTTCAAGTGCAGGGAGCGCAACTATGACAAATAATGACGTAATGTTTTCTCAAAGACTAGCAATGATCACAAAATGGCAACCAGAAAATGGCCGTGAATCTCAAGCAATGCAAACGTTGCTCACTTCATGCTTAAATAATAAGCTAGGTGTAAAAGAGAAAGAGCATAATAACCTTCATGTTCATCATCACCGCAATTCTCATTATTAATCTCGTTAGAGCAACACCCTAGCCAAAAAGTGAGTTATTGATATTCAGTCTGTTCTGAATTAACAATAACTCATTTTTCTTTTTATCGTATTATCACACCCCTAAATTAAATACGATATATACCTTAAATCATTGGCGTTGCTAGTAGGCGGCAAGTGAATGCGGCCCCATTAGTTATAGGTGTACTCTATAATTGGGGCGAACGAATGCAGCCAACAACCTAGCGACTACCAAGTAGGAAGGGTATACCTACTCTTATCCAAACAGTTTGGCATACCAGACCCGAGCAATAATTCCAAACGGTGTTGTTGCCCCTGTTGTCATCGAACTTATTTTCCCTTGATATACAATATAAATCGTCGGTGTAACAGAAACACCCCATTCTCGACTGTAATTCCCTTTCTGATCATTAATCACATCAAAATGATACCCTTTATAATCTAGGTACTGCTTCATTTTCTCATCACTTCCTGACGTTAATGCAACTGTCTGAGTAGGGTAATATTCAGATAAAATATCAACTGTCGGAGTCACAACTTTACAAATCGGACACCACGTTGCCCAAAAATAAATAATAACCGGTTGTTCAGCGCTTAATGCATTAACATCAATTCTGTCTCCCTCTAAATTTAGAGTAACGACGGTAGGGATCTCATCGAAAGAGATATCTTTACTGCGCCAAAAATCTATCATTAAAGAAATAATTGCAAAAATAACCATCCATTTTAGTAAATTAAGTGCTCTCGTTTTCAAGTTATACCTTTTTGTTTATACCTAAAATAATTGGCGTTGCTAGTAGGCGACAAGTGAGGCCCCATGAGTATAAATGTACTATATGATTGGGACGAATGAATCCCGTCAACAACCTAGCAGCTTCAAGTAAGAAGGATATATATGTAAATTAATTGGGGGGCTAGTCATCAGCATGTAAGTAATTTCCCATAAGTACAGCAATGATACCTTAAAACCCATTTCATACTTAAAATATCTAGTGCTGTCGTCAACTTAATTGATCACTTTTTTATCTGATAATTATAATTTCATCTATAGTAAAGGATAAGGGTTAGATATTAAAAAGGATTCGAGATGCCATCACATTTACCGCCAAGTTTTACCCGCCACTTTCTAAAAATATTTCATATTGGTGAAGCTATTCTATTAATTGGGATCTCTTTAGCTATATTAGTGGCTATTAGCGATGAATTTATCCATATTTTTCATACAAAAACCGTCACATTGACAGATATCCTCTTAATGTTCATCTATTTAGAAGTATTAGCGATGATCGAGCAATTTGTTTCACATGGTAAAATTCCTGTCCGGTATCCGATTTATATTGCAATTATGGCGATTGCTCGTTATGTCACATTAGGTATGAAGGAGCTTCCACCATCAGAAGTCGCTTGGCTAGCGTTAGCCGCTTTTATTTTAGCGCTATCTACGGTATTAATTCGTTTTGGTAGCCATCATTGGCCTTATAAGAGTTAATGATATGCCGAGAGTAATCGAAGTTGCTAATAGGCGGTAAATGAAAAAGACCTCATGAGTATAGGTTTTCTATATGATTGGGGTTAATATACCTAAAATAATTGGCGTTGCTAGTAGGCGGCAAGTGAGTGAGGCCCCCTGAGTATAGGTGTACTCTATGATTGGGGCGAACGAATACAGCCAACAACCTAGCGACTTCAAGTATGAAGGGTATAGAAGCAACTCAAGTAAGATATGCCTAATAATAGAGTAACTGAGTAAGATCGACTCTTATATCATTCATAAAGTATCCAAACGCTATGACATTAACTCATTTATTTTTTCTTTCGCTAAATCCAGTCCAATTGACGCTTTTTGTTTAATCACTAAGTCTGCTCTTCTTGCTGCTTCGCCTAAATTAGAATATTCATTCGGATTAGCGTTAGGATCAATGAGTATGCCATATGGATTAAATCCGTGTCCAAAATAATGCTGTAAAGGATTAACTTCTAGTGTTGTCCCTATAACAATAAAGATATCCTCAGGACGCATAGAATCTAATAATTGATACATAGGTGGGTAAGTCTGTTCAACACTTTCACCAAAAAATATCACAGATGGCTTACAAGCCGGTTTATAGCCGAAACCCTTTACATAATCTTGTTGGTAATTGTACTCACTAAAACCAATATTTATTTGATGATCAGGGCGATTGATATAATCAGGAATGATATGGGTAAGTAAGCCATGAATATGCAAAACATTCTTAATTTTAGCCTGCTCTTGAAGGTCAGAAATATTTGCCGTAATAGAGAAAACGCGATCCGGACCAAATTGGGTTTGCAGCTCTTTTATTAATAAATGTGCACGATTAGGTTTACACTGAGCTAATGCAATACGCCTTTGATTATAAAATTGATGCACTTTGGCGTAATTCTTTTGCCAAGTATCAATATTACAAACATCATTAATATCATGACCTTCCCATAACCCATCTGCATCACGAAAAGTTGGAACGCCTGACTCGGCATCTAAACCTGCGCCAGAAAAGATAATAACCCTAGGTTTTCCAGTAAACATTAAGACTCCTCCTTTTGCGATCTCGGAGTTAAATCCAATTTTAAACGGTCACACACATGTTGAGCAAAACCGGTACCCGCTTCGTTATAAAGATTAAATGCAGCATCCGCCCCACTCTCAAGTAGACCATCAATTTGATCCGAATATTCAGCAATTGCGGCAACTTTGCCTTCAAAACCTTTTTGCTTTAATTGCTCTAAGGCAATTTGATTCGCTTGATGGTGTGGCATCGCGAGTAAGACTAATTTAACATTTTGAGTGTTTAAGATCCTTGCCCAAAAATCAGAATCGGTTGCATCCGCAGTAATCACGTTACGCCCCTCTTCTTTATGTTTATCGGTCATCTCCTCTCGCACTTCAACACCCAATAAAGTATCACCAAACTGCCGATGTAACTCTTTATACGCGCCTGTCCCTATTCTTCCCATGCCTAATATCAACACTTTCGCATCACCTGGGTTTATTAAACGGTCTTTTTGATTCAGCCGCTCCATCGTGGTCTCTTTCAACCACTGACTAGAATATTGATAAAATTGATGCCCTAAACGATTCAATGGAGCAGAAATCATAAAGGAAAGAGAGACAGCAAGTGCAATCGCAGTCAGAATATCCGCAGGCATCCAACCTAATTGATACGCTAATCCGCCAACAATCAAACCAAACTCACTGTAATTAAAGAGCGTTAATGACGCTAAAAACGAGGTTCGAACTCTAAAATTAAATTGGTTGAGAATAAAGAAATATAAAACCCCTTTAATAGGTAACATCAGTAATAACAATACAGCCAATACGGCGCCGCTTACAGTAAGCGAAACTGATAAACCAATATTTAAGAAGAAACAAACTAAAAAAAGTTCTTTCATATTAAACAGGGACTTTGAAAGTTCAGAAGCTTTTTTGTGACCAGCAAGCAACATTCCAAGAATCAATGCACCTAGATCCGGCTTCATGCCTACCAACTCAAACAGGCCTGCACCCACCACCAGCGCCATGAAAATACCGAATAGTACCAACATTTCACCGTGGCCGACTTTATCAAGCAAGCGATAAAAAAGAGGACGTAGCAGTGGAAGAGCAAAGAGAGCAATCGCATACCACTCAGGAACTTTACCTGTTGAGGCGGTTAAAAATAATACCGCAAAGATGTCTTGCATTACTAGGATACCGATAGCGATAGTGCCAAAGGTTGCGTTCATCTCTCCTTTCTCTTGTAACGTTTTGACTGCAAACACGGTACTAGAAAAGGAGAGCGCAAAACCCAAAACAATCAGTTCACGGTTGGCCATCTCAGCCAGAGACGTCATTCCTGTTAACTTCAATGCATAGAGAATAAAGGTAAAAAGCAACGTGGTGGCCACATTATGAAGTGTCGAGCCCAGCCAAATCTCTTTACCTAATAAGGTTTTGATATCAAGCTTTAAACCAATAGTAAACAGAAGTAGAAGGACACCAAGATCGGCAAGTGCAGTAATTGTTGGCTGGGTTTGATAACCAAAAAAGTGTAAACCAAAACCAGTAAAAAGGAAGCCAACCATTGGAGGAAGATGACATTTCAGCGCTAAAAAACCTGAGAGGAACGCAGCGGTAATGATAATAACTTCCATATCGACAATAAGCACCTTTTTCTAAAAAATCTATTTTATTTAGTATGTTACAATTGTATGCCAAATCAACAGTAGTTAGCAAGAAAGTAAATATAGTTTAGTAACGGAGAAAATAAATAGTGTCTATCGAGCGCTTATTTATAACATTCAAAATGAAAATTTAAAAGAACAATAAAAAGAGACGAATTGATAATACTTAAGAAAAAATGTCTCTTTTTTATTTCAGATATATACCCTTCTTACTTGAAGTTGCTAGGTTGTTGGCTGAGCTCATTTGCCCCAATCATATAATACATTTATACTCATGGGGCTTCACTCACTTGCCGCCTACTAGCAACGCCAATTACTTTGGGTATAACAACTTTATTTTAAGAAATTCACAGTTTTCAAAATCACTTGTTGCTGCTGATCATTATCTGAGAATACCCCAAAAATATGACCCACTTTTGAAATTTCGATATGCTTTGCCAAAGCTTCACGGTTATTTTCAGTTAAGACTTTTGGTGCATCCGTCACCACTTTATCATCCGTTTCACCGGTAATAAATTGTACATCGCCTTTATAGTGTTTAAAGCTATTAATCACATCATATTGTAGCAACGACTCGATAAACTGATCTGAAACTGTTAATTTTCTAAAACCTAAATCCAAGGTAACTTTACCTTGCTCTTTCGCTGTCGCTTTATCTTGTTGAGAAATCCCTTGATATAACTCATCCAACTGCATTGGCGTTGACCATAAAGAAAGTTTATTGATCTCTTTATAATCACTAAAAGCTAAAATAGAGATCTCTCCCCCTAAACTAAAGCCTTGGACTTCAATATTTGTTGCGCCTTTATCAACTAAAAACTGATACGCATTTTGTGCATCTTCGACCATAGTCGTGATTGATGCTTTATCTGAAGTCACAGGAGAATCACCAAAACCTCTAAAATCAATACGTAGAGAGTTAACCCCTTCTTTCTCTAAACTATTCGCCAATGAAGTATAAAGATCACCCACTTCATGACGAGAAGAACCATAACCATGCAGCATTAAAACGGTTTTAGTCGCTGGTGTATCAGCAACAACATAAGTGCCCACTGCGCCATCAATATTAACGATTGTCTCGTCGGCCATTGCTGTTCCCATAAATAAAGAGCTTATAGCAAAAGTGGCAAATCCTTTTATAAATCTATTTTTCATACTTTCTAATTTCCATTGCTTGACCCAATCAGTTCTTTTACTACTATACCCTTCATACTTGAAGTCGCTAGGTTGTTGGCTGCACTCGTTCGCCCCAATCATAGAGTATACCTATACTCATGGGGCCTCACTCACTTGCCGCCTACTAGCGACTCCAATTATTTTAGGTATATAAATGAAGATTGAGATATTTAATTTATTGATAAGTCCGTATCATACCATCATATTATTCTTATCCACTAATAAATGCAGAGACCTCTTTAATGACAGTAAAACAGAAACTCACACTAATTAGAGGCGTTCCCGGCAGTGGTAAATCAACTTTAGGTGCGACATTAAATGGTACATTACTCGAAGCAGATATGTATTTTATTGATAAAAAAGGCAATTATCGTTTCAACGGTAATAAAATAAAGCAAGCCCATCAGTGGTGTCAAAATGAAACTAAAAACGCCCTATTACGAGGGGAAGATGTTATTGTTGCGAATACCTTTATTAAACTTTGGGAAATGCAATTTTATTTAGAGTTACCCCACCAACTCAATTTGCCGATAGAAGTCGAAGTTATCGAACTAGAAGGCCGATTCCAAAATATTCATCAGATCCCTAACAGGGTAATTCAAAAGATGAAATCACAATTCCAACCTTACTCTTACAACGCGACAGCTACAATCAGGCACAAATAAAAAAGCCCTTATGTCATTATTAAAAATAAAAACAATAAGGGCTTTTTAAATTTTATACTTTTAACTAAATAGATTATTTATCAGCGTGAAACAACCAATATTGCGTTGAAAGCGGCGGCAAATTAACCACAATCGAGAACGGTGACTCACCAACAGCAATCGCTTCCGCTACAGCGTCTGATGTAACAGGATATTGACTACCATTATAATATTCAGCATCACTATTTAAGATCAATTCATAACGTCCAGCCAATGGAACACCGATACGGTAAGCCACTTTTGGATCTGGGGTTAAATTCGCTGCCACCAATACACGCTGCTCTCCTTGTTCAGAAAGACGCTCCCACGCTAAGATGCTGTTCTCACGATCTAATTCCACACGCCATTCGAAACCACGATCACTGCAATCCAATTGATGCAAAGCCGGATATTGACGATAAACTTGGTTCAGATCACGGGTTAGATTCTGCATCCCTTGGTATTGAGGCTGCTCTAGCAGTGACCAATCAAGCTCGGCATCATGGTTCCATTCGGTTTTTTGACCAAACTCCGCGCCCATAAAGTTAAGCTTTTTGCCCGGCATACCATACATATAACCGTAATAAGCACGCGCGTTGGCCATCTGCTGCCACTCATCGCCCGGCATCTTATTGGCAATCGCCCCTTTACCGTAAACCACTTCGTCATGAGAAAGTGATAGCACATAGTTTTCACTAAAGGCATAAACTAGCGGGAAAGTGATGGTATCATGGTGCCATTTACGGTGAACGCTCTCCTCTTGGAAATAAGCGAGAGAGTCATGCATCCACCCCATATTCCACTTAAAACCAAACCCTAAACCATTGAGATCAACAGGACGAGAGACCCCATCAAAAGCCGTTGACTCTTCTGCAATCGTCATCACATTTGGATAGTGACGATACGCTTCTAAATTCACCCATTTCAACAGATCGATAGCATCGTAATTGTGATTACCACCATCACGATTCGGGATCCATTGATCATGTTCACGTGAATAGTCAAGGTAGAGCATCGACGCCACCGCATCGACACGTAAACCGTCAATATGGAAATTATCCAACCAATAAAGCGCATTGGCCACTAAGAAACGACGAACATGTTCACGGCCATAGTCATAAATATAGCTCTTCCAATCTTGATGCCAGCCACGACGAGGGTCAGGATCATTAAATAGCGCCGTCCCATCGAAATTAGCTAAACCATGTTCATCAGAAGGAAAATGAGCAGGAACCCAATCCAATACTACGCCCACACCCGCTTGGTGACATTGATCGACAAAGTATTTAAAGTCGTCAGGTGAGCCATAACGGCTGGTTGGCGAAAACATACCAATAGTTTGATAGCCCCACGAACCATAAAAAGGATGTTCACTGATCGGCATCAATTCAACATGCGTGTAACCCATCTCAACTAAATACGGCACCAGTTGATCAGCTAATTGACGATAATTTAAAAAATCACCATTGTGATCGCGACGCCAACTACCGGCATGCAACTCATAAAATGAGAGTGCTTCAGTGTGCTTCTCTGTGACTTCACGTTGGCACCATGCACTATCTTTCCATTGGTAGCCTTGTTGATTGTAAACCTTTGATGCAAATGAAGGATATTGCTCACTGTCATACCCCCAAGGATCAGCTTTGTTTGGCAGTAAATTGCCCGTTGAATCTTTAAGCTCAAACTTGTAACGCTCACCTTCTGAAAGAGAAGGAACAAATAGCCCCCAAAGACCATCATCCATACGTTGCAGTGGGTGGCGTCGACCATCCCAGCTATTAAAATCACCAATCACGCTGACAGTTGACGCATTCGGCGCATAAACCACAAAACGGACCCCCGTAACCTCTTTTCCGTCACGAGAAACCGTCAGTAACTGTGCGCCCATCTCTTTATATTGAGAACTGGGCTCTAACAGTGCGGCTTTCGACGGATAAATATTATGGAATTGGTAAGGGTCAGCAATTTGTTGAACGCCACTTTGCCATTCAATTGCCAGCTCATAATAGCGAGCCGTTAAATCAAGATCTTTAAGTGCATGAGAAGATGACAGCACAAATGCACCATGGTGCGGTTGAGAAAGTGCAATAGTTTGACCATCATCTAGCACAAGAGAGACATTTATTGCTCCAGGCATCCAGACATTAAGAAGGTCATCATTATCAAACTGAGGACCAAGAATCGAAAAAGGGTCTGATAGCTCAGCGCATTCTAATTGATGATATCGGGTTTTACTTAATAGGTGGTTCGTCCCAGACAAAATATTTCTCCTTAAAAAAAGGCCCGTAATGGGCCTCTATATAAATTTATTTTTGACTCGCTTCTGCTCTTATTCTTGTCAAGTCATTGGTTAATTGAGCAATATCATCTCGAGAAAAGATATCACCTAGATTCGCAGATAGCTTACGGCGCCAGTTGGGGTACTCATCAACAGTACCCGGAATGTTGACTGGCTTATCCATTTCTAACCAATCTTCCAATTGTAAACTTAATAGCGCACTAGCACCAGCAGCAAGATGCTTCTGCATACTAAAGTTAAGTGCTTGCTCCATTGGCATTGCATTTGCATTATGACCAATACCATCAGGTAAATAACCATGCCAGTTTAAGCTATCAACTAGGCGCTGTTTAGATTCAGCTCGATCATCAAAAAGACCTTGAAGCTGTTCTTTATCTGGATAAAGCCCTAATTCGCTGCCCATCTTAAGATCTTCACAGTGCCAAAATCCTTTTAAGGTTGGCATATCATGCGTACAAAGTGCAGACATCGATTGCTCTGGATAGTGACTTGGAGAGTAGTAACCACCATCTTCAGCAACTTCAAAGAAGAAAACTTTATAAGAGTGAACACCTGCATCGGCCAGTAAAGAGATAATTTCATCAGGCACGGTACCTAGATCTTCACCGATAACCGCACACTGATGACGATGGCTCTCTAAAGCGAGAATGGAAAGCATATCTTGTACTGGGTAATAGATATATGCACCATTATTCGCAGATTCGCCACGAGGAATAAGCCATAAACGAAGCAACCCCAGAACATGATCGATACGTAAAGCACCACAAGATCGCATATTGGCACGTAACATATTGATATAAGCTTTGTAGCCACTATTTTTTAGCGTTAATGGATTAAGTGGCGGCAGTCCCCAATTTTGACCGAGTGGACCTAGGATATCTGGCGGCGCGCCAACCGAAAGATCCATACATAATGTACCGTCGTTTGCCCAAGTTTCAGAACCGCACTCGCTCACACCTACGGCAAGGTCACGATAAAGACCAAGGGTCATGCCCTGCTCTTTAGCAAAATGTTGCACTTCACTCAGTTGTTCCGCTGCCTGCCATTGGCTATACATATAAAGCTGAATCGTATCTTGATTTTCAATAATGTAATTCTGTACATCCTTACGATCAAACTGGCGATATTTCTCTGGAAAAACGGGCCAGCCCCAACAGTTTGAATCTTGTTGGATTAACTCAGCGTGCAGTGCATCAAATGCCGCTTGATGAACTAAGCTATCTCCGCCTTCTTTAACAAATGCTTGAAACGCTTTTGCTCGAACACTGTTCTTTGCTAAATGTTGCTGTTGAAACACCTTAAATAATAGAGGCAGAATCGCCATCTTAAGGGCAGAAACTTCACGATATTGTACCCATTCATTTGAGCGCGCTACAGAAATTCGTTGTTGGAAATCAACACTGCCTACTAAATTTTGAGCTTCTTCACTTTGAGCAAATTCAGCAATCGCACCCACATCTAAATAGATCGTATTTAGCCAAGTACGAGATGATGGGCTATACGGACTTGCCGACTCAGGCATTGCTGGAAATAGAGAGTGAATTGGGTTTAAGCCAACAAAATCACCACCACGTTGAGCAATTTCACCCACTAACTGTTTTAGATCACCAAAATCACCGATACCCCAGTTTTGCTCAGTACGTAGCGTATAAAGCTGTATACTGGTACCCCAGGACTTCTTACCTTCTGCTAATGTTGGTTGTTTATAGCAACTCGCTGGCGTCACAATAAGGGTCATTTCATAAGGGGTTTTACGACGTTTTCGATTAACGTTTAGCGTATGATAACCCTCGGATAAGGTTACAGGGAGTAAGAAAACGATCGCGCCATTTTCTGTACGCTCATCACGCACGTCAAGATCACTTAACTGACCGTTGGTGACGTCACCTTGCTCAGTTTCTAGCTGCCAACTAAACTCATTAACACGCGCACTTGTAGCGACATGCAATGAGATTTCTAGTGGCTTATCTTGTTGAATAACCAATACAGGATCAAGAACGGGTTGTTGATGCATTTTTTGAGCTGAAGCAAGTAATTTGCTGTCACTGCTTGTATCATAACCTAAACCAGCAAGGATCTTACGTTGCTGCTCTTCTGATACATGAGCTTCATCGCCCCAAGCACTGATATAGCTCTCCGCTAAGCCGGCTAACTTTGCAACCTGTTGTAATTCAGTTTCTTTTGTCATTTGAATTCCTTATAAACAGTATCTTCACTATTTATCTCTATCTCTTAATGATTGAAATCATCTCACTCAGAGGATGAAAGCATGATTAAATCTTTCATCCTCTGGTATTATCCATAATTTAGTTAATGATTATTGGCTTTTAACTGATTTCAATTTCCAAATGTTATTGGCATAATCACGAATGCTTCGGTCAGAGCTAAATTTGCCAACTGAAACACTATTAATAATGGCCATTTTAGCCCAGTTGCTCTGGTCTCTATAGGCACGATCAATACGCTCATGAGCATTAACATAACTTGCAAAGTCAGCCAGCACTAAATATGGGTCACCGCCATCAAGAAGATTATGACGAATACCCGCGAATGCATTTGGATTACCCGGCGTGAATCGATCTGAGCCTAACATATCAAGCGAAGCTCTTAATATGCTATCTGAATTGTAATAATCATAAGGCTTATAACCAGAAGCTTTAAGGGCTAAGACTTCATCCACTAATAGACCAAAGATGAAAATATTCTCATCGCCAACTTCTTCACGAATCTCAACGTTAGCACCATCCATTGTACCGATGGTTAATGCGCCGTTTAATGCCAGCTTCATGTTACCTGTTCCAGACGCTTCTTTACCGGCAGTAGAAATCTGCTCTGAAACATCCGCGGCTGGAATGATCATCTCTGCAAGGCTAACACGGTAATCAGGCATAAAGACAACTTTAAGCTTGCCATTAATACGTTTGTCGTTATTAACGGTATCAGCCACTTTATTGATTGCATGAATGATCTCTTTTGCGAGAGCATAACCCGGAGCAGCTTTCGCACCAAAGATAAATACGCGCGGATGCATATCGAAATCTGCATCGTTAAGCAGACGATGATACAAGGCTAAAATATTTAGCAAGTTTAAGTGTTGACGCTTATATTCGTGTAGACGTTTGATCTGTACATCAAAAATCGCATTAGTATCGATCTCAATGTCCATATTCTCTTTGATCCAATCCGCTAAACGTTGTTTATTCACCTTCTTCGCGGCCATAAACTGCTGTTGGAATTGCGGGTCATCAGCATACTTTTCTAGCTCTTTTAGCTTATCAAGATCACCAACCCACTCGTCACCAATTTTATTACTGAATAGCTCAGCCAGATCAGGGTTACAATACTTTAACCAGCGACGTGGTGTTACGCCATTGGTTACGTTTTGTAGTTTACCCGGGAATAGTTGATCAAATTCAGGGAAAAGGTCACGTTTAACTAATTCAGAGTGAAGCGCAGCGACACCATTTACCGCATAAGTACTGACAACACAAAGGTTTGCCATGCGTACCATACGTTGATGCCCTTCTTCGATAATCGAAAGTTTCGCTTTCTTCTCATTATCGCCCGGCCACTGCTTTTCAACTAATGTCATGAAACGTGCATTAATTTCAAAAATAATCTCTAGGTGACGAGGGAGTAGCTGACCAATCAGAGCTTCGCTCCACTTCTCTAACGCTTCTGGAAGTAAAGTATGGTTAGTATATGCAAATGTCTTAGAACAGATTGCCCATGCACTGTCCCAACTTAGCTCATACTCATCAATTAAGATGCGCATTAATTCTGGGATCGCAATGGTTGGGTGTGTATCATTTAATTGAATAGCTTCTAGCTTAGCAAGGTCTTCTAAAGCATGACCCGCAGCAAGATGACGCTCAAGGATATCAGCAATAGAACAAGCACAATGGAAGTACTGCTGCATTAAACGCAGTGTTTTACCTGAATCGTGGTTATCATTTGGATAAAGAACTTTCGTTACGTTACCCGCTTCAATCGCAGAGAATTGAGCACCTAAATAATCACCTTGGTCAAAACGTTGCAGGTTGAATGGCGCAGACGTCTTACATTCCCATAAACGTAAAGGATAAACAGAGTCATTTTTATAACCAACAATTGGCAAATCCCATGCAATCCCTTCAACAAATAATGCAGGGACCCAACGACGCCCTTGGTTACCATTCTCTTTAATATAAGTTTCAATCGAACCATATAAACCGATATTTTTAGTGAGTTCAGGACGCTGAACTTCCCAAGGGTAACCTTGTTCACCACGCCATGCATCAGGCGCCTCTTGTTGCTCACCATCGTCAAAAGACTGACGGAATAAACCATATTCATAATGCAGGCCATAACCTACCGCAGGAAACTCTTGTGCGGCTAATGATTCCATAAAACATGCAGCGAGACGCCCTAACCCACCATTACCTAAAGCAGGATCTCTCTCTTCTTCAAGCAGGTCAGAAAGATTCAGGCCTAGCTCAGACATTGCCACGGCAACATCATCATAAAGATCCATGTTAATCAAGTTGTTACCTGTTAAACGACCAATTAAAAACTCAAGAGAAAGGTAATTAACACTGCGGCTATTGCTTGCCGATAAATTTTGTTCGGTAGCTAATAGGTTTGCGGTTGTAGACTCTGCTAAAGCACGACCTAAAGCCAGATACCAATCTTGTTCAGTCGCAGTTTCAACGGTTTTAGCAAACGTAGTGACTAAGTGTCTAGTTACTGCTGCTTTAAATTCATTGCGATTAAACGCTTGTGTTTTTATTGAAGTCGTCATGATTATCTCGCTTTCTTATATAACTAATTATGATGTGTTGTATTTGTCATATAATGGCCTAAATTGCGAGAAATACCTCATCCTAGGGTAAATTAATTTAGGGAGGAGTAGGGAGGAGGAGCTTATTTATATTGAGTTTTCATTGAAGTAGAGAGGATTACAGTCGACATAAATCCAACTGAATGAGAATTAAACTCGTCCAAAAAACAATCAACAATGAACAAAAAAAGCTCAAAAAATAGAACTAAAGGTCAAAAGTTAGTCAAATATCATCAATACACGATAAAAATATAACCAACGCGCAATAATCAACAATCTATACCTAAAATTATTGGCGTTGTTAGTTGGCGAATCAATATAAACAACCTAGCAGCTCCAATTACTTTGGGTATAGAGCAGCTTCCAGTATGAAAGGTATAAATACGTTATTTCGTTTCACGAGCCAGCTTATTTTTTCTAGAGAGTTTGACAAGATCTTGCAATGATTCAACTTGTTTAATATTTTTTGAAGCAAAAATATCTCGATGGTAGTACTCGATTTGATTATTTTTATCTGTTCGTTTGAATCGACGAAGACAACCGCAAGATTTTCTTCGACCACGTATTAAAGCATCTGCACGGGCAAAGGCCAAATTGCCGCAGTCGCAATGACAGAGCCATCCTTTCTGATCTTTATAGGTGTCGGTACTAACTGCGATCAATAGCCCAAAACGTTGAAAGGTAAGATCAATTCGATTCCGTATTATATTTGCCACTTAAACTACCTAACTAATAGTTAGAGATACCTTTGTTATTCGATCATGAGTTCTATACCCTTCTTACTTGAAGTTGCTAGGTTGTTGGCCTCGTTCATTCGCCCCAATCATATAGAAACCTAGACTCATGGGGTTTCATTCCTTGCCACCTACTAGCAATACTTTGGGTATAAAAGGCACAAGTTATATCTAAATAACTTTATCCCTTTTTTACTTAACGTTGTTAGGTTATTGGCTGCACTCGTTCGCCCCAATCATATAGAACAACTATACTCATGAGATCTCTGTTATTTGTCGCCAACTAACCACTAAAAATACAGGAGGTCTATCTCTATTACATTCAAAGATTATTTAAAATAATTATTATTAAAAACAGAAAATAATAATCAATAACGTTTAACTTATTATTTACTCTATTCCTGCGGTATATTTAAAAATATCATTTCATCGTGTTTTGTAAATAGAATGACTCATTTAATAAAAAATATTAAATTTACTTTTTATTAAATTTTTCAATTATATAAATGTTCAGTTATGGAACCACCCTGATAAAATCACGCCTCAGCAAGCCCTCCTCTCAATGTGATGTATATCGCACTTTTAGTAGATTTATCGAGATACTAAGCAATTAGCTTCTTTTAAGTTAATCAATCTTGTTTAAATTTTGATACATTAACGGCAGCTATTTTTTCTCAGCACTGATTGATATCTGCTGTTTATCTGACAAATTGAAAATAAATATTATGTGGATTCCCTCTAAAATTACCAAACCCGCTGATTTACATCGCGCCATAGAAAGACCAAGGCTGTTATCCTTATTAACTAATGCTGCCCGCTATCGATTAGTACTTTTCCGCTCCCCAGCAGGTTATGGCAAAACAACGATTGCTTCTCAATGGCTTTCTCAGCTTAATCATGTTGCTTGGTTCAATTTAGATGAAAATGATAATGACCCATTTCGATTTGTTAATTATTTTATCAGAGCGATTAATAAAGCGACCAATAATCAATGTAAACAGAGCCAAATCATTGCCGAACGTCGACAATTTTCAACATTATCCGCTCTGTTTAATGAACTATTTATTGAGTTAAGCCAATTTAATAAACAGTTATATGTTGCGTTAGATGATTATCATTTAATTAATAATGATGAAATTAACCGTAGTATTCGATTTTTTATTAAACAGATGCCAGAAAACATTACGGTTGTTATCACTAGTCGCTCACAACCTACACTAGGTATCGCCAATTTGCGGGTCAGAAATCAATTAATTGAAGTTGGAGTCGATCAGCTTGCGTTTGATCATGATGAGACCTCCTATTTCTTTGAGCAGCGCGTCACAGATAAAGTCACTGACTCTACGATCAATGAAATTGTCACTCAAATTGAAGGCTGGCCTTCTGCGTTACAATTAATTGCTTTACACACTAAGCAAGTTAATGCCGACCTTGCCCAATCAGCCCTATCCATGGTTAATTATAATAAAGGGCATTTATGGGAGTACTTAGCAGAAGAGATCTTTGATTTATTACCCGAAAATCAACAAAACTTTTTACTACAATGTTCAGTTTTCTCAACGTTTAATGCTCAGTTAATTATTGAAGTAACGGGACAAATTGACGCCCCAAGTATGTTAGAACAGCTTCATAAACAAGGTGTATTTTTATCTGCTCTAGAGGGTGAATATGAATGGTTCAAATTCCACAATCTATTTCGAGAATTTCTAATCCATCAGCGTCAATTGCAACTGCCTAATCAAGAGATACAAATCCACACAACTGCCGCTCACGCATGGTTGAAACAAGGTTCGCTCCATCAAGCTTTAGAACATGCAATGCTAGCTAAAAACAGTGCTTTAATTATTGAAATTCTATTAGAAAATAGCTGGGGTATGTTCCAAAAAGGCGAGTTTTCTCTATTAGATAAAGCGCTGGAAAAAATTGATTCTGAATCTTTTTATACCTATCCAAGGTTACTTGTACTTCGAGCATGGTTAGCACAAGGACAGCATCGTTATCAGCAAGTTGGGCATATCCTTGAGGATGCAATGGTTGAGTTAGCAGAAAGAGGAAACAAGCTCGATGATTCCCTGCTCGGTGAAATCAATGCATTAAAAGCGCAAGCCGCTATCAATTGTAATGATCCGGTCACGGCTTTAAATCTGTCTCAAGAAGCACTCGGGCAACTAGACAGCAACGACTATCGTAGCCGAATTGTTGCAACTTCAATTGTCGGTGAAGTTCATCATGTTTTAGGTCATTTAAGCCGTGCTTTGCCAATGATGCAGCAGACAGAGAAAATTGCACGTCAACATAAAACACATCAACAGGCACTTTGGGCGATCTTACAACAGAGTGAAATCCTTATTGCTCAAGGACAATTACAAGCGGCTTATGAGCTACAAGAAAATGCGTTTAAGTTAATTAAAGATCAACATCTCCAGCAAGTTCCTCTTTATGAATTTTTGTTAAGAATTAGAGCTAACATTTTATGGTCTTGGTATCGACTTGATGAAGCGGAAGATTGTATCCATGAAGGATTGGCGGTACTTGCAAACAGCACTGATGCCAATTCGCTTCATTGCTATGCGATGCTGGCCCGTATCGCGTTAAGTCGTGGCGAAATTGATAAAGCGTCACGCTACCTTGATACCTGCCAAACTCTAATTAACAACAATATTTACCACATTGATTGGTTAGCTAACACCTACTTCGTGCAAATTAACTATTGGCAACTGACTGGCAATCAAGCAGCAATTAAAAATTGGTTAGCGGTTGCAGAGCGTCCAGATGGGGCAAATAACCACTTTCAGCAGCTGCAATACCGTAATATCGTCCGTGCTCAAATATTACTGGGTGAGTTGACGGCAGCAGAAGAAACTCTCAAATATATGATTGAAGAGTGTGACCGATTAGAACTCATCACGGATAAAAACCGCAATTTAATCTTAAAAGTCTTGCTCAGACAGGAGCAAAATTTAGCGGATGATGCTTATCAAAGTCTGAAGGATGCACTGCAATTAACCAGTAAAACCGGCGTCTTAGGCGATTACTTATTAGATAGTGACAAACTTCAACCTTTACTACAGGCTCTATTAAAAGACAAAGAGACCAATGAGTTAGAACAACACCGAATCAATTTATTGTTATCAGAAATGTGTCATATTGAACGTTCGAATTCAACTCACTTTGATGAAGCCTTTGTTGAACAACTGCTTAGTCATCCCAATATTCCAGAGTTAATTCGCGTCAGTCCGTTAACTCAACGAGAGTGGCAGGTTTTAGGATTGATTTATGCGGGCTTTACCAATGATCAGATTTCAAATGAGCTCAATGTTGCGATTACCACAATTAAGACCCATATCCGAAATCTCTATCAAAAGCTAAGTATCAGTAATCGTAAGGAAGCGATTATGACAGCAGAAGAGCTACTTTCCTTGGTGCACATTGTTTAATTTTTGATGCCTGAGGAAATGAAAGTTTACACGCTGACTCTCCATCCTGATATACCTCAAATAGGAAGGATAATATCAGGATGGAGGGCTTATGTGATTGCGATTGTGTTTATCCCATATCTTCTTGGCTAACACTCACCCCTTTGATTTGTGCAAATACCTCATCCCCAACTTTTAATCCTAACTCATCAACAGCCCAATTCGTTAAGGTTGCCCAAATAAAGTTATCACCAATTTTTAATTGTAACTGGCTATTCTCTTTAGCATCAATAAGCTGAGTGATGGTTGCAGAAAGAATATTACGAATACTGGTACCTTCAGGTCGGTGGAGCACAATGGAGACATCACTGGCCCTAATTCGAACTCTTACTGACTCACCCACGACTTTTTCTAATGCTGAAACCCAAAGAGAAGAGTGGTTTGAAATTGCTAATTGACTCATTGCATATTTTGGATGATGACCAATGAGCTGTGCAGTAATCATCGAGCTCTGCTCATACCCCTCCAGCCAAGGTCTCATCTCCGCGCTACTCCATACTGTTGCAAGTTCACCACTAGCTACAACCCTTCCTGCATCAAGAACCACTAAATGGTCAGCAAGGCGCAAAATTTCTTGTAAACTATGGGTGACATAAACAATGGGAATAGAAAACTCATTCGCCAGTTGTTCTAAATAAGGTAAAAGTTCCCGTTTACGAGGAAGATCTAACGATGCTAAAGGCTCATCCATTAACAAAAGTCGTGGTTGACTCAGCAGCGCTCGACCAATCGCCACACGCTGTTTCTCCCCACCAGAGAGCGAACTAGGATAACGATTAAGTAGATCAGAAAGTCCTAATAATGCAACCACTTGTTGAAAAAGCTCAGGCTGATGCTTTTTACTGCCATACTTAAGATTCCCCTTAACCGTATAATGCGGAAAGAGACGAGCATCTTGGAAAACATAACCAATTTGACGCTGTTCAGGAGGGAGAAAAATTCGTTTTTCACTATCAAAATAGATTTTATCATCAATCGCTAACAAGCCCTTATCTGGACGCGATAAGCCACTTAATTGATTAACAAACGAGGTTTTCCCTGCCCCTGAACGACCAAAGATCGCAGTAATTCCGCTAGAAGGAAATTGGCAATCAATATCTAATAACAGTTGTCCTAATTGCTTTTGAATGGCAACTTGAAGCATCTATTCTTCCTTAATCTATTAATCAACACATATTCACGATTGAACAGTCGTTACCCAGCAAGACGACGTTTCATTCTTTTTGCCATCCACTCAGAGAATAGCAGTGAAAGCAGAGAGATAATAATCGCCACAATACAAAGCCGACTTGCTTGCGCTTCTGCACCCGGTGTTTCAATAAATGTATACATCGCTAACGGGATTGTCTGAGTTTGACCGGGAATATTAGAGACAAAGGTAATCGTCGCCCCAAACTCCCCTAAGCTACGAGCAAATGCCAATACCACGCCACTAATGATGCCTGGAACCACTAAAGGCAGTGTAATGGTAAAAAAGACTCGTAAACGATTCGCACCTAACGTTCTTGCTGCTTGTTCTAATTTAATGTCGACCCCTTCTAGCGCTAAACGTATCGAACGTACCATCAAAGGGAAAGAGACCACCGCAGAGGCTAAAACCGCGCCTCGCCAGCTAAAACTGAAACTAAAACCAAACCATTGGTAGAGCCATTGTCCAATAAACCCCTGTCGTCCCATTGCGACTAAAAGCAGATAACCAATAACAACAGGAGGAAGTACTAATGGAAGGTGAATAATACCATCTAAAAGAGACTTACCTATAAACTGATATCTCGCCAGTAACCAAGCGAAAAGTATGGCAAATGGAAGACTCCAAATTACCGCGGTAGAAGCCACTTTTAAGCTTAATAATAAAGCATCAATTTCATAGGGTGTTAAGGTCACTGAACAACCTTAAAACCAAATGTTTTATACGTTGCTTTGGCTTGTTTAGATAATAAGAAGCGATAAAAGTTAGTCGCAGCTTTAGAAGGTGAATGAGAGACTAGCGCCATTGGATACTCTATCGCGGAGTGGCTACTTTCAGGAAAAGTAGCAACAATATTCACTTTTTTCGAGATTAATGCGTCGGTTGTATACACAATACCAAGCGGAGACTCACCGCGTTCAACCAAAGCCAGCGCTGCACGGACATTATTTGCACTGGCTAAACGGGTTGATAGCGTTTGCCAAACCCCTTCACTCTGTAACGATTGTTTTGCATAGATCCCCGCTGGAACATAGTTAGGGTCAGCAACCACTAATCGGCTACCATTTAACCCTGCTAGCCATTGTTCACTTTCAGATAATTTAAATGGGGAAACAGAATGATGAATACCTGAAATCACGGCTAAACTATTTTTAACCAAAACTTTTCGACTATTTGCATCAACGGCTTTTTGATCAATAACGTAATCCATCCAACGATCATTAGCTGAAATAAAAATGTCTGCAGGTGCGCCTTGGCTAACTTGACGAGCCAGAGACGACGAACCCGCATACGAAACAATCACATCATCACTAGAAATCGCTTTATATTGTTCAACGACTTTATTCACGGCATCAGTCATTGAAGAGGCTGCAAAAACCGTCACTCTTTCTTGAGCGAATATTTGATGACTTAATGTCAGTGAAATAAGTGCAACTCCGACGACCTTTAATTTGCCTATTAATGACATATATAACCTGCTTATTATTACGCTTTAATGGATTCTACTCTAAAAATAGAATGAGGTGTTACTCGATAACAGTGACCATGGTAAAGAATTTGAAAAAAGAGACAAAAAAAAGGATTCTCATACAAATGAGAATCCTTTTTCATCATCACTCAATCTATTCAAATTTCCCATATTGAAAGGAACGAGAACAAATCAGATTAAGTTAACTTATTCGATTTCAGCGATCTACTGTTGATTTTGCTGTTTTGTCGCATAAAAGTGAGCAAAATACTGTTCTAATATTTCTGGAGTCAATTTACCTTGCTCTTCCAATGCTTTTAACTCAGCAGCAATTTTTTTCTGCTCTTCTAGGGATGGCAATGGAATCTCAGGCTCATCACCAGCATCTTGGATTAGCTGTTCAAGATCATTTTGCATAATGTTTTCCTACATTTTCTATTGGATCTAATAAATATTAAACCGTATTAATAATTAAATTATAACTGATCCATAGTCAAAGAGAAATCATCGAGATCAATAGATGAAAATTTAGCAAACTGTTTTATGAATTTGATAATGTTCTTTTCTACCATTATAAGCATTGACTAACACATCAATATCTTCTTGGACAAATGGACGCAGTCCACCTAAGATCATATGCTTACACCCCGTACCAATAACTTCGCCTTCAGATTTAAAGACAAACCCTAAAGTAACATTGCCACGCTTACCTTCAATATCTAAGCGAGTCTCTGCTAATTCAATCGTCGGTTCTGAGAAATCAAGTGTCGTAAAATGAATAGACATATCTTCATACATCACTAACGGACGAGACGGATTAATCATCATTCCTTTGTCTTTCATCAGTGGCATTAAAATATGCGGAAAATTTTCACCTGAAAAGCGTACATAATTTTTAATTAAATGAGCCACCATACCTTGATCTGTCGAGCATTCGCCCTGACGCTCAACCTTTAAGTAGGCTTTTTCTTGCTGATCGATAAATTGGAAGTTTTCATCATCTAAGTGATGAGGTGATAATTCAGTCGTATCATTGACCACAGCCGCAAATCGAAACGTCATCGATTGACTGACACCAATTTGGCTCAACGTTAACCCAAAAAGAAGATCACCCGGAACACAAAAGCGGGTCGCATCTTCATCGTGAATGGGATTAAAATCATTAGCGATCGCTTTTGCAAAGTGGCTAGCTTGTGGACGAGTAATCGACCATTGCCCGTCTTTTTCGTTAACATATTCAGAGATAAACATAAGGATTGATTCACACAGTTTTAATAATTACTGCCAGTCTACACTAAAACAGTGATTTCAATGGTCTAGCCAGATAAAACAACCAGTAGAGAAAACTGAAATCATCGCGATAAAAGGTGTGATCCCCTTCATGAATTTTCATTCCATTAACTTTAATTTAACGATCTATTTAACACTTACTAATATTATGGTTTTTATTCTCAATTATTATTTGATAACTTGAAAATAGAATAAACATCAGCAAAAAAGAAGACAAAAAATGCAGCCGTTAATAGGAAATATAAAAAGTCCATTAGCAAAAAAATGTGTCATATTTGACTGCAACGGGACACTTAACAACAGCGAGTTTCTTTGCAATCAGTCACTTATCAATGTATTTAATCGTCACTTTAATTGCAATCTGACTATCGAAGAGTGCATGGAACAATACAATGGTGGTAACGTTGTTGATGTCATTTTCGAGCTTATGCATTTTACTGGCGTTTCAGCCCCATTAGAATATGTAGAAGCCTTATATCGACAAGAGCGAGAAATTCAATTTCAACAACACCTAAAACCCACCAAAGGAATCATCTCTCTGCTTACTCGATTAAAAGAGCAAGGGATTGAGATGTGTGTTATCGCCAAGTGTGACAGTAAGAATATGCTAGAAAATTTAACACTCTTAGGCTTATCCTCTTTTTTTAAAAATAGCCTATTTTCTGGTGATGATTTTAATAGTTATAAACCTGAACCTGACATTATTCATTATGCCGCCCTTAATATGGGGTATTCATTAGATGAATGTATCTTTATTGATGATTCACTATTAGGGGTTCAAACCGGAGTAAATGCACAGGTTACAACCGTTCATTTCCATTCTAACCCCGCATTTAAAAAATTCGATAATCCAGAGGTTATTGAGATAGAGGAAATTGAACATTTAAGCCAGTTACTTATTTAAGCTTAAAAGTTTAACTATTTTAGAATTAATTAATGGCTGGTTAATAGTGAAGAACTTAACGGCAAACTACTTTTATTCAAAATAGACTCATTTTGTAACCTTGCTACAAACCAGTCAGTCAAATAAGAGATATCTTCTCTATTACTTAGTCTTAAGGTTAAGAGTTCTGTTACTGTCGGTAATAAATTAGAGTCAATAATGTCCACTTTTTGATGATCTATCAGAGAATCAACTAATGAAGAGTGGATACAAGCAATCCCTTTACTTTTACTACATAATTCAACAATTAACTTATTATCTTCTAACTGCCAAACAGGCATTACATTCATTAAATTAGATAAAATATGTTGACGCTGTTGAGGATTTAACAACAGTCGAAAATAGCTCAAATCAAAAATAGACCTTGCTTGTTCAATATGTGGCGTTAACTCTTTTGCGGCAATCCAAACATATTTAGATAACTCTAAAGTATATGATTGACAATCTAATGTTTCAAATTGGTCATTGAAACTGATAATAATATCCAGTGTTCCGTCACTCAACAGTTGTTCTAATTCTTGACTTTCACGACACACAACATTTAATTCAATTGATGAAAATAAATTTTCAAAATCTAAAAAGACGGATAATAACTCATCACCAAAGGCAATAGGATCGACACCAATAGATAAAATCGGTTTTTTATTTTCAGCTAGAACTTGTACTTGTTCTTTAAATTGAACCGCTTGATTTTGTAGTAGCCGAGCTTTTTTTAGTAATAAATTACCATTAGCTGTCAATTTAATACTACGACCTTGACGAAGAAAAAGAGTAAATCCTAAATCTATCTCTAAATTTTGAATCGTTTGACTGACATTACTTTGACTGCGCTTTAATTTTTTTGCTGCCAAACTAAAAGAGCCGTTATCTGCTACAGAAATAAACGCATCAATAGCATCAATTTGAATTTTCATTGTGCTAATCCTTAGCAAAAAACATATGAAAATAGTTTATACCATAATTCCAACATGAAAAAAAACCCTATAAAATCATATTTTTATACATTCATATGACAAATAGGGTTATTAAGCGTGTTATTGCACCAATTTAACAAAATTTCGGCACTAATTTAATATAAGCAAATCAAATCGTCGTTAAGTATTCATTAAATAGTAACAAAAGCATATTACTCAATAGTGATCTCGACTCGTCGATTTTTTTCTCTACCCACTTCCGTTTCATTACTTTCAACAGGAGTCGCTTCTCCTTGAGTTTGAATCGCCAATTTATCCACTGCAATTCCATTTTGGTTCAAATTATCTGCCGTTTTAGTGGCACGATCCAAACCTAACTCTAAGTTATATTTCTCACTGCCGATACTATCAGTATGTCCTTCTAAAATAACGGTACCATTTTTATCTTTAATTCGTTGTGCAACCTCTGCCAAAATTTGTTTTGAAGCAGAGGTTAATGTTGCTTGATCAAAATTAAAATAGACCCGAGCAATCGGCCCCGTATTAACGACTTCAATCACTTTCTCTTCTTTTAAAAACTCAAAACAGTCATCACCCAAGCTTATTGAAGTTTTCTGTAATGAATTAAGATAATTTGGATCAGTTACTTGTTCAACAATTTGTAATTTCCCATTTCGATGCAGTGCCGTTGCATAAACTTCATCGACATAGCTCACTTGTTCGATAACCATATTATTGGTCGCACAAAGTTGATCTATTTTCTCATTAATATCTGTCGAATTTGCCAATGCGATATTTGAATAATTCGCCAAGATTAACATTAGAGCTAACGATTTACTTTTCATTTATATTCCTAATCGGCTCAATTAGCCTAATGTTTGATCATAAAGGCGACTAATTCCATTAGTTGCAGAACCTTTACGGATCTGTTCTTCTATTTTATAAATTAGATCTTCACTATTTTCTACATCGATAACATCGTCGGCACAATCTTTAAATGATGTTTGTCCTTCTGCATTAAAATCAATCCCTAACACTCCAATATAAAGCGGGTTTTTATGATCTTGAAACTCTTCGCGGATCTTGTCACAGAGTCCTTTATCAACCAACTCTTGAAAGGTTCGCTTTAAAGGGTCTTCTTGCCCATCACTTAAAATCAATAACATTTGTGAACGCTCATGATAAGCTTCTAATTGATCTTCATACATGCCGTCATTATTATTTTGTGGCTTACCCGCAAGTAGTATTTGAGCGCCTCGAATCACACCTTGATATACAGCAGTTCCACCGTTAGCATCCATATCATCTATATCTGGAATTTTTCGCTCTAAAGGTAACGTATTAAAGTTGGTTTTACACATTCCAGAATTAAATATGCCATTATAATTCTTTTCAATTTGGATATTTTTTGAATTAACTGGATTAATATCATTCCACTGATTAACGGTTTTAGCAAAATCAATCTGCTCATACATATCAGGATAACGACTATTTGTATCACTAGATCTATAGATAATATCTTCGATCGCTTTTGCTTCACGACGAGTACGTTGATCATTTTGTCCACTAATATCAGGACAATGATCTTTATTATCTGCGCAATCATTTAATTTATCTTCAGAATATCCTGACCATTCATACCAATTTAAATCATCATAATCATAATAGTTATCACCGACTTTTTCCGGTAAGTACTTCAACTGAGTCACACAATAATCAACATTATTCACCTTATCTTGAGTACGCATATTATAAGGCACGACACCAATTCGATGAGCATATCCTTTCTCATCACTATGACTAGAGAGTAAATTGGTGGATATAATATTTACCTGCTCTTTTAATACTGAAAGTTTCGTACGTTCTGAACCGCTCCATCTATAATCCATCGATCCAGAAAAATCGGTGATAAAGACTAAATCTAAGTCTGACGGTAGCTGATAGGTTTTTGCCATCGCACTGTTAGCGACATCACTCCCTGATGATTCTGCCGTCTTGTCGCCCATCCAGCTCTCAAAATGCGCTGTCGCATCAACTTGATATTTGACAAAATATGCATCATCATCTTCAATCTGCTCTTTACCTTCAGTACGCGTGACATCAAGATTTTTTAGCTCTTCCATATTGTCGATATATTGCTCAATATATAAACGGGCTAAATGATGGGAGTAATCTTCACTACGAGAATCAATCTCTTCTCTGTTTGCCATTGAAACCGCTAGGGTTGCAGATTCAGCAGCATCGGCCATTCGATTCTGTTTTTGAATAAGGCGAGTACTTTCAAGTGAAAGGTGAACCGCTCCCATCATGGGCAGCATTAATAGTGCGGTAATAATGGCCGCAACCCCTTTCTGCTTGGTTCCAAACGATTGCGATAAATTACGCTTCATTACAGGAAAATGTCTGCTTTCTTGAACCAATTTTTTATCACTCATATTACCTCCCTGGTACCACTGAGCTGGCTTGTAAATGACGATAAGATGTATGATCACTAAAGTAACCGTCCACCTTCAAACAAACGGTTACTTGATAAATAGGAAACTGTAACCCATCATCTCGCTCTGGCATCAACCCTGATAACGACTCTATATTTTTATTACCGCGGCATTGACTCTCACTATCAAAATTCTGAGCAAAGTGTTGGGATGATTCCTCCCCCTCTCCTAATGGAATTAACGCTTCAACATACAAGCCATAACCATCACGTTTCACTGGCGCTTGTAGATTTAACATCTCTGCAGCTATCTCATTGAGTTGCTCAAAATCTTCCTGACTCACAACCTGACGTCCTTCATAAAAACGAGCACGTTCTTTTAAAGTCGATGCTAACGAATAGCTAACACGTTCTACTTGGGTTTTGGTTAATACTTGCGTTGAAAGGTCTGAAACAAACAAAATAACCGTCGTTAAAATCCCCATAATAAAAGCCAATTCAACAGCAAAGGCGCCTTTTTGCTTAGCTCTCATCTTCATCAGACCACCCCTCATGCTCTTGCACAGACAACACTTTGCGTACTATTTTGCTATCGGTAAATCCTGTACTGATATAAAGTGGTGAATAGTCATAACTCACTTCATACATGACCAATGGACATCGATCACATGATGTAGCATCAAAATCAGTGTTAGTTAATGCATCAATATCGGGGTACTGTTTCATTGATATAACAAAGTTTTCTGGCTGTACCATCATATTCCACAGCTCATTATCACGAGTAAATACATCTTGTAATCGCTCATCATACGTAGAGCCGTATTGCCCTTCATAAACTTTAGTTAAACGAGAGGACTCTGAAAGCGCAGTCTCAGTTAAGTTAACAATAAAAACAAAACGACACAGCTCAAAAATCCCCATAATCGCTAAAATCAATAGGGGAAATCCAAGCGCAAATTCAATCGCGACGACACCTTGTTGGTCACTCTTATTTTTTCTCTGCCGTTGTCGTTGACGTACAGTTTTTAAACTCAATATTTTCATACAGCTTCACCTGACATCACATCTTTTAATGCTCGATCATTGGCAACAGCTTCTTGTTGTTTTGGCTGTATAACTGTTTTTTCTAACTGAATAACATACTGATGATTTTTTAATTGCTTTGCTTGCTGTTTAGCGAACACTTTTACACCGTGTAGCGTAGCTTCTTGACCTAACGCTAAGCGATACCATTTTTTCCCATTCACCATTGCTGGTCGTATCGCAACCTTAAGTCCTTTTTTGGCAAACAACTTTTTCTGCTGCTCGGCTTCTTTTTGATAACGGAATGATCCAAGTTGTAGGTAGTAAATACGCTGATACTGTTTCGTGACTATTGTCTTACTTTCTTCGTCATTGTTCATTTTTACTTTTTTTGCTGACGTATTATTTAGCACTTCTGCTTTTTTTGTTTTAACCACATTATGAAGAGCGACGTCTATACTTTTGGCTTGTTTCGATTCAGGAATATCGAGCACATCTCTTTTATCAACAAAAAAACCACGCTTCTCAACGACGGTGCTGAATTGGCTAACTTGTTGGCTATTTTCATAACCTAATTGCAATAACACACGATTAAGATCGTTAGTTCTGCCCATTTTTAAAAGTGCTACCGCTAAGTTGGCCCCGACTTTGCTATTATCTGGTTGAGTTTGATAAAGTGGAAATAGTATATCGACGGCTTTTTGATACTCACCTTGATAGACATAAACTAACCCTAAGTTATTTTTGATATCTAACTCATTACCTCCACGCAAGCGGGCTTCATTCAAGTTATTAATCGCATATTGGTACAATCCTAACTGTGCATTGGCGATGCCCATCCCCATATACAGCTCTTTTGAATCATCTCCATATTGTTTTGCCAAATAATAGGAATCTAACGCATCACTGTATTTTTGTTGCTTATTATAAACATCACCAAGAAGACGGTAGAGATGACCATTTTCTTTATTCTGCTCTAATGCACGATGAAGATAAAAGTTAGCAGACTCTAAATCTTTATTATTTAAATACAGCTCCGCAATCGTTAACTGTAGTCCGCTATTTTCAGGATCAAGAGCAAGCTGACCTTTATAGTAATTAATCAGCGCAGGGTAATTATGACTGCGTTTATATTGATCGAGTAAGGCTTGCTGCTCTTTTGTTATTGAACTGGCACAACCAAAAAGGGTTAAACAGAGCATTAAAGTAATTATTTTTTTCATCATTCAGACTATCCCATTGAACGCATAATTGGCGGCGCTAAAATTAATATAATGATTGGAAACATAATTAGTAGAATTAGCGGGCCACTCATCTTGGCTGATAACTTACCAATTTTCTCTTCCATCGATAAAATTTGTTCTTTACGCATATCTTCTGCAAGATCAGATAACACGTTAGAAATAGAAGTGCCATATTGAATATTTTGAGTCAAAGTTAACGTAAAACTGCGTACCGATGTGGTCGGTATTCGCTCGGCTAAATCCTTTAACGCCAGCTCTAACCCTTTAATGGCAGCAGCGTCAGACGTTTTTCTAATTTGATAGCAAAGATCCTTATCAAAAGACTGTAATTCATCACTTAAATAACGAAATGAAGCCTCCAAAGTCATCCCAGTTTGAACACAAACAGACATCATATCGAGCATATATGGCAATTGACGGCTGTTACTCTCAATAATCCGTTTCTTTCTCGCCACTAAATACATATCAGGTGCAACAAGAATAAAAATGAAAATTAATAGAATATAAATCAGCAGATCATTAATCGGCAAACCACTTAAATAACACAACAATAAAAAGGCAAAGAGAATCGTATATTTAACCGGAGCAAAATACCGAGATAACGCCGCATTATAGATCCCAGCATCTTCAAATTTACTTTTTAATTCTCGTTGCTGATTTTTCCCTAAGCCACCTAAAAACTCATGGAACCAATTCAAGTTAATTTTTACTTTATGATCTAAAAATCGACTCGCATTTAGTTTTCGAGTTTTTATGGTTAAATAGTGAGTTACTGCTAAAGAGATTAATAACGCCACCAGCAGCAGAGGGAGTAAAATAGTTAACATCTATTTCGCTCCTCTCACTAACATCCAAACAATAAATAACCCTAACGTTTCACTTCCGACCACGTAATAAAGTATTCCTCGTCCTTCTGGTGCAAAAAGAACAAAGTTAAAATCCTCTGGCGACATATATTTCAAACCGATCATAAATATCAGTGGAATTGCCCCGACGATTTTGGCTGAAATTCGTGCTTCAGAAGTCATTGCCATTTTCTTTTTTTCAAGATTTCTAGCTTCAACTAGTACACGAATCAATCGTCCCATTACAGACTTTAATTGCCCACCACGTGCCATATTGGCTCGAATGGTAATGACAAAAAATAAAAACGCAGGATAAGGGAATTTCTTACAAGAACGCTCAAAAATATCATCGACAGACTCACCTAGCATCATACGATCTGAGATATCTTTAAACTCATACCCAATGGTGTTATCTAACGTTTTACCCACATAACTAAACCCTTGGTTAATACTCTCTCCCGCAGTAACCGCACTCATCAATATATTCAATGCATCAGGGAAAGTTTCATCAAACTCTTTACGACGACGACCTAATAACCAAGATAACGATATCCAACTCACCGTCAATGAGCTAACAGGTACAAACCAAACTGGATTAAAATGTAGCCATGCATTATTGGCATATAACGAAAAAGAGATCACTACAATTAAAAAAGCGGTAAGTTTAAGCCGTGCTCTTTTACCCAATAATTCATTAACTAAAATTAAGAATTGTTGAGCTCGAATTAACAGTGGCGCATCGGTTAAGCCTTTAAGGTTAATGGCATCAGGTGCTAATGACGCCTCTTGCCCCTCTGGGAGTAAAAAAGCATATTTATTATTCTTTTTCTTACGCAGGTACAAATAAAGTCCAACAACTCCCACTAAGATAATAAACGCGATAGTTGAATTCATGAGCCATCACTCATCTCATAAGCTTGTTCTAATTCTCGACTTAGACCATAAAAACCGGCTTGTTCAGTGACTTTAGAGCGTCCACTGATCCCACTGGTTGTAAATCGTCCCGTGATTTTATCTGCCCCTTGGTTATTATCTTGCTCAAACTTAAATAATTCTTCCATCACCACAGCATCACCTTCTAAACCATAGATTTCAGAGATACTGGTGACTTTACGGCTACCATCACGAAGGCGACTCGCTTGTACCACTAACGTTACAGCTGAAACGATAGTACGACGGATCGCAGAAAGTGGAAGGCTCAAGTTCGCCATCATCACCATCGATTCAATTCGAGAGATTGCATCACGAGGGGTATTAGCATGGAGCGTTGACATCGAGCCATCATGCCCTGTATTCATGGCCTGTAACATCTCAAAAGCTTCTGAGCCACGACACTCGCCCAAAATAATTCGTTCAGGACGCATACGCAGTGCATTAATCACTAAGTCACGCTGAGTCACTGCGCCTGTCCCCTCAACACCGGCGGGACGTGTTTCTAAACGAACAACGTGGGGTTGCTGGATTCGAAGCTCTGCCGCATCCTCAATCGTTAGGATTCGCTCATCTTCACCGATATATTGAGAGAGTGCATTAAGTAGGGTTGTTTTTCCTGAGCCTGTACCACCAGAGATAATAATATTGATACGACAACGAGCAGCAATCATTAACACTCGCGCCATCGCAGGTGACATGGCACCAAAGCCCACCAGCTCTCGAAGTCCTAATTTTTGCTCTTTAAATTTACGGATCGAGATCGATACGCCATCAAGAGCGATAGGTGGAATCACAATATTAACACGACTACCATCGGCTAAACGGGCGTCAACAAGAGGCGAAGATTCATCAACACGTCGCCCCACATTATTGGCAATTCGTTTCGCGATATCGAGTAACTGCTGTTCACTCATAAAGCTCAAATCGGTTTTTTGAACTTTACCATTACGCTCAACAAAAATATCATCGACACTGTTAACCATGATGTCGGCGATAGATTCATCTTTCATCAATTCTTCAAGTGGGCCTAAGCCAATCAACTCATCGACTAAAGATTTTGCTAATTCAATCCGAGTAATCGATGGGATCGGTGTTGGGTAGCTACGGCTAAGGGTGTGAACCGCATTTTCAATCTGTTTTGTTAACTCTGCCGGCGTCATATCATTGACGATACTGGCATCGAGAACTTCAAAAATCTTACCGCGAAACTCTTCATATAACTCTCTTGCTAGACTCATTTACCTAGCCTCGACTTTAATTTTTGTACAAAAGAGCTTTTTTGATTTGGATCTTCACCATTGACTATCTTAGCCAAATCACTAAATGGCGAGGACTTTTTATTATCCGTCGTATGGAGTCGTTTGCCGTCAATTAACAGTGCCGCCGCATTTTTAATAAAGCTAATCTCAATATCTACTTTGCATTTCAAAAAGCGCTCAACCTCTTCACGGTTAAGGTTAAAGCTGCCTGTTGGGCGGTGATGATTCAACACCACAATCACACGTAATTTATCGTCTTTGATTAATGCGGCTTCACTGACTTTTTCTAAGATTTTTTGCCCACTACGAACACAAGAGATCGACGGATCGACCACAATAACAATCACATTATGTTGACGTACCACCCGTTCAATATCGAGTTTAAAATCAACTGACGCCGAGTAGTCATTGACGATAAAGTTAACTTGACGCTCTAATTTATGACAAATCGTATTGGTGTGACTCTCTAACAATTCATTTTTTGCATCGCCATCTAAAGCGAAATATTGAAAATTATGTGAAATTTCAGACAAATAACCCGCCGCAGACTCTTCATCCAACTTATCAATCTCAACCGAAATCTTGCTAAGTTCAACCTTTTCAAGATCTTTACGATTTAAAATAATATCAACATTACTATTATGAAAATGGTGATCAACTAACACACTTCGGCTGCCTTTTTTAGCCAACCCACTGGCAATTTCAGCGCTGATCACCGTCGTTCCAACACCACCTCGACAACCTAACACGGCGACTTGTTTGGCTTTACGAAAGTAACCATTTGCCAATAGTGCCGCTTGATTATTGGCAACTTGTTTAATACTTCTAATCAACTCATCACGAGTAGCTGGCCATGGTAGGTAATAGAAACCCATTTTTTCTAATTGGCGTAACACCGAAATCGAGTCATCACTACCAAGAACAATAATTGACCGGTTATTGGCGATTTTATTATTCAGCAATTCAACATCTTGCAATAGGTTTTCATTGCCGATTAAATCAAGAATAATGGTCTGTCCCAGCTGCTCAGGTTTCGCTTTATCTGGATCGCAACTTAAGCAATGTAAATCATCCCATGCTTCAAAGCGGCAAACCTCCTCAACGAGACTTTTACTTTCATTCGATTGATAAAAGAGGGTGATGCCACTGACAATTTGCTGCTGTTGTTGTTTCGGCTTGCTTTTGCTGTCGATAGTAAACGAGAGTTCATCCGCTAAATCAAACATTCTTCACTCCCTCTATCGAACCAAATTCGCTGGATTACGTACACTAATGGTACGGTTTGCATCAACACTGCAACCAATATTTGGCATGTCGTTGCCTAAAACATAAGGTTTACACACTTCAACTTTGACACGCCATTGCACCACATCAATGGCCATTTTATCTGTCAACCTGTCATCTCTTTTTAAGATAATTCGTTTCGGTTCAATTCCTTGATCAGCAAGTAAGGCTTTAAGCTGCTTTGCTAACATTTTATCTTTTGGATGATATGTAATAGATAGATCAACAATGGTCTCTTCAAATTGTTGGCCTATAGCGATAATTTTTTTCTGCTCAAACTGATGTCTAGATGTTTTAAAGGTAATGGTAAATTGATGATTCTCGCGATAGACCACACTTTCAGATCCTAAATTATCATTCGCGCGATCAGCACACCCCACCATTAACATCGCAACCAAACAAAGGATAAAACGTTTGAATTTACTCATTGGAGAAGCCTCCTTGATTAATCAAATCAATCGTCATTGCTTCTTGCACACTGTTACCACTGATTAACTTTGAACCGGGAATACCTAATAAACGCTCATAAGTATTGGTTTTCTCTAAATAAGGCAGTTGAATTTTGTTCATGGTGGTCGGCTTAACCAAATTAACTGTTGCGATAATCACCACTTCACTGCGATCTCGACTGGTTGAGGATTGACTAAACAATGCACCAAAGAATGGGATATCACCTAACAATGGAATTTTACTCAAACTTTCAATATCAGCGCTATTCATCAAGCCGCCAACCATAAAGCTTTGACCATCGGCTAACTCAATCGTCGTGGTGGTTTTTCTGCTTCCCATTTGCGGTGCACTCAATCCTGCACCTGTCACTGTCCCAGTAATTTGACTCACTTCAGGTTGTAAACGTAAACGGATTTGGTCTTCGCTTAACACTTTGGCAGAAAGATCCAATTGAATACCGAACTCTTTATAAGTCACACTAATCGCATCTTGATCACGAGCAATAATCGGCACTTCCCCACCAACTAAAAATGACGCTTCTTCACCAGAAAGTACCGTTAAATTGGGTTCCGCTAAAATCTGTCCCATTGAATCATCAGCCGTTGCAGTAAGCATCGCTGAAAGGTCTGGAGCAGAGAAGTCAGGAGTCACACTAAAATTAAAGGTGCCACTGCCACCATTCCATTGCACACCTAACGTTTCAGAAAAAGCACTGCTTATTTCAGCAATCGTCACTTTGACATTAAGCTGATAAGGGTGACGTAATTCTAATCCTTCAATAATGCCATCATAGGTGTAATTACGATAAAAATTAGCACTCGGATCGGGTTGGATGGGGTCAGATAAAGTTAATTCAGAAGTCGTCGCCCAACGTTCGGTCTTCTCTTTGCCAAGCATTCCAGCCACTAATGCATAGATATCATCTCGTTGCTCTTCGGTATAAACTTGCCCGCGAATCGCCACTTTTTTTCCCACGGACTTTAAACTAATATCCAATTCAGGATAAATTACCTTTAATTCTTGTCTAACTTCCGCTAATGGTTGAGTGACTCTGACGATAGATGAACCAATAATATTTCCATCAACATCGTAGATCATTAAGCGAGTTTGGCCAATTTGACGACCAAATAACACTAACTGTTTGCCACCAATAATTTGATAATCTGCAATCGTTGGCTGACTGATAAAAACCGTGCCAATTTTTTTGCTGTACTTTAATGGCATTGCATCATCAACAGAGACATCTATCGCTCTGGCACACACTAACGATGGCAGGACTAAAAGTAGTAATAAGGTTATTTTTTTTATTATTTTCATTACATTGCCTCTGGTGCTGCAGCTTCAGTTACTGCATTGCCACGTAGTTCTCTTATGCCTTGGTAGTTATTAATCACGTCACCGACATTGGCTTCTGGTATTGTTTTAGTTGGGTGGCTGCGATAAATTTCGAAATACATGGTTCTTTGAGCTAACGCTAATTTTGATATATTCTCAGGATCGACTTCAACAACCATGGTGGTTTGAAATTCTCCAGCCGCTGAAACACGTGGACTGATCGTTAAATGGCTAACAGGCGTTTTATCTTTATTCTTTTTGTCATCAGTGACTTTTGGCTTCTGTTCAAAAGCGACCACTCGAACTTTATTAAATAAAATACGCGCTTGGATGCCATCATAATTACCAATTCTTAAGGTGGCTCCAGATAAATTAGTTGTCGGAGAGCTAATCGCCATAATATCGACCAGATCACCAGATTGAATATAGTTATTAATAAGATTAGAAGTAGAAATAGTCAGCGGATAAAGCACCATTCCTTCGGTGGTCAAGAGGTCTAAATAGCCACGATCTTTAGGATTAGCAATAAAATCTGCCGTTATCCATTGGTATTCCGTAATCGACTCTTTAAGAATTGAATCTGCGGTTAATGGCAATTTAACGCTTTGATTAAAACCAATTTTAACCGCTTCAGGTTTTGGTAGTATCACTTTCTGAAAGTCGCTATTGCTCACCACTGTCCCTTTGGATAAGTCTGATTTTGCTTGCCAAAAGGTTAACTGTTCTACTTTCACTTTTTGTGTGGCTTTTTGAATGGCTGCATTTGCTTTAGCATCAGCACGACTATTAATCGTATCGACAACTGAGTAGAGAGCAAAAGCAATAATTGAAAATGATACGATAAAAATGATTCTGGAATTCATCGCTTATCCTCCCTGATAACGTAGCTCAAACTGAATCGTACTAATATAAAAATGACACTGAGATATAAACCGATATTAATTAGATTATTTGGTGAAAAATTCAGATTAAATGAATGGCCACATTAATAACTGAGGTGATTGCGAATAAAGCATCACGGTTGTTCCTGCGACAATAGCAACCCCGTAAGGCAGATGCGGATTCTCTTTTTGCTTATAGATCACTCGATATTTGATCAAATAAAACAGTGAGAGTACGCCGCCAAATAGTGCAATCATCACTAACCAATCCATCAATTGTGACGGTAACAACAACGGCGAAATTGCCATCACTAATTTAGCATCACCGCCTGCCCAAAAACCGATGGAAAATAACACTAAACTCATCACGGTTATAATAGTAAAACTGATTAATGCGACTGATATGGATTGATACCAAATAACTTGCCAACAGGCGATAGCAAACACGGCTATCACCTGCCAGTTGTATATTTTTCTATATTTAATATCAGAAAAAATAGCAAGAAGTAAAAACACTAACTAATTGACGTAGGTGCTGTACCTGCACTTCCTAAGTCAGTTTCAATACTTTCAAATGTAGAATTAATCGATTCTGTTAATCTTGGTGCAATAATAACTAAAGCGGCAGCTAACGCTACCGCAATCAAACCATACTCAATTGCGGTTACACCGCGCTGATCTGACTTTAGGCTGTTTAAAAATGTCTTTAACTTGTTCATGTCAATTCCTTTGTATTAAAATGAGATATAAAAATGAAATTAGAAAATTGAGATTAAGAATACATAATCTAAAAGTTGAACATACTTAAAGCGAAGGAAATAGAAAAAATCGATATTATCGACAATTACGATAGAGTTAACAAAGATCTTACACTGCGCTGTCATTATCAACACATAAATCTGAAATTACGTGCTTAGCTTCATACTTTGACAAACCAATTAGATGGTATGACCACTGTAAATTTTATCTGTTTTTTCATCTATTTATTGTTGTGGATTTTTCAATTTTAACCTTATAAAATTAAAACTTAATTATTAACTGATTGACAATAATATGAATAAAAAAGTCAACTTTATCTCGATTTCTCTATTTATTACTCTTTCCATTTTATGTTTATTTAGTTTTAATATCTGGGTGTTTAAAACTGATATTAAATTGCTTTATGACTATAAGAGAGTGTTTGTTCTCTGTACAATTAGCGTTTTTATGCTGGTCATCGGTATTCAGACAATAACTAGAACAGAAATAGTGAATAGGTTATTAAGTCTGCCAAAACAGGTGATTTTATTTTCGACTATTTTTATTTTATCTATTCTACATGCTAATTATAATAGTCATTATTTCGAACAAAGCCAAACTATCATGTTTTTTTGGTTAGGTTTAATTATGATGGCGTTTGCATTATCAACACTAGATAAAACACTAAAAATTATCATCTATCCTTTTTTTCCGATACTAAGCTATCTGCTTTTCGCTTCTGTACTGATTGGTTTTTTATCTGCGGTATTCAATCAGAAAATTCCATCGATTCATCACATCATCAGTTTTGTTAACCCTCGTTTTCTTAATCAAATACAAATCTGGTTAGTAATTCCGCTATTTTATCTATTATTGACAATTAAAGGACGTAAGAAATGGTTCTTTTTCGCATTTGTTCCATTAATACTCAACATTAGCCTCTATTTTGGCTTAGATGCTAGAGGTGTCAGTTTATCGACAGTTTCAACTTTATTTTTATGGACACTGCTTGATCGAGTTTATCGAAAGAAAATATTATTTAATTTAACGCTTTTATTTGCTTTAGGGTTTATCATTAAAACCCTCCTCCTTTCACCTATGCCTAATTATATTTTTGGTGGTGAAGTCGCTGATGTGATTCATGCGATTAGAACCAATACATCAGATAGAATCTCTCTTTGGCAGGACGCTATAAATATAAGTAGTTTAATCGGACATGGAGGAAAAGCATACATATGTAATTATAAATTAGCTGGACACCCTCATAATTCAATTCTTAATATGTTATTTAATTATGGATTAATTGCAACATTGTGTTATATGTCATTAGCTTTATTATTATTAAAAACCGTGATTGTGACTAAATTTAGACAGGTTAGAGTAACAGGACTCTCATTAATTGCCGGATTAACCTATAGCCTATTTTCAGGAGTTTTAGTGATGCCATTGAGTCAATTAATGTTTGCTCTCAGCCTAGCTATTTATATTGCAACCTATTTCCACTATTACTCTCTACAACCAAGAGAATTAAAACCTGTAATAAAAAAATGGATGTCCCTGTTATTAATTTTAAGTTCAACTATAACAATATTAAATATAGGAAATGAGAGTTACAAACGCATAGAAAATAATTTCCACCAGAGTGGAAATATGGGTGTGCCGGAGTTTTGGCTTGGGCAGAACTGCTTAGGAGAAGTGCGTTACTTACGAGATGGTAGTGTGAATATAAAATAAAAATCCCACCTTATTAATCTTTGCAACGTTGAAATGCAAAATAATAAGGTGAGATACGATCTTTCTTAATGAGTGACTTTAAACACGACGGTACGGTAGATATACCGGTTCCCACATATGTTTGACTAACTCTTCTTGAATATCTTTACTGCGCAGATAACTGTTTGGATCGGTTTTTTGCAAGTTATCCAAAATCGTCATTGCCACTTTCAAAGACACGTCTTTCAAGTCGCTAATACGAGGGAAAACACAACCTGCTGCCAGATCGTCCTCTGACACAGACTCAGCTAACGCATAAGAAGCTAATGTAAACATATCCAACGTGATCTTATCGACTTTAGACACTATCGAAGCTAAACCAACACCTGGGAAGATAAACACATTATTACCTTGACCAATACGGAAAGTTTTTCCATCATACTCAACGTCATCAAATGGGCTACCTGTGGCAACAATCGCTTGGCCTTGACTCCACTTATAGATATCTTCTGGTAACGCTTCACAGTTCGCGGTTGGGTTTGATAGTGGGAAAACCATTGGACGGCTAGTGTAATCTAACATTTTCTCAATGTGCTGCTGTTCAAACGCACCACCAATACCAGATGTACCCAATAGTACCGTCACTTTATGATTGTTGATTAACTCCGTCAGAGACACTTTACCTTGCTGCTCAACATCCCAGCCTTCAGCTAAAGAACGAGGTTTGGCATAACGACGTTTATACTCATCTAACCCTTCACGATCTTCAAAAACCAATCCTTGAGAATCAAGAACAAAAATTTTATCGCGAGCAGAATCTTTAGAACAGCCTTCTTTTAATAAACCCGCATAAATTTGATCGGCAACACCTACGCCACCAGCGCCAGCGCCATAAACAACATATTGCTGATCGGCAAGTTTCTCTTTTTTGATCTTAACGGCACCAAGAATACCCGCGAGTACAACCGAGCCTGTCCCTTGAATATCATCATTAAATGAGGGTAATTGATCTTCATAATCGCTTAAATTATCAAACGCATTTGATTTACTAAAATCTTCCCATTGCAAAACTGCATTCGGGAAATGTAATTTAACTTGCTTAACAAATTTCTTAATGAATTTTTTATACTCTTCACCGCGGATACGTTTATGCGGCATGCCTAAATACATAGGGTCATTAAGTAACTCTTGATTGTCTGTCCCTATATCTAATGCGATAGGTAAACAATGTGCAGGATGAATACCAGCACCCAATGTATATAAAGAAAGTTTACCGATTGGGATCCCCATTCCACCAACGCCCTGATCACCTAGACCTAAAATACCTTGGCTATCCGTGACCACGATAATTTTAACATCATCACCGTTAAATTGACGTGCCATATCGCCCATCTGATCAACACTATCCGCAGTAATATATAAACCACGTGCTTTTTGATAACGATGGCTAAACTCTTGACAAGCTTTACCCACTGTTGGGGTATAAATGATTGGTGTCATCTCTTCTACATGACGAGAAAGCAACGCATAAAAAAGAGTTTCATTACGATCTTGAAGTGAACGTAAATAGATATATTTCTGAATATCTGAGTCAATCTTTTTAAAGCCGTCATAAACGCGATTTAACTGGTCACCAAACGTTTGTACTTTCGGTGGCAATAGACCTGTTAGCTGAAAAGCTTCGCGCTCTTCATAGCTGAATGCGGTACTTTTATTTAGGTTTCTATCATTAAGTAGCTCGGTGCCTGTTAATGCGACAGGACGAAATGCTTCGCCACTCTCATCTTTCCACGTTAAAAACTTTCCAATTGTCATAATATTCCTCGAGAGCTGATTTAGTTACTTTGTTCTTCTGATTTTTGATTTTATTATTCAATAATATATCACTGAAATAAGGTGATTCCTATTACTTAAGCAATGGACAAACCAGCATTAAAAGCCAAATAACTCATTGATAAGTAATGATTAACACACGATAAGATTTTCTTTTATATTGCTATTTCACTCATTTCACCAAACAACAATAATCATTGTTAACCCATTGATTTAAAATTAAATTCAACTTTAAATCATTTTATTTAGTTTAACTTATCAATCACTAATGGCTACTTTCCACCCATCCACGTCATTAAATATGATTAATAGCTTGAATTCATTGAAAGAGAGTAATCTCATCATTAGATCATATACCTAAAATAATTGGCGTTGCTAGTAGGCGGAAAGTGAGTGAGTGCAGCCAACAACCTACCAGCTTCAAGTATGAAGAGTATAAGTAGAAATTATCGACTTAAATGTAACATCATGAATATAATTAGTTTTAAATATATTTATGCTCACATTTTATTGAATTAAAATCCAACTTAGTTAAAAGAATGTCAATTCTCAATAATGTGACACAAATTCATGTAAACGTTTCCATTATCGATCTAGATCACAGTTTATTCTCCATTTTGGTATATTATTCTCTTTTATAAAATATAACAAACAGTGCATATTGTTCTTCGATAACCGTTATCGTGAACTTTTAGACCATAAAATCATTTAGGATAGGATAAATGAAAGCATTTAATGAAATCATTAACGCACGTGATTGGGAAAACCAACATGTGACACATGCAAATGTAGTTAAACCTCACGCACCATTACATGCCTACAGTTCTGAGGCTGAAGCGTTAACTCGTGCGACGTCTCCTTATAAGATCTCATTAAATGGAGAGTGGAAGTTCTCTTTATTTGATCGTCCTGAAAATGTAACACCTGAATTTATTGAGTCGAAGTTTGATGACCAAGCTTGGGATAACATTACAGTGCCAAGTAACTGGCAACTTCAAGGTCATGATAAGCCAATTTACACCAACGTAAAGTACCCATTTGCTGATAATGCGCCTTATGTTCCAGCAGAAAACCCAACAGGTTGTTACCGCACCACGTTTGAACTAGACGAAAATTGGGCTGATCGCCAAAATCATATTATCTTCGATGGCGTTAACTCTGCTTTCCATATCTGGTGTAATGGCGTTTGGGTCGGTTACTCTCAAGACAGCCGTCTTCCTGCTGAATTTGATCTAACGCCTTATCTACAGCAAGGCACTAACACCCTTGCTGTGATGGTTATTCGTTGGTCTGATGGTTCTTACCTAGAAGATCAAGATATGTGGTGGTTAAGCGGACTATTCCGTGACGTATCACTACTAAGCAAAGCACCGTTATCTATCGCAGATGTCAAAGTCAATACAGATCTCGATGCAAGTTACCGTAATGCGACATTACGCGTTGAAACCAAGCTATCAAAAGCCAATGCAGATCATGCGATCTCTGTTTCTCTTTATGATGCAGATGGTAATGCAGTGATTGAACCAACATCTTCATTCTGTGGTATCAAACCGATTGATGAAAAAGGTGCGTGGGATGATGCCGCTTACCACTCAATCGCGATTGAGAATCCAAACAAATGGAGTGCAGAATCACCATACCTTTACACTTGTGTCGTTAGCCTAATCGATACTGAAGGTAATGTGGTTGATGCTGAGTCTTACCGTATTGGTTTCAGAACGGTTGAGATTACTGATGGTTTACTAAAAGTTAACGGTAAAGCGGTATTGATTCGTGGTGCAAACCGTCATGAACATCATCCAGAAACCGGTCATGCTGTCTCTTACGAAAGCATGTTAGAAGATGTCCTATTGATGAAACAGTACAACTTCAACGCAGTTCGTACCGCGCATTATCCAAACCATCCAACATGGTATCAACTGTGTGATGAATATGGTTTATATGTGGTTGATGAAGCAAACATCGAAACACACGGTCAATTCCCAATGTGTCGTCTCTCTGATGATCCGAATTGGTTAAATGCTTATATGCGTCGTATGATCGGCATGGTTGAACGTGATAAGAACCATCCATCAATCATTATCTGGTCTTTAGGTAACGAATCTGGAATTGGTCTAAATCACCATGCCATGTACCAATGGACGAAGCTGTGCGATCCAAGCCGTCCAATTCAATATGAAGGTGGTGGTTCTAATACAGCAGCAACGGATATTATTTGTCCGATGTATGCGCGTGTCAATGATGACCCAGAAAATCAAGATATCCCTCGTTGGGCGATTAAAAATCACATCAGTCAGCCAAACGAAGAGCGCCCACTAATTCTGTGTGAATATGCTCACGCCATGGGTAATAGTCTGGGCAGTTTTGATAAGTACTGGCAAGCATTCCGCCAATACCCTCGCCTACAAGGTGGTTTCATTTGGGATTGGGTTGATCAAGGTTTAACTAAGATTGATGAGAATGGAACTGAATACTGGGCATACGGTGGTGACTTTGGTGATGAAATCAATGACCGTCAATTCTGTATTAACGGCCTGATGTTCCCAGATCGCACACCACATCCAAGTGTTCTTGAAGCGAAGAAGGCTCAACAGTTCTATCAATTCAAACGCGTTAAAGGTGATAGCCTGGCAATTAATGTAACCAGTGAAAACTTGTTCGTTCATAGCCAAGCAGAAACATTAAACTGGTCTGTATTAGAAGATGGTCAAGTGATTCACAGCGGTGCTATCGAATTAAATATCGCCCCAGAAGCAACAGAAACACTAGAGCTAATGGCTAACTTGCCACAAGCTAAGCCAAACAAAGAGTACTTATTGAATATTGATGTCGTACTCAATAGTGACTTAGCATGGGCAAAAGCTGGACATGTTGTCGCTGAAGAACAATTTATGCTCCCAGCAGCGACAACGTTAGTCATTGAACCATTAACAGTTACCGAATCAGCACCAATGATGGTTGAAACCGACACTGAAATGACCGTAACAGGGAAAGACTTTACCGTAGTATTCAATAAAGAGAGTGGTTTAATCACCCAGTGGTTAAGTGACGGTAAAGAGCAACTGATTCATGCACCAAAAGACAGTTTCTTCCGTGCACCATTAGATAATGATATCGGTACTAGTGAAATTGACCGTGTTGATCCAAATACTTGGTTAGCGCGTTGGAATGTTGCAGGCCTGAGCAATATTGACTCTCGTTGTCAGCAAATAACAACAGCGACAAACAATGACACAGTGATTGTAACGGTACAACACCATCATTTTGCTAATGACCAATTGATCATTGCAACAACATGGAATTATGCAATAAACAATGCAGGTGAAATTACCATCACCGTTAATGTTAATGCAGCGAAAGGTTTACCTTCTCTTCCACGTGTTGGCATGAAGTTAGCCCTTCCATTGCCGACAACGGATGTTGAATGGTATGGTTTTGGTCCTCATGAGAACTACCCTGATCGTATGATGGCTGCACGAGTTAATCAATATAGCCTGCCGTATAAGCAGATGCATACTGATTACATCTTCCCATCAGAAAATGGTTTACGTTGTGGAGTTAAATCCCTGGCTGTAGGTTCATTATCGGTGAAAGGTCAGTTCCATTTCTCCGTCAGCGAGTACAGTATTGAGAACTTAGCTGAGGCACGCCACACCAATGAATTAGTGGCTGAGCAGCACCTAAATCTAAACATTGACGGTTTCCATATGGGAATTGGTGGTGATGATTCTTGGAGCCCTAGTGTTCACGAAGAGTTCTTATTAGAGCAAGGTCAATATCAATATCAAGTGACACTTTCTGCTACTAAATAGTATTAAGAACTTTAGCTTTTAATAAAAGTTAAAAATACAATTAAAAAGCCAATAATCAGGAGATAATCCAGCGATTATTGGCTTTTTCTTTTTAATTCTCAAATAAAGATCTAATCCCGTCTAGTTATCTACTTTACAATCAACCAGTTAGTTCCAACCTTAAAAATAAAATCCTAAAATTAAAACAAAAAACAGTAAAATATTTAACCTTGGCTATAATATTTATTCTCGTCGAGATATTCCACAAATTGGAATCGCTATCAATTGTGAATAAGCAGCAAACGAGTAAGGCTTCATGGATATATACCCAAAGTATTCAGAGTTGCTAATAGGCGGCAAATGAATGAAACCCCATCAATATAGGTTTCTATATGATTGGGGCGAATGAATATAGCCAACAACCTAGCGACTTCAAGTGTGAAGGGTATATACCTAAAATAATTGGAGTTGCTAGTAGGCGGCAAGCGAGTGAGGCCCCATGAGTATAGGTGTACTATATGATTGGGGCGAGCGAGTCCAGCCAACAACCTAGCGACTTCAAGTGTGAAGGGGATAACCGCTTTAAGTAAGTAGTACATCGACGTGTAATAGATTTATATTATTTAAAAATAAACATTTTTCGTGTTATATCGAAGGATATTTCACATCTAGATAAAATAGTCATAAGACAAATAATATAGCTATAAAAATAAGAAGAACAAGAAGAACAAGAAGAACAAGAAGAACAAGAAGAACAAGAAGAACAAGAAGAACAAGAAGAACATATTATTGTGAGTTACTTATTTCTAAGGATGTAAATAGTAACTTTTTAATTTATGAATTTTTTACTTGAAAGTGAAAAATCACGTTAAAAACTTATTTAGGGTCTCCATTTTTAGTACCCACCTATACCCAAAGTAATTGTAGTTGCTAATAGGCGGCAAGTGAATGAAACCCCATCAGTATAGGTTTTCTATATGATTGGGGCGAATGAATATAGCCAACAACCTAGCGACTTCAAGTAAGAAGGGTATATATAACGATCATCCTACTTTATTCATTGTATAGATAATGAATATTGTAAATGACTTTTAGACATTGACTAACTTTTAATATACCTAAGATAATTGGAGTTACTAGTAGACGGCAAGTGAGAAAGGCCTCATGAGTATAGGTGCACTATATGATTGGAGCGAACGAGTGATGCCAACAAACTAGCATTTTCAAGAATGAAGGGTATCAATCCTTTTTGGAGAAATAACTTGCTATTAAGTGCTGATATAATTAAACAATCTGGGATCAAATTTACTAATACTGCAGCTAGCGGCACAGTCGATCAATTTGACGCTAACACTTGTGCGGCATTTGCCCACGCATTTTTATCCAATACCGCGACCAAATTTAGCTTTAACTCTGTTGCTGTCGGTATCGATAACCACCCAACTAGTCCTAAAATGGCGAAAGCTCTGATTCATGCTATTACAGAATTGGGTTTAACTCCTATTTTTTATGGCACGATCCCAACACCAGCATTAGTTTATAGTGCGATGAAAGACCAAATCCCATCGATCATGGTAACAGGTAGTAATGTGATACTTGGCGGAAATAATTTACAATTTTTCCGTCCTGATGGTGAAATCACCACAACAGAACAAAAAGAGATAATATTTTCAGAAATGTCTTTTAAGCCTGTTATCGAGTTACCTAAACTAAACAGTAATCATCGAGCAAAACAGCAGTATATTTCACGATATACGGATCTCTTTTCTGAGCAACTATTAAAAAATAAAAAAATAGGCATCTATCAACACAGTAGTGCAGGAAGAGATCTTTATCCTCAGCTTTTTAAAGCACTTGGTGCAGAAGTGGTTTTGCTTGATCGTGCTGACGAATTCACGGCTATTGATACAGAAATCATCTCAAAATCTAATCAACAAAAAGCACTAAAGTGGGTAAAAGAACACAACTTGGACCTTCTATTTTCGACCAATGCCGCAGGTGATCAACCTTTAGTTGCCGATGAGCAAGGAAATTGGCTACGTGGTGATACATTAGGATTACTTTCAGCATCAGCGATGAATATAAAAGCGCTTGCAGTTCCTCATTGTAGTAACACAAATATTGAAGCCTCTTGCCGTATTGAGTATGTAAAACGCACTAAAAATGGATCATCTAATATCCTCGCGGCTTTTCATGATCTATCTAGACACTCTCGCTACATTGCAGGGCCTGAAACTATTGCAGGATTCACAAGCACTGGTGGCTTCTTATTAGGTAGCGATATTATGATTCATGGTAATCGACTTAGCGCACTTCCAACCAATGATGCTGTTTTACCTGCCATCATGTTGATGTTATCTGCTGTTGAGAAAGAGACCACTATTTCTAAGTTAGTCGGCAATTTGCCAAAACGTTTTGTCGAAAGTCATAAAGTTAACAATATCGCTGCAGAAGAACATTGCCACATTATTGCTAAAGCGAAACAGAGTCCAAAGTTATTCTTAAATGAGTTGGGGCTAGGTCATCATGATATTATCTCGATCAATAAAAATGATGGTTTGAGATTGGTATTAGGCAATAAAGATATTGTTCATTTCAGAAAATCAGAGATCGGTGCAGGTTTAAACTGTTATGTCGAAAGTGATGAGCATCAGTTTGCATCTTCATTAACAACACTGATTTCAAATAATATGGCGGCAAGTAATTCAGCGATGCTCTGGCAAGAACAGACACTAACCGCATTGGCTAGTTAACCAAAAGTTGATTTATTAATTCAATCAATAATACAAAATTAAAATAAGATTTAAATGAGCTAATTTGCTCGCGCCGCCCTCATTTATGGGGGCGGTTTTTTATACCCATCTAAACTTAACGTGATGAGTTAAAGTTAATGAGTCACTCCATGAATGTGGGTATTGAACCAATACGATAGACTTTAATGATATATACCTAAATTAATTGGCGTTGCTAGTAGGCGAACGAGTGCAGCCAACAACCTAGTATCTTCAAGTATGAAGGGAATAGTGAGGATAAAAATGTTTCGTTATTTTCATTAACTAAATCTTTATCTTCATATCGTATAAAAACAGACTCAAATTTAAGTGTAAACGTTTACATTATTTAATCTGGATCACAGTTTTTCTTAGTCAAAAGTTGTTATAATCTTTCGCATATTAAGAAAAGAGCAAAAGCATTGCCAATTTATTGACTCAAAATAATTGGAGTTGTTAGCCATCGGCTAGTGAATGAGCTTCATGAGTATAGACAGACTATATGATTAAGGTGAACGAACGCAGTCAACAACCTAACATCTTCAAGTATGAAGAGTATTGACTCATTTAATGTGATGCCAGGTTATTATTCATAAGAGAGGTAATATGAAAGTTCTTGTTACAGGTGGTATGGGCTATATCGGTAGTCATACATGTATCCAGATGATTGCTGCAGGTATTGAGCCTGTGATTGTTGATAACCTTTGTAATAGTAAAGTGGCAGTTTTAGACCGAATTGAAAACCTTGCAGGTGCTCGTCCTCTTTTCTATCAGGGTGATATTCGTGATGCGGCTTTTCTAGATTCAGTTTTTGCTGAACAACAAATCGATGCTGTTATTCATTTTGCAGGCCTAAAAGCCGTCGGTGAATCAGTAGAAAAACCATTAGAATACTACGATAACAACGTTTCAGGTTCTATTGTACTCGCTGAATCAATGAAAAAAGCCGGCGTAAAAAGCATTATCTTTAGTTCATCAGCAACGGTTTATGGCGATCCTGAGATTGTGCCAATTACTGAAGAATCACCAACAGGAGCAACCACTAATCCATATGGCAGAAGTAAGTATATGATTGAAGGTTGTCTATCTGATCTGTTTGTTTCTGATGAATCGTGGAGTGTTACCCTACTTCGCTATTTCAACCCGGTAGGTGCTCATCCATCAGGTGATTTAGGTGAAGATCCACAAGGTATTCCAAATAACCTAATGCCATTTATTTCACAAGTTGCTGTTGGTCGTCGTGAATTCTTATCTGTATTTGGTGATGACTATCCAACGGTAGATGGTACAGGTGTTCGTGATTATATCCATGTCATGGATTTAGCTGATGGCCATGTGGCTGCACTTCAACGTGTTGGCATTAAAGCTGGCTTGCATATCTATAACTTAGGCACAGGTCAAGGTAGCAGTGTACTTGAAATGGTCAATGCATTTGCTGAGACATCTGGCAAACCGGTTCCTTACAAAATCTGTCCTCGCCGTGCTGGTGATATTGCAGAATGTTGGGCAAGTACCGCTAAAGCAGAAAAAGATTTAGGCTGGAAAGCAACCCGTAATGTTGTCGATATGACGCGTGATACGTGGAACTGGCAGTCAAAAAATCCTCAAGGTTACTAATCTAAATTTATCGCTCATTATCTATTTGTTGATGGTGAGCGATCTCATTCGACTGACATTGATCGTCGATAAACTTAATTACAATAATTAATCATCATCCATTGATACTTTGATACTCAAAAATTGCAGTTATAGAAGATTAATGGACGTTAATGAGAGCATTTATGTCTAGCGAAACATTTAACCCAACCGATCATCCGCACCGCCGTTATAACCCTTTAACCGGTCAGTGGATTTTAGTTTCTCCTCATCGTGCAAAGCGCCCTTGGAGTGGTCAAGATGAGAAGCCAAGTGTTGAAGAGCTTCCAAGCTACGATAAAGGCTGTTTCTTATGCCCAACTAACACCCGAATCTCAGGCGATGAGAACCCAGATTACCAAGGGACTTATGTCTTCGGAAATGACTTTGCTGCATTAACACCAGATACACCTGACGCCCCAGTTTCAGATAATCCACTATTCAAAAGTATGAGTGCACGTGGTTTAAGCCGAGTGATCTGTTTCTCTCCCGACCACAGCAAAACATTACCAGAATTACCCGTTAATAAAATCCGTGGTGTTATTGATACTTGGAACGAGCAAATTGAAGAATTAGGTAAAGATTACCTATGGGTTCAAGCTTTTGAAAATAAAGGTGAGACTATGGGTTGTTCTCAGCCTCATCCTCATGGACAAGTTTGGGCAAATAGCTTCTTACCTAATGAAATTGAGCGTAAAGAAAAACTGCTAAAAGCACATTATGAAGAGCACGGCAGCAACTTATTGGTTGATTACGTCCAGTCTGAACTGCAAGATCGTGAACGTATCGTCGTAGAAACAGAGCATTGGATTGCCGTTGTTCCTTATTGGGCTGCATGGCCTTTTGAAACCATGTTACTACCAAAAACGCATATTCGTCGTATGAGTGAATTAACTGAAGAGCAACGAGACGATCTTGCCGTGGCGATTAAGAAGCTAACTAGTCGTTATGACAATCTGTTCCAGTGCTCTTTCCCTTACTCTATGGGTTGGCACTTTGCACCTTTCTTTGAAGAAGGTACAGATATCGACCATTGGCAATTACACGCACTCTTCTATCCACCACTACTTCGTTCAGCTTCTGTTCGTAAATTTATGGTCGGCTATGAAATGTTAGCAGAAAGTCAGCGTGACTTAACCGCAGAGCAAGCGGCTCAAAAATTACGCGATGTAAGTGACATTCACTACAAAGAGCAGTAAGTACTAATAAGGTTAACTGGAAAAAGCAAGCTTGCAGAAATGATTTGAATAATGCTGATGCGATTTCCAGTTAGATGATGACATAGATTAAATTTATAGAGAATTATCCAGATGACAACACTTATTCAAGCAGTAAAAACTTCATTTACAGAGCTATTTGATTACCAACCAAGCCATATTATTCAAGCTCCAGGTCGTGTGAACCTAATTGGTGAGCATACAGACTACAATGATGGTTTTGTTCTTCCTTGTGCTATTGATTATCAAGCCGTTGTTGCTGCTGCTAAACGTGACGACAATATCGTGCGTATCATCTCAGTTGATTATGATAATGAAATTAACCAGTTTGACTTAACGGAAGAGATCACCTTTGAAGAGAACTGCATGTGGGCAAACTACATCCGTGGTGTGGTTAAGTGTCTACTAGGCCGTGGTTTTAAATTTGGTGGTGTTGATATTTCTGTTAGCGGTAACGTACCTCAAGGTGCAGGTCTATCATCTTCAGCAGCATTAGAAGTAGTTATCGGTCAAACATTCAAAGAGCTATATAACTTAGAGATCTCTCAAGCAGAAATCGCACTCAACGGTCAACAAGCAGAAAATGAATTTGTCGGTTGCAACTGTGGCATCATGGATCAGCTTATCTCTGCTGAAGGTCAAAAAGGCCACGCACTACTGATCGATTGTCGTAGCCTTGAAACTCAAGCGGTTTCAATGCCTGAAGATATGTCGGTTGTTATCATCAACTCAAACAAAAAACGCGGTCTTGTTGATAGTGAATACAATACACGTCGCGCACAATGTGAAGAAGCTGCCTCTATCTTTGGTGTTAAAGCGCTACGTGATGTCACTATTGAACAGTTCAATGCAAAAGTTGCGGATTTAGATCCTGTTGTTGCAATGCGAGCTCGCCACGTTATTACAGAAAATGACCGTACTGTTGCTGCTGCTCAAGCACTTCGTAACAGTGATTTAGCATTAATGGGTAAGCTAATGGCTGAATCTCATGCCTCGATGCGCGATGACTTCGAAATTACTGTTCCTGAAATCGATACTATCGTTGATATCGTTAAAGCTGAGATCGGTGAGCAAGGCGGCGTACGCATGACTGGCGGTGGTTTCGGTGGCTGTGTTGTTGCTATCATGCCACCAGCACTGGTTGAGCAAGTTAAAGCGGCAATTGAAGCTCAGTACCAAGAAAAGACCGGGCTAAAAGAGACTATCTATGTGTGCCAAGCAAAAGATGGCGCAAGTTTAATCGAAGCATTATAAGGTAACATGTATGTCTAACTCGTTAATCGAGTCGATGACAGCCGAGCTGGCCTTCGATGGTCAGCCTGCCAATGTTATTACATTAACCAATATCCATGGCATGTCGATGACTGTCATGGATATTGGCGCAACATGGCTTAGCTGTCTACTCCCTCTCGAAGATGCACCAAGAGAAGTGCTACTTGGTGTCAACTCAATGGCTGACTTCAACAAACAGAGCGTCTATTTAGGTGCAACTGTCGGTCGTTACGCTAACCGTATCGCAAAGGGTAAAGTTACTATTGAAGGTCAAGATTACCAACTTGAAACCAATCAAGCAGGTAACACGCTTCATGGTGGCGTTATCGGATTTGATAAAAAACGTTGGTTAGTCGCAAAACAAGATGATCACTCAGTCACATTTAGCTTAGATTCTAAAGATGGCGAGCAAGGTTTCCCAGGTAATTTGAATGTCGAAGTCACTTATCAACTGAGTGATGATAATCAAGTTGTCATCAACTATCGCGCGATCACAGATAAAACCACCGTCGTTAATTTAACTAACCACGGTTATTTTAATTTAATGGGTGCAGAATCTAACGTTGATTGCTTAGATAGTATTTTGAAAATTGAAGCCGATCAATACCTGCCAACCAATGAAGTTGGGATTCCATTAGGAGAGTTAGCGTCTGTAGAGGGAACCAGTTTCGACTTCCGTCAAGAAAAGAAGCTTAACCAAGATTTCTTAGCTGATGAACAACAAACCATGGCAAAAGGATATGATCACTCATTCCTCCTTAACGATCAATGCCAAGTTGGTGAACGTGCTGCAACCATGGTTAGTCCGGATAAAAAAGTGGTGTTATCACTCTTTACCACGAAACCTGCAATCCAACTGTATACCGGAAATTGGTTAGCAGGAACACCGAATCGTCACGGTGGTGAATACAACGACTACTCAGGTTTTGCCTTAGAGACTCAGTTCCTACCTGACTCACCTAATCACCCTGAATGGCCAAAACAAAATCCAATCATTGAGCCTAATGTTCATTATAAACACAGCACTTGTTATCAGTTTATTTATGAATAAAGTTTAGTTTCACTCATATTCTGCGTTAAAATAAAAAAGCCTTAACAATGACGTTAAGGCTTTTTTTATATGTTCCAAAAATCTGATGATTGTGAAGATATTAAGTCTGGCATTGTTTCTGAATCATTAGTTTATTTAAAATAAAAGAGGATTAAACAGACATTCTCTTAACCAGCGTTGGAGAAAACTTGACCACACTTTCAGGCATGATTTCATCTTTTGCCAAAGCAATAGAGAGTTTAGTCGCTTGTTCTGCCATTTGTTGGATAGGATAACGAATCGTTGTGAGCTTTGGTCGAACATAACGCGCGATTAATCCATCATCAAAACCGACAATCGCAATATCAGCGGGGACATTAATTCCATTATCATCAAGTACTGACATCGCACCAGCTGCCATATAATCGTTATAAGCAACAATCGCAGTTACAGGTAAATTTTTTGCTAGAAGATGAGTAACCGCTAATTCCCCACCTTCACTATTTGGCTCAACAAATTCTAAATAGTCTTCATTTATCTCAATATTATTATCAATTAATGCTTGGCGATAACCATCTACTCGTTGGCTAGCATCTTCAATTTTTTGAGACGAAGAGATACAACCGATATGTTGATGACCATTACGAATTAAAAATTCAGTCGCCAAATACGCGCCGCGATAATTATCTAATGAAATACAACGAGCCGCAATTTCTGGAATATAACGGTTAATGACAACCAGACCTTTGACCTCTTTGGCATAGTTAATCAGCTCTAAATCAGAAAGACCTTTAGAGTGAATAATTAAAGAATCACAACGATTATTAATAAGTTCTTCAATCGCTTTTCTTTCATCTTCACTATTATGATCACCGTTACCAATTAAAATATGTTTTCCATATTGACGAGCAATATTATCTACACCTTTAATTAAAGTGCCAAAGAAAGGATCTGAAACATCACCAACTAGAATACCAACCGTATTGGTGCTTTTATTAACTAAAGCACGAGCATTCGCATTTGGGCGATATCCTAGCTTTTGCATTGCTTCTTTAACGACTTGAACAGAGTTTTCACTCGCTTTTGGAGAGTTATTAATGACACGTGATACGGTAGCGACGGAAACTTCAGCCTCTCTTGCTACATCTTTAATTGTTGCCATTTCATCTCCCTTATAATCAAATCAGTTTCACATAGAATAGATCTATCTTACCTGTGATTTAGGCAATATATAAGGGGGATTATTTATAATTGTGACCAAGATACGGCTTTTATTTTAATCATAAAACACGTTAAGATAAAATCAGAAAAGAATTTAAAATACAAAGCGTTAACATGAGATGAACCGTCTCATTTAATCCATAAAATGGAGAGGGTAACAAGGAGGTTTAGATAATGTTGTTAATCAACACTGTAAAAAATTATTGCATCATCTGTTTTATAATACATCTATATTATTGAATATAGAATTCATATTACGTATATTTCATAGTACGTATTATTAGTTGAACCATAAAGAATTGAAGAAGGCTAATATAAAATAATAGCCTTCTGACAATAAAGCCCAATAATAACAATTGTAAGTATGAATCACTCAGTAAGATTTATCTTATAATTAATCAACTGAATCAATACTTCTTTATACTAGTTCAGCCGGGTCAATCCCATCTTCAGACATCATATTTGCAATTTCAATAATACGTTGTTGACGAGCTTCTTCTTTAAATTCATTAAGAACAGCAATTAGATTATTTACTTTTTCTAACGGCATTCTTTTAATTACGGCTTTTTGACGCCCTGGTACTTCATCAGCAAATTCAATTAATAATTCACGATAATCTGTACGTTGAGCCGCTTTTGTTCCTGACTCGACTTGGTTTAGAGCGGCAGCAAAAGCTTTTTCTGCTTTAGCGAAATCATTCATAGTTTTGTAATCCACAAGGTAATAAAATCTATTTAAATAGTGATAAATATCGGAAAATATGATTTTAGTTTAAATGTTAATAAAGGGCTTTTTACCGAGAAATAAGAGATACTACATAAGAAGAGATAGAGGTCATGTAACTCAAATAGACGGTATTGAAAATATTAATGATACTTATACTATTATATTCGGTGATTGCCAAATAATAAATCAGTTTTTTGTAAATTATTTGATCTATGCCAATGATAGCTGAAAACAACAGAAACAGCGAGGTAATAAATATACCTAAAATAATTAGAGTGACTAGTAGGCGGCAAGTGAATGAGGCCTCATGAGTATAGGTGTACTATATTATTGGACGAATGAACGTAGCCAATAACCGAGCAACTTCAAGTATGAAGGGGATAGAATCAGATAAATTGACTATTGTTCTAGCTAGGAATTTGTTACATTAAACCCAAATTCAAATAACTATAATTCGCAATGGAACTCGAACTTTCTACTTTAATTCTCCTCTTCTTAACTGGGCTCTTTGCAGGAGGGATCGATGCTATCGCTGGCGGTGGTGGCTTAGTCTCTGTTCCGATCCTTCTTTCTGTCGGTATTAGTCCAGCGCAAACTCTTGCCACCAATAAATTACAGTCATCCATCGGAACGTCTATTGCTTGTTATAGCTACTGGCGTCATGGGTTAATTAAATTTTCCGCTCTTAAAGTACCCATTATTTTCACTATCATTGGCAGTGCGTTAGGCAGTATTGCCATCCAATTTTTAGAAGGACAAACCCTAGAAGCACTTATTCCAATCTTATTAATTTGTTTTGCTGTCTATTTCTACTTCTCTCCTCGTATTAGTGATGAAGATAGCCATCAACGTTTAACTATGAGTACCTTTGGCTTTTTAATCGGGACGACAGTCGGTTTTTATGATGGTTTCTTTGGACCAGGAACAGGAAGTTTCTTTGCTATCGCCTTTGTTTCATTACTTGGTTTTAATATGACCAAAGCCACCGCCAATACCAAAGTATTAAATTTATGCTCTAATTTAGGCGCACTATCTATGTTCTTGATTGGTGGTCATGTTCTCTGGGCGATAGGTCTAACCATGGCTGCAGGTCAAATAATTGGTGCTAAAATTGGATCAGGTCTTGCAGTAAAAAATGGTTCAAAATTAATTAAGCCGGTACTGGTCACCGTTTCTATTGCAATGTCGACAAAGTTAATATGGGAACAATACCACAGTGAAATTATGCAATTCATTCATAATATCATTGCTTAACGACTAATAATCATAGCTTAATCACTGACTATACCTAAAATAATTGGTGTACTATACCCAAAGTAATTGAAGTTGCTAGTAGGCGACAAGTGAATGAGGCCTCATGAGTATATACCTAATATAATTGGAGTTGCTAGTAGGCGGCAAGCAAGTGAAGCCCCATGAGTATAGAGGTTCTATATAATTGGGGTGAACGAGCGACGCCAACAACCTAGCAGCTTCAAGTATGAGGGGTATAGGTGTACTATATGATTGGGGTGAACGAATACAGCCAACAATCTAGCGACTTCAAGTATGGAGGGTATATACTATAAATATAAGAGTGGTATTAATCCTCTCCCTTTAATAAGGACTGCCTATGCTACTTGAGCGAATTGAGATCTCAGGATTCCGAGGAATAAAACGCTTGTCACTTAGCTTTGATCAAGTAACTGTTCTTATTGGGGAAAACCGCTGGGGTAAATCCTCACTATTAGATGCATTAAGTGTTGCTCTTTCCCCTGAGTTTCGTGGTTATAAATTCAAACTCAGTGACTTTTATCAAGATTTTAATTTAGAAGCGCAACAAACTAACCAGTTAAATATTGTTATTCAATGGCGTCAAAGTAAAAAGAATCAGTATAAAGCTTCACGCTATCGTTCATTTCGCCCTTATTGGTGCAATGACCAAGGAGAGCAAAAACTCCTCTACTCCATAAGTGCCAGCCATGATGGTGATAAAGTCACAACGCAGCGAGACTTTCTTAACTTTAAAGGCGAAGTTTTAGAACGACCAGATAATTATGATCTCTTCTATGAATTAACCGCCCTTCATCCTCTATTACGACTCCGCGATGCTCGACGATTAAGAAATGACAACTCACCGCCCTCTCAATTAAGTAATCAAATAGAACGCCGCTTAGCTGCAACGACCCGCCGCCTAGAAACACAACCCGGTAACGTCAACTCAGGAGAGATCAAGAGCGGGCTTAATGCCATGTATGAACTTCTAGAGCACTATTTTGCTCTGCGCCCCCATCCAAGAGAAAATGAAGGTCAACTCACGCATTCACCCACGCCTGCGAATGTCTCTGCAATTGAGCGATTTATTCAACAAAATAATCACCAACACCAAATTATTATCATGAGCCTTCTAAGCAGTTATTTACATGCTAAGGGTGATTATCATATTCGTCGTTCAGCACGCCCTTTATTAATTATTGAAGAACCAGAAGCGAGACTTCACCCCACCCTATTAAACCAAGTATGGCAACTGCTTCAAAAAATTCCCATGCAGCAGGTTCTCACCACCAATAGCAGTGATCTACTTTCCATTACCCCTATTTATTCAATCCGACGCTTAGTGCGTCACTCTAATCATACCCACGCTTATTCAGTTCCACTTAATAAATTAAGTGATAAAGATCTGCGTCGAATTAGTTTTCATGTTCGCTTTCATCGCCAAGGGGCTTTCTTTGCTCGTTGTTGGTTATTAGTTGAAGGAGAAACTGAAATCTGGTTATTCAATGAGTTCGCTAAACAATGTGGGTATAATTTAGCGGCTGAAGGGGTACAATTAGTCGAATTTGCTCAATCAGGGTTAAAATCCATGATTCGAATTGCTAAAGAGTTAGGCATTGAATGGCATGTGGTTACCGATGGTGATAATGCGGGTGTTAAATACGCTGAAACCACAAAACGGCTCTGCGACAATCAGAACCTTCGGACTCGTTTAACGAAATTACCCTCCAGAGATATTGAGCATTTTTTGTATAATAATGGCTACGAACAGCTATTTAGAGATCTTGCTGCTGCTTCAAATTCACCCAAATTATCAAAACACCATATTGTGCTTAAGGCATTAAGGCGACATGCAAAACCTGATGTTGCTCTTGCCGTTGCCGCCTATAGTCAAGAACAAGGCAAGCACCTTATTCCACGGCTATTAAAAATCACCCTTAATCGAGTTGTCTCACTCGCTCGGGGTGTTATCTAGAATTGCTTACCTGTCGCTAATTCAGTTAAATCGTGTGCGCGTACATTAATACGTCAGTTCTTAATTTTAAATAGAAAGCTATTTAAAACGTTTTCCAAACCAAGACTTAACTGAGTTTAAGCCGACAGTCGGCACATAATCCCAAATATGATCAAAGATCTTCATCACTTTTGGGTTTGCATGTTGCGAGAGTGCGATCGCATGAAACCGGTTATCTCGTTGTTTAATATTATTGATTTCATCAAGTAATTTTTGTGGTTGTCTTGGCGCAATAAAGTCAGAAATCACGACCAAATCCGCATTCTCAAACTTTCCACTCTTCATCATACTCAATGCTTTTGCCAAAACAGGCTCTAAATCTGTACCACCATGAAAAGAGTACGAGAGAAAATCGACAATATCTCGTAACCCTGTTTTTCCTGCCAGATCATAAGTCACATAGTCTTTTGAAAACATCAAAACGGTACATTCACGCCCCTGAGCCATCGCGATCTGCATAAAGGCTAATGTCATTGCTTTTGCATATTGCTCAGGTGTACCTTGCATCGAACCTGACGCATCTAAACAGACTAAAAAAGGCCCTTTCGGTTGTAATTTTTCACTACTTTCATTATGGTAATACTTGCGTTTAACATGCTGCTCTTCAATACCTTGATATTGATAATTCATCAATTTTTTATCCAGCAACTGTTTGTAAAAAACCACTTCAAGTTCCGGGTAAGCTAGATAGATAACTTCATTAGGGAGCATTCGTGAAATATCATCATGCGGATAGATACCAACAATATCATCTGGAACATCATCACGTTTCTGTTGAATAATTTCAGTCTGCTCTGAAACCGTTGAGTGATTTTCAGGTTCTGAAGACTGTTGTGCCATACGCCCCATTGACTCAGCCATTTCAACCAATTTAGGATGTTTACGTAAAGTATTAGCGCTCTGCTCTAACGTTTTTAACTCATCTTTATGAAGTTTAATGTCAGACATATCCCATAAAGGCGCAGAGAGTTCGCTGTTTTCCATTGGTGTAATCTCATCAATGGTTTCGCTCATTTCCATCCGTTGATAAATCTCTGCCAATAACTTTTCACGATGAACCGCAATCTCTTCATGTTGAGCTTGAGTTAAATTATCGATTAAATACTGACGCCACATCTGCATAAATTGACGATATTGCATGCGTGCGGGTTTATCTTGACTATTCTCAAGATACTCTCTTGCCGCTAAATAGAAGCCTGACTTGCCTTCAAGCCCGCCGACAATATCGGCCATCTGTTCACTAAACTGTTGTTCGCTCAATTCACAAGCTGCTTGAAAGCTATCAATTTCAGACTTAAATTCAGGTGACAACTCAATACTTTCTAACTCTTGAGTTAACTCTTCTCGCCAATCTTCAACACGTTTGGTCAGAAGCTTTTTTGCGCCTTTATTTTTTTCTGTAAACAGAAGCAGTTGAGGAAGAATCAATAGCTCCTCAATCACTAGATCGAGGATCCCTGACTCTGTCAACATCAACCCTAAACTTAACTCTTCAGTAAACATTCAAATTATTCCAAAAAGTGATGTACGCTATCAAGCTGTTGATTAATCGTGACTAACTTTTCTTTAATCACTGATGCTCGTTGTTTAAGTTTTTCTAAACTGGTGTCAATATTGTCAACTAAGTCAAGATCAGCAAAATTATGAGGACATTGTTCCCAAAATTGATGTTGTTTCACATCCACCTCTTTTAATTCTTTCTCAACGTTTAATTCAATCTCTTTAAGTTGTTCATGCAATGATTGATTTGATGTTGTCGCTATCGTTTGTTGGACAATCCCGACAGGTACTGACTGAGTACCTTGTTGAATCAGCATCAACTCACCTGAGCTATTAATCTCTAACCCTACCGCAACCATTGCAGAAAGCCCTTGTTTATAACCATAAACCTCACAGTTACCGCTTCTGATCTTCTTCTCTAATTCGTCTTGAGCAACGTAATACCACTCAGGTTGGGCATCTTTTTCACTAAAAGCTAACTTCACAAGCTTCAACAAGTTATTGTTACGATTAAAGGTAAACTTCTTGGCATTTGTCAAAGTTAGACGCCAACGCTCCTGTCTTATCACGGTCTCTTTTCTAGCTTGTACTTTTAAGCTTTCAAAGGCACGACTCTCAATCTTATTAAGACTTTGCTGTAACGTAGCAAAATGATGAGTGAGTATATCTTGGTTAAACAGCGTCGTTTCTGAAAATGCTTTGATCTGTTGTTGAACCCATTCACGACTCACTAAATCTTGCCATAAACAATGGTTAAGGATCAGTAGATCCAACTGTGCAACACGATCTCGTCCATTAAAGAAGGCACTGGCTTTAAGGAGACGTGCAGCCTTCTTCCAACGACGATCTGAAATATAATTTTCATGAGCAGCATCTTCACCATCTAATAAGCACTTTAATTTATAAAGCTTTTCAAAAATAAACGGTTCAATTTCAACTTGATCTATCTTTTCTTGCCAGTCATCGAGTTCTTGTGCCGATATTTTCAAATGCTTAGGTAGAGCTTCAATGTTGGTTGGTGCTGAAATCAACGCTTGGAAGTTATCTTTCTCTTGAATACGATCGACAAACACTCGAACTAACATCCGATCATAAAGTGCATCTAGGCCACTGCCAGAATCAGGTAACTCATTGGATGCCGCGATCAAAAGTTGCATCGGAACTTTAAATTGCTCAGTCCCATTTTTGAAGGTCTTTTCATTGATTACCGTCAACAAGGTATTCAATATTGCAGGCCCTGCTTTCCAAATTTCATCGAGGAAAACAACTTCAGCTGTTGGTAGATAGCCATCGATTAGACGAACATAACGCCCATTATCTTTCAACTCTTGGATCGATAACGGACCAAAGACTTCTTCAGGTGTTGAAAATCGTGTCATTAAATATTCAAAATAACGACTACCTTCAAATGCATCAATCACCTTTTTGGCAATCATACTTTTGGCAATGCCCGGTGGCCCCAATAAAAAAACACTCTCTTCAGCTAATGCCGATAATAAACATAAACGGATCACAGATTCTCTTTCATAAACGCCAGATGAGAGGTATTGCACGATATGATTAATTCGACGAGGAAGTTGCTGCTGTTCATTTTCAGTAAGCAAAGTTTGACCCATTATGAAACTCCAGAAAGGCATTTGACGACTAAGTGTTGAATTTACAATGTTTTATTGTGCAATACTATGCTTGCAACGCGATGAAATCATTGTTTCCATTTTTGCAGAATAGTGCACAGAACGTAAATGTCAGTATAGTTGAATATAGCCAAAAAATTGCAGTTGGTCGTCAGCAGCAAATGAATGAGACCCTATGAGTATAAGTGCGCGACATAATTGGGGTAAACGATCGAAGTTGTTATGGTTATGGTTATGGTTATGGTTATGGTTATGGTTATTAACCGAGCCTAGCAACTTAAAATGACAAGGGATAAAATCATTAACGTTACTAGTCGGCTTCAAGTAAGGAGGGGGATTACCACTTAGGCAATTGAAACATCTCAGGGTTGATCTCATCAACCTGATAATAAGCTCTCAATGCATTCGAGAGTACCTCAACTCTTGTCGATACCCCTTTCTCTAAATAACTAAAAACTTGCTGTTGTACTTTCTTAGTAAATACCATTCTATCTGGTTGAGATTGACCATTTAAATTATCGCAGCTAACACGAAATGGATAGCCACAGCTCATGGCAATGATCCATTCAATGGCTTGTGGTTTAATTTCAACCTTTTCAAATTCAGCCTGAACTTCATCACTGCGACCATCAGGTTGGTACCAATAACCGTAATCCTCAAGTAATCGACGCTTTTCTCCTGCAATCATCCAGTGAGCAATTTCATGAAGAGCAGAAGCATAGTAGCCATGAGCAAAGATAATTCGATGAAAACGATGGTTATTATCTGCTGGAAGATAGATCGGTTCATCACCGCCAAGCTCTAGAACCGTTTGGTAACTCTGTTCAAAGCACTGGTTAAAGATCGTGATAATATCATTGGGTTGATGTAAAGCAGTCATAACAGTTAATTTATTCTTTTATATAATGGGTGGCATAATAACAAAAATAAAATCTAATCACGACTTAAAATGCGCTCGTCTCATCAATAGAGTAATCAATACAACCTAGCCACTTCAAGTAAGAAGGGTATATACTTTAATCGCTGTTTACTCATTAATTAGGCTCCCGCATGATAAAAATGTCTATTATTATCTTGTTGCTTCTTAATTTAGTTGGCTGTTACGATAAACCTGACATGGAATCCAATTTTGAAGCATACCATCAACGTATTGCCAATGCGCAAAACAGTGATGCTTTAGAGTATCAAGCCGTTGTCACCCCTACAGCACCGGTTAGACGAACCATTGCTATTGAATTACCTAGAATTTCCATGGGATTATTAGATAGTTACGAATTACATCAGTGTGGCCTGTTTAACCTCATTGCAGAAAAAAACTCATCGTTAGGAAAAGTTCAAGACCCCTTTCGTGAATACCATTATCAAACGCAATTTTTAACTCTTTTGGAGCAGTGTTTAAAGAGTGATTTATCTCCAGATATTCGTGAAGCTCTCCTTTTAGTAAAAGGCCTAAAAATCGGTCAACTGTCTGTTTATTATTATCAACTATTATATGGTAGTGACGCATTAAGAACCCAACTTTTTCCTAACGGCCATAAGTTTAATCTTTGGTTAGACCCAACACAGTCACTTCAACAACACGCTAATGCTCTCAATACGTTAGATAAATTAGCACCCCAAAATAGATTATCATTTACCTTTGCTCAACAGAAGCATCTATTAGACATCCAAGAGTTACTTGAGAAAGATCCCGCAATTGGGCAATTAAACTACACCTTAATCGCTACTACACATTGGTTAAAGTTAACCAATCAACAATTGCGTAATAATGATCGCGTAATCACTTGTGGAAAAAATAGAAATACTCAAAAGTTAACTATTTTAAATAACGTCTTTCAAATCTACTTCATTGAGAAAATACACCCCTACTTATCTCACCTCGATCGAAATTATAAAATGATTGAACCTTATATTGCTGTGTTTTCGCCCATTAAACTTTCTGAAACGCTCAATAAAGGACAACAAGTTTATTACTACCCAATAGCTAAACATTATCGAGAATATAGAGAAGCCATGAAGCAACATATTAATTATTGGCAACAACTATTTCAGCGCTGTGATGTTTCATTTGGGCTTCGTCAGTAGCTTCGGTATTTAAACAGCAAATGAAGACACCCTTTAATGAGCAAAGTCCTTTATCAAGGTCGTGATTTCTATACTGTCAGGAGAGGTTTTACTTGGAAAGGTGGCGATAACATTACCCTCTTTATCAATGAAAAATTTGTAAAAATTCCATTTAGGTTGATTTCCAGTCTGTTGATATATTTCATGAAAAACGGGATTAGCACCAATCCCCTTCACTTTAGACTTAGCCATCATTGGGAATGTAACACCATATTCCGTATAACACACTTGGGCTGTATTCTTTTCATCTCCACGATCTTGGCGGAAATCATTACTTGGAAAACCGAGAACAACAAAATCTTTATCTTTATGATTTTGATAGAGTTGTTCTAACTGTACAAACTGAGAAGTAAAGCCGCACTGACTTGCAGTGTTAACGACGAGAATATTTTTCCCTTTATATTGCTGACAAAGATCAATGACTTTATTTGAATCGAGTAACCGCTGGTTCGCTTTTAGAATATCAGGACAAGTCGCAACAGTGATGGAAGAATATAAAATCAATGATAGAGTAAGGATATTTAACAGTAAATTTTTCATTACGAATACCTCTTTAGCAGAGCATCCGTTCTCAATTCACATAATACATGATCAACAGTATAGTATATCCAAAATAATTGAAGGGTATAGATACTGTTCCCCCTCAGCTGACTAGACGTTGAGGGGGGATATTAAAATTAAATATTAACGAAAGAATTTGTTGTAGCAGAACAGAACAACAAATGCCCCACCTGTAGCCACTAACATTGACCAAATATTCAATCCAGTGATATCACCTAAACCCAACAATTTTGAACTAACAAAACCACCAGCGAAAGCACCCACAACACCTAAAACACCCGTTAAAAGCCAACCCATTGGGTCTTTCCCTGGCATTAACCAACGAGCCAATGCACCAGCAATAAGCCCTAATATTATCCAACTAAATATACCCATTGTCTCTCTCCATTTATTATTGTTAATTATTTAAATCAATACCTTGGATAATGAATTCTTGAATGAACTCAATAACCACCAACCAAGTGTAAACAATATATAGAGTCGACAGTAGAATAATAAATTAAATAAAAACTTAAGATAATTAATAATAAAATTAATTAGTTAAACACATAAAAACAAACGCGATAAAATACTTATACTTGTGTTTTATCTAACGAATAAATCGATTATAAAGATACAAAACAACAAAAGCACCAACGGTTGCAACCACCATGGACCACAAATTAAAACCTGTAATCCCGGTTCCACCAATAGCGTTAAAAATAAAACCACCAGCAAACGACCCGACTACACCTAGTACTCCAGTCTCAATTAATCCCATTGCACTTCTGCTTCCCATTAACCAGCGCGCTAATGCTCCAGATAACAAACCTAAAATAACCCAAGCCAAAAGACTCATATTAATATCTCTCTTAAATAACATGTTATATGTATAAAAAATAATAATTACATGATGAATTCACCATGACCTACTAATTATATCCAAAAAGAAAGATAACGAGGTTTTTTGTCTTAAAAAGAATGTTCCAGATTCAAAATGCACGATCAAGGTGTCTTCACTTTGCCAAAATTTCAAGTACAATTAATCAATTACTTAATCAATGGATCTACTTTATGAAATTTCTTTTAATTGCAATTGTTGTTATTGCCGCGATGTTTATTTTTCAACGTAGTGGTGGTAGTAAGAAAGATATTGCTGAAAACATGGAGCTTGGTAAAGCTTTCTTAACGGAAAATAGAGAGAAAGAAGGCGTCAAAGAGACTGAGTCCGGACTCCAGTACCTAGTTCTAAAAGAAGGAGAAGGGACAGAACACCCAACAGCAAAAAATAAAGTTAAAGTTCATTATCATGGCACATTGATCGATGGTACCGTCTTCGATAGTTCTGTAGAACGCGGCAAGCCGATTGAATTTGGGCTAAATCAAGTCATTAAAGGTTGGACGGAAGGTTTGCAGTTAATGGTTGTCGGTGAAAAAGTCCGTTTCTTTATCCCAGCAAATTTAGCTTATGGCAATCGCAGTGCAGGAAAAATCCCTGGTGGCTCAACATTAATTTTTGATGTTGAACTCTTAGCAATTAAATAATAAATATCAGCACGCATATTATCACTCAGTTAAATCTAATTAGCTGAGTGATTGATAAAAAAGCCCACTTTTATACCCACATCCAAAATGATTGGAGTGACGAGTAGACGAGATGTTAACGTCCAGTCAGTGCCAAATAGACAAAAATAGCCATTGGGAAGCCCGTTAATAGACCTAACAGTTGCATTTTCAACAACCAATAATGAGTTTTCCCTCGTTGATAGCAGTAAACCAATGATAGAATCGTAAATGAAAACAGGATCGCAATAAACCAGCCCCATTTTTTCTCATTAGCTGCAGAAGCAAGATTAATTAACCCTGCAACTAAAAAACTTGCTCCACCTATTCCAGCTAAACAGCCAAAAATGATGACAGCCCATGGATTTGCGACGTATAACTCAATCATTCCCTGATTCTCTTTTTTCTAATAATAAATTGGATTGTATCGAGTTATATGGAATTGCTCAATATTACTTATTTATTTCATTGGCCTTTGTTGTTTTTAAGCAAATAAAACTATCTTTTCTTCAATGATTTAAAGAATATCTTTAGATCCTGATCCACATGATTGCATTTGGATAATAACTGTGTTCGAATCATACAACAATGAAATGCGATTAGTTTATATACCCTTCTTACTTAAAGTTGCTAGGTATAATCAATAATAAGAATTAAGTGTGGAGAAGAAATCATGAAAGGAATTTTATCTATTCAATCCCATGTGGTATATGGCCATGCCGGCAATAGCTCTGCAGTCTTTCCTTTACAAAGAATGGGCTTTGAAGTTTGGCCTATTCACACAGTTCAGTTTTCAAATCACACTCAATACAGTGAAGGTTGGACTGGGAAAGCATTTACGGCGACAGATACCGAAGAATTGGTAAAAGGGATTGATAACATAGGTAAGCTTACAGACTGTCAGGCCGTACTGACAGGCTACCAAGGCAGTGCTGAACAGTGTTTAGTTATTGTCGATACCGTTAACAAAGTCAAAGCTTTAAATCCTGATGCGCTATATGTTTGTGATCCAGTGATGGGAGCACCTGATAAAGGGTGTATCGTTGCCCCTGGTATCGCAGAAAATTTACTCACTAAAGTCATGCCTATTGCTGATGTCATCGTACCTAACCAGTTTGAATTAAGCCAATTTGCCGAGATGGAAATCAATAGTCTTGAAGATGCTGTCGTGGCATGTAAAAAAGCCCTAGCAAAAGGTCCAAAAATTGTTTTAGTGAAACATCTTTACTGTATCTCTCAAGAGCAGTTCTCGATGATGCTAGCGACAGAAGAAGGTTGCTATATTGCTCAACGCCCACATTTAGAATTTGATAAGGCACCCGTTGGCGTAGGTGATTTAATTTCATCACTATTTACCGGTGCAATCCTAAAAGGCGGGACACCGCGTCAAGCTTTTGAACACTGTCATAATGCTGCTTACGGTGTATTGAAAGAGACTCAGAATCGTGGCGAATGGGAATTACAAACTATTGCTGCACAACAAGAGTTAGTTAATCCTAAAGAACTCTTTGCTGCTGAAAAAATAGAAAACGCATAATGAGCGGCTTTGGTAAGTAAGCAATAATATAAAAAACGCACACCTTTAATTCAAAGATTAAAAGCGTGCGTTTTTTTAATGGTGATATACCAATATTAACCATAGTTAAACTGACGTTTCTCTAACCATCTCACGCCTTGTGAAACAATTAAAATCAACACTAAATATTCAACAACTAGAAAAGTATAAATTTCTAAAGGTAAATACTCATTAACCACTAATTCATTGGCTCGTCGGGTTAAATCACTTAAACCAATAACACTGACTAATGACGACATCTTAAGAATATAAACAAATTGATTGCCTAATGGAGGTAACATTTGTCTAAACGCTTGCGGCAAAATAATATGGCGCATCGTCTTCCAATAATTTAATCCCAACGCCTGAGAAGCTTCATGCTGTCCCTTATCGATAGATTGTATCCCACCGCGAAAAACTTCCGCCATAAACGCACTTTCAGCCAAGCTTAATGCAATCACCCCAGCCCAGAAGTGATTCAAACTAATATCCATCAAAGTTGGCATCCCATAATAAACCCATAACAGCAACACCAAAACAGGAATGGATCGGATCACTTCAACGTATACCCGATTAATCGCTCGAAGCCAAGGTCGATGAGAGAGCGCTGGAAAAGTGACCAATAAACCGATAAACATCGCAAAAAACATACTAAGCAATGAGACTGATATCGTATCGGTAAAACCTTGAGTTAAAAATATAACATTAATTAAGCCCTGCTCTGTTCTTGGATCTAGAACATACCAACCCCATTCATAACTTGAACAACCAGCCATCAAAGAGGTCAATAATAGAACAATAGATGTTCGAAAAAAGAGTTGTAGCCTGTCCATAGCAATAAAGTGTCCTAAGTTATTATAATTTATAGTATAGACTATAATAGGTACTTATATTTAAAAGGATTTATGATGAAAAAAATATTACTTTCTATACTCTTATCTCTCCTCTCTATTAGTCAGGTTTATGCTGACAATAGTCGATTACAAGAGATATTAAATAGCGGTGTTTTACGCGTTGGGACGACAGGAGATTGGAACCCAATGACCATGAAAAATCCGGCAACTAATAGTTATCGTGGGTTTGATATCGACGTAACAACAGAGTTAGCGAAAGATTTAGGGGTAAAAGTAGAATATGTAGCTGCCGACTGGAAAACCTTAGTTAACGGTATTACTGCCAATAAATATGATATTACTGGAAGTGCCTCTTTAAATATGTCACGAGCAAAAGTAGCGGGATATAGCCAGCCCTATTTCAACTTAGCTTTTGTTCCTGTCGTACAAAAAAAGAACTTAGCAAAATATTCAGATTGGGAAGATTTTAATCAGCCTGACATTAAAGTCGCTGCGACATTAGGCACGGTACAAGAAAGAATGGTCAAAGAGTTCTTTCCTGATGCAGAACATATTGTCATTGAAGCCCCTGCGAGAGATTTCCAAGAATTGCTAGCAAGACGAGCTGATGTATCTGTCACGTCTAATGTTGAAGCTGCAACATTGACCATGAAATTTAAACAACTTGCCGTCGTGCCTGTAGAGAAACCAAGAAAGCCAACACCTATCTCTATGCTTTTGCCTCAAAAAGACCAAGTCTGGATAAATTACGTCAATCACTGGGTTGAATTAAAGAAAGCACAAGGGTTCTTTGATCAAACGGCTCAAAAGTGGGGTTTAAAGAGCTTATAGTTGAAGATATTGACGTAAAAGATAAAAGCTAGCACCTAGCAACGTCAAGAAAGAAGGGTAAAATCAAGCCAAATAAAAAATCACACCATAATAGGGACTGTTCTATACTCAAAATAATTGGTGTTGCTAGTAGGCGGCAAGTGAGTGAGGCCCCATGAGTATAGATGTACTATATGACTGGGGCGAACGAACGTAGCGAACAACCTAGCGACTTCAAGTATGAAGGGTATATTATGGTGTGATTCTCAACTAGTTCGAAAATTAGGTTATTGCTATTCATAGGATCAACGTTTATGAAAAGAAATTAACTCTTCTGCCAACACACCTTTTTAGCGAAGCCCATTTTATTGCTGGTCATTTTTATCTGGTTTAACTCAAGACGCCAAATCTGAGTACTCATCACTTTGGCAATAGGAAAAGCTAAAACATACTGCTTTTTGGCTTTTTTTCTTCCTCACCATCGAGCATCACGGCAGTCGCTCTATACTGAACCCCCTGAATTGAGCTGATACTTTTGGTATAGGTTGAAATAGTGCCCACAATTTCAGGGTTTTCGACCATCATATCACCATGTTGAGTCGATAAACTGGTCATAATAATTAGGCTTTGATTCAGCTGGTCAAAAACATAAAAACAGGTTGCTGGCCATACTTCATCATTAAATTGGGCGGTTAACGTTAAAATGTGTTCTTTATTTAAAAACTCAACAATTGAGTCAGGGATATTTGTTGCCACATTCCAATCGTTATTCATATATATCTTATCCCATTTTTAATTAATTGTTTTAATCCGATTAAAGACAGTATATACCTAAAATAATTGAAGTTACTAGTAAATGGCAAGCGAGTGAGCTCCCAATTAATATAGAGATTCTATATAACTGAGATGAACAAACGATGCCAACAACCTAGCAACTTCAAGTATGAAGGGTATATCAGGCAATAAGGGTCTCAAATGTAAACAATCCACTCATCGCCATCACAATGACCAATGAAATCTTAAAAATAGATTTTGACCATGGGATATAATTACCATAATCGACATGTTGGTACGCAACTCTAGCCCAATATACAGACAGCACCGACATTAATATTAAATACCCTAAACTCAAATCCGAAACAAAATAGAGCATAATAATTAATGAGCAAAAAGCCAGTGTATAATACTGAATATGCTTTTGTGTTTTTAATAAGCCCGTCTTTGCAGGAAACACAGGAATATTTGCTTCAATATAATCTTTAACTCTAAACGTTGAAATAGCATAAGAGTGAGGCATCTGCCAAACAGTAAAAATTAGAAATAATATCACTGCTTCTAATGTTATCGCATTTGTCACAGCAGCATATCCAATAATTGGAGGAATCGCACCTGAAATGCTACCAACTACTGTGCCGTAAATAGAGGTCCTTTTGTACCACATGGTATAAAAGAATACATAAAATATATACCCTAATAATCCTAAGATCGTAGCTAAAGGATTAACTAAAAAATAAAGAACCGTTGAGCCGGCGATTAATAAAAAAATTGTGTATGTAAAGGCTACATTGATATTAATCGTGCTCTGAACTAAGTCTCTATTTTTAGTGCGTGACATTTTCCCATCAATATCACTGTCAAAAATATTATTTGCCACACAAGCCGAGCCAATAACTAGCCCACTTCCTAACATGGCATAAATTAAACTAAGAATCGAATACTCATTTGAGTGAGCAGCGAGGAAAAACCCCGCTACCACTGCGATTAAGTTTCCGATAATAATGCCTGGTTTAGCCAGCAATATGTATCTCTTAATCATTAAACATACCTACATCATCATATTATTATTGAGGTTAATAATGATCCATATTGATCCCCCAATAACAATAAATGCCACAATACTAGTGAAGACAAGAGAAAGCATATCCCACTTTCCCTGCTCTGTTTTAATTTGCATATGAAGGAAATATTTAAAGTGAACAACGACCTGAATAATTGCACAGATAAAAATTACCGTAAATATGGTAGATATAGGTAAATCACTAAACTCAACTAAGTAAAAAGGGAGTGCTGTTAATATTAATGCCAATATAAAACCACTGACATAATCTCTTATAGTCACATTATGCTCACTCATATTGATACTCCCAATAAATAAACAACGGTGAAAACACAAATCCAAACAATATCTAAGAAGTGCCAAAAAAGACTTAAACACTTTAAGCGAGTTTCCATCAACGGTGTTAATCCTTTTGTAGAAAGCTGATAATAACAGACAGCTAACCAAATCAGACCAAACGTGACGTGTGCACCATGGGTCCCAACTAACGTAAAGAAGGCTGATAGAAACGCACTGCGATCTGGGCCATATCCTGCGTCAATAAGATGGTGAAATTCATACATCTCCATTAAGATAAAGCAAAAACCTAGAACAAAAGTGACTAATAACCACTTCTTAACGGCAGAGAGATCCTTCTTCCTCATCGAGATCATGCTCAAACCAAAAGTAAGACTGCTGACTAATAACAGCATTGTTTCAGCAAAGACAAAATCAAGTTCAAAAATATCATGTCCTGTTGGCCCACCTGCATATGCTGTCATTAAGACCGCATATGCTGCAAAGAGACTGGCAAACAACACACAATCACTCATTAAGTAGATCCAAAAACCAAATAACTTCATATCCCCACTATCATGATGAGCATGCTCGTTTTGGTTATTTATATTATTTTGCATCAATAAATTCCTTATCTCTGCTTAGTGGTAGACGATTGTTTAATTTGTTGATATTCATTTTCAATTCGCTCAATTTCATCAACAGGAACGTAATAATCAATATCTTCGTTAAAGCTATGCTTAATAATTGTCACGATTGCGCCAACAAATGAAACTGCAGCTAACCACCAAATATACCAAATCATCGCAAAACCAAAGAGTAGAGCAAAAACGGCTATGTAAACACCCGTCGGTGTATCTTTAGGCATATGAATGGGAGAGAAAGGACGTTTCTCTTTTTCTTTGCCTAATTTTTCACTCTCTTTGGCACGTTGTTTCTGATACCAATAAGCGTCTAACTCTTCTCCACCCTCTGGTAGGTGTGCAAAATTATAGAACGGGGGTGGTGAAGACATAGACCACTCAAACGTACGTGCATCCCACGGATCACCCGTCGTATCACAATTTTCATTGCGGTCACGAATACTGACGTAAATCTGAATAAGTTGACACGCAATACCTGCCGCAATAACTGCACTACCAAATGCAGCAACCGTTAGGAGAGGATGATAATCTTGGTCAATATCAAGACTTAATCGACGAGTCATTCCCATAAACCCTAGAGCATATAGAGGCAAGAACGCCAACATAAAACCAATTAACCAACAATAAAATGCACGAATACCCCATTTTTCATTAAGCATAAAACCCGTCGCTTTAGGCCACCAATAACTCATCGCAGCAAAACAACCGAACACAACACCACCAATGATGACATTATGGAAATGTGCAATTAAAAACACTGAGTTATGTAGTACAAAATCAGCTCCTGGTACGGCAAGCAGCACGCCTGTCATTCCGCCCACAGTAAAGACAATTAAGAAGCCCAGTGTCCATCTCATTGGCAAAGTGAATGAAATTCGACCTTTGTACATGGTAAATAACCAGTTGAAAATTTTCACACCAGTTGGAATCGAGATAACCATTGTCGCGATACCAAAGAAGGCATTTACATTTCCGCCAGCACCCATTGTAAAGAAGTGATGTAACCAAACAATGAAGGCTAAAATAGTAATAACAATCGTTGCCCAAACCAGTGATTTATAACCAAATAGCTTTTTACGGCTAAATGTGGCTGTTACTTCAGAGAAAACACCAAATACAGGTAAAACTAGAATGTAAACTTCTGGATGACCCCATGCCCAAATTAGATTGATATACATCATCATGTTTCCACCCATATCATTGGTGAAAAAATGCATTCCTAAATAACGATCTAAAGTTAAAAGAGCAATCGTCACAGTAAGGATAGGAAATGAGATAATAATCAAAACATTGGCACACAATGAAGCCCAAGTGAAAACAGGCATCTTCATCATCGGCATAGAAGGCATACGCATCTTCAATATGGTCACAAAGAAGTTAACACCAGAAAGTGTGGTACCAATACCTGAAAGTTGTAGGCCCCAAATCCAATAATCAACACCAACCCCGGGGCTAGCTTTTATACCAGACAATGGTGGATATGCTAACCAACCTGTGCGTCCATATTCTCCGACAAATAGAGAAAGCATGGTCAGTATCACCCCAACAATAAATAACCAAAAACTGACGTTATTTAAAAATGGGAAAGCGACATCACGAGCACCAATTTGAAGCGGTATAATGATATTCATCAGACCAATAACCAATGGCATCGCAACAAAGAAAATCATGATAACGCCATGTGCAGTAAATACCTGATCATAATGGTGAGGTGGTAAGAAACCAGGCTCTCCCATGGATGAGATAAATTGCTGAGTTCGCATCATAATTGCATCAGAAAAACCACGTAGCAGCATCACAAAAGCGACGATGATGTACATAATGCCTATTTTTTTATGATCAACAGTACAGAACCATTCAGACCATAAGTACTGCCACTTTCCGGCTTTTGTAATTAAGCCAAGTAACACTATTCCACCCAATAAAACAGCTAAAAAGGTGCCGATCAAAATTGGTTCATGGTACGGAATAGAATCTAACGAGAGTCGTCCAAACATAGAAAAACCTTAGTTATTTAGTTGCACAAGGCAAGGTTTAAATGAGTGCATATCTTTACTGTCACTCATCATTGCGCCAGGATGTTGCATAATTGCAGCTTTAAATAAGCCATCCATTACATGAGAATAATAAGAAACTGGCACATCTTCAGTTGGTTGAGCCAATGCACAGTATCGGTTCCAAGAATCTAAATTCTTCGGACTTTCTTTTACTGAATTAACCCATTGTGAGAATGCTTGCTTATCTGCTACTGCTGTTGCTGTAAACTTCATCTTAGAAAAACCTTTACCGCTATAACTAGCAGAGATCCCTTTAAAATCCCCTGTATGATTAGCAATAAGGTTTAATTTCGTTGTCATTCCAGGCATCGCATAAATTTGACTACCTAACGCAGGAATAAAAAATGAGTTCATGACAGTATTTGAGGTGATCTTAAATTCAATGGGCACATCTTTAGGAATAACCACATGATTGATCGTTGCAATATTCTGGTCTGGATAAATAAATAGCCATTTCCAATCCAGCGCAACTACCTCAATCGTCATCGCCTTAGTTTTATTATCAAGAGGTCGAGATGGTTCTAAGGCATGTGTCGACTTCCAAGTAATTGTTCCTAGTATTGCAATAATGACGATAGGAACCGCCCAAACAGCTGCTTCAATCTTATTTGAGTGAGACCACTCAGGAAGGTATTCTTCACCTTGATTTGATGCTCTATATTTGTAGGCAAAATAGATCGTCATTAAAATCACAGGAATTACCACAATTAGCATTAGTAGTAATGCAGTGATAATAAGTTCTTTTATCTCATCGCCAACATACCCTTTTGGATCTAATACGGTAAATTGACACCCTGAAAGCAAGGTTACTGAGCCAATTATTGCAGCTCTAATTGAGGCACGTACATAATTTGTATGTTCCATTCATTGTTCCAGCAATTTTCATTGTTCATCTTTGATAGATATAACAAACATATAAAATACCCCCAATGGCATAGTGTTGTTAACTAAAATCACTAGGGAGCCCAACACTTCCAATAAAATATAACTAAATTTTACACTTTGTTACAATTGGTCGTGAAAAGATAGCCTACCAGTAGGTATTTTGTTAAACAAGGATGGAATTTGTAGGTTTTTTCTGTGGTTACAGGCAGGGATTAAATATGGAGGCTTTTTACAAATGTTGTGATTCAGATGATTTCACCGACCTTTTCTTTGATATAAATCAATTTTCATGCTTTTTAGACCCAAAATTACACGTCAGTATGTAACTAAAAGTTACAAAATTAACAGCCATTTATTATAATACTTCAAACTTAAATTTCATATTTGAGTTGAAAATTTTAGTCGAACTCTACTTTTAATTATATAAAACCAAGCTCAAATTCTGTCTTTATTACCATAATGAAGATCATAAATTAAATTATCAGTATCCTGAAATGACTAGAATAAAAACAACGCTACCTATATTGAAATAACAATAATAGGCGCTTAGTAACCCCTACCTCTTACCTAGAATTGGTCATTCATTGACAATAAAATATCTAAAAATAATGGTTGTAAATCTAGTATGAAACGCATAGGTTTATACTCTTCAGACTTGAAGTCGCTAGGTTGTTGGCTACGCTTATTCGCCCAAAATCATATAATACATCTATACTCATGGGGCCTCACTCACCTTGCCACCGATTAACAACGCCAATTATTTTAGGTATATATAAATTGATCACAACAATATTAACCATCAAGATTGAAAATATTTTAAGGATAGATGACCGCAGCCAACAACCGAGTAACTCATCAAGATCTTTTTTTGTTTTTTAGATAATCACTATATTTTTGAGCAATCCATTGATGCATATGCAGTCCTGTTTTGCGTTTTAACTGTACATCTATCAAAGCCAAAATTAATAATCCAATAACTGTTCCCATCATTCATCTCCTTATAAATCTAAAGTTCATTTTTTATATAATCTAACGCAACCAAGCTTAGTCCGTAGATTTCATTAACTTCTCCATTTTTAACCCTCCAAGTGCCTCTAGATTACTTTTAATCTCCTCATCTATGGATAATTGACGTTCGACTTCCTTAACTTTCTTCTCAAGAAATTTTTCAACTTCTTGAGATACGTTGAACATAAATCCCTGCTCACGAGCTATTTTTCTCGCTCTTTTTAAACGAAGATCTAAGCTCGATGAAACCTTAATGTTTAATGATGCTTTTGATTCTTTTTTCTGTAATGTCATATTATGTCCACTTCACCAATCATATAATACTATATATTTTTCTACCTTTTTTGCAATAAAAATTCAGATTAACTCAATGATAGGGCGAACATTAAAATGAACTGAATATTAATAAAGCATAGCTACATAAAATAATTGAAGTCGTTAGGTTGTTGACTACGTTCATTCACCTCAATTATAGAGCATCTATATTAATGAACCTTTCTCATTTGACGTTTACTAGCAACTACAATTACTTTAAGTATATAATGCTAACATTAAGCAATAGCATAAAGTTTGTTGGTCGTAATTGTGACGATTTGTTGGCCAAAATTAATTTTTCTAATTTAATTTTGGTACCCTGCAAGCTAAACAAAAATAGAAGAGGCTTATTTTTCAAATGGTTAACAATACAATTCAATGGTTTCCAGGCCATATGCATAAGGCTCGCAAAGAGATTGAAGAAGTCATCCCAAAAGTCGATGTGATTATTGAAGTCTTGGATGCCCGAATTCCTTTTAGTAGTGAAAATCCAATGATTTCACACTTAAGAAAAGATAAGCCTTGTGTCAAAGTTCTTAATAAACGTGATTTAGCCGATCCTGAGTTGACCGAGTTATGGATTGCCCACCTTGAAAAAGAGCAAGGTGTAAAAGCCATTGCAATCACGACAGAAAACCATAATGAAGTACTAAGAATCACAGAGCTTTGTCGTAAACTCGCCCCTCACCGCGAAGATATGGGTAAAAATATTAGAACAATGATCATGGGAATACCTAACGTAGGTAAGTCGACCATTATCAATTCATTAGCGGGTCGAGCAGTGGCAAAAACCGGCAACCAGCCAGCGGTAACACGTCAACAACAACGTATTAATCTACAAAATGGGATTGTATTATCTGATACTCCTGGGATTTTATGGCCGAAAGTAGAAAATCCGCACAGTGGTTTCCGTCTAGCAGCAACAGGCGCGGTAAAAGATACCGCGATGGAATACGATGAAGTTGCTTTCTATACGGTCGAATATCTTGCTAAGTACTATCCAGAAAGACTACAAGCACGTTATAACCTTGATGATTTGCCTGAATCAGATTTAGAGTTAATGGAAGCGATTGGTGAAAAAAGAGGTTGTTTACGAGCAGGTGGTCGAGTTGATCTTCATAAAGCGTCTGAAATTTTAATCAATGAACTTCGCAACGGTATCCTTGGTCAGATCACCATGGAACGTCCAGAAATGATCACCGAAGAATTAGTTGAAGTTGAAATTGAAGAGACAAAAAAAGCAGAAGAGAAAGCACAAAAGAAAATTGAACGCAGAAAACGTTATTTGAGAAACAAGCGATAATATAGAATAACTATTCAATTACCCATACTATCGCTGCACAATAAACCATCAATCAAACTACCGCATTGAGTGTTATATAATCGTAAAGGGAAAGTTTTTTACTTTCCCTTTTCTATTATTTATTAGTTATTTATCTTGAAATATTGTTATTAACATCTAACTAACCAAACAATTCACCTCTAAATGTCATAATGATTAATTATTGTCATTTATTTCCCATCATGCTATTTATCTAATCCTTAATAAGAAATCATTATAATATGGACACACACATGATTGATCTATGGCCATTGATTGGTATCGCAATAATTACTGTAGGCCTAGCCTTACGCCTAAACACTTTATTAGTTATTTTGACCGCGGGTATTGTTACAGGCTTAGTGGCAAAAATCCCGATGATGGAAATTTTATCCATTCTAGGTGCTTCTTTTACTAAGAACCGTTATATGTCACTTTTCATTCTTGTACTTCCGATGATTGGTGTACTTGAACGTTATGGTCTACGCGAACGAGCTGAAACATTAATTGGTTCGATCAAAAAAGCCTCTGCAGGTAAAGTTATCTTAAGCTATCTACTACTGCGTAAAGTCACAAATGCATTTGGCTTAAACCTAGGTGGTCACCCTTCTATGATTCGCCCACTTGTTGCACCTATGGCAGAAGCCGCAGCAGAAAAAGATCGTGCACCTTTAACAAACAATGAAAAGCAGAAGCTTAAAGCTTTATCTGCAGCATCAGAAAACTTTGGTAACTTCTTTAGTCAGTTACTATTCATTGGTGCTGGTGGTCTATTGCTAATTAAAGGGGTGTTATCTGATAACGGTTTTGACGTAAAGTTAAATGATATGTATATCTGGGCACTCCCTACCGCAATAGCTTCATTTATTTTGTTTATCATTATGTGCAAAATTTATGACTACAAATTAAATAAAAACAATAAGAATAAGTAAGGGAATTTTTGATGTTAGAGTATATCTATCAAGCAACCGGATTGTTGCTAATTGCATTTTCGGTTCAAACATTTACCGATAAAGGTAACAGCAAACGAATCGGTACCGGCGCATTCTGGTTAATTTATGGTTTAACCTTCAGTTTAGGCAAAATCATTCCAGATTGGTTAACTGGCCTAATGGTTTTAGCATTGACCTTTATTGCTGCCGCTGGTTTTATGGGCATTGGCTCATATAACACGACCAATACTGATTTTAGAAAAGAGCAAGCTGCATCACTAAAAAACCAGTTATTTATTCCAGCTGCAATCGTGCCTGTAGGGACCATTCTTTGGAATCAAATCACGGGAACAAGTGCGCTAATTGGTTTAGGTTTAAGCTCAGCATTAGCATTAATTGTTGCGGTTATCTTAACTAAATCGTCAGCAAAACAGAGTATCAATGAAGGTCGTCGTCTAATTGATACCATCGGTTGGGCTGCTATTTTATCTCAGTTCTTAGCTGCGCTAGGTTACTTATTTGGTCAAGCTGGAGTGGGTGAAACCGTCTCTCAAATCGTTAAAGAGTTTGTTCCTGAAGGAAGCTTATTCCTTTATGTGATGGCTTATACTTGTGGTATGGCACTATTTACTATTGTGATGGGTAATGCTTTTGCTGCATTTGCGGTAATTACAACGGGTATTGGTCTGCCACTACTTATTATTGCTCAAAACGGTAACCCTGCGATTATCGGCGTATTAGGTATGCTTTCTGGATACTGTGGCACATTGATGACTCCAATGGCGGCAAACTTTAACGTTGTACCTGCTGCACTTCTTGAATTAGAGAACAAAAACCTAGTTATTTTAACTCAGTTATTACCTGGATTAATTATGCTAGTGATTAACACGCTTCTAATGTACAACTTAGCGTTTTAATCTCTATTAACTCTAGCTCTCAAACTCAAGGCTCTTAAATACAATATGGTGACATTAAGTAGATAAGTCTGCTTAATGTCACCATCTTAAAAGATCTAAGGAATTAACATGAAAAAAATACTTATTACTGGTTTCGAACCTTTTGGTGGCGACAAAATAAACCCCGCATTAGAAGCCGTTAAATTGATTGAAGGTCGTCAGTTAAATGGCGGTGAAATCGTGATCTGTCAAGTTCCTGTTGTTCGTTATGAAGCTATTGATGCGGTTATGGCTGCGGTTGAAAAGCACCAGCCAGATGTTGTAATTACCGTTGGGCAAGCGGCTGGTCGTGCGGGTATTACACCTGAGCGTGTTGCCATCAATATGGATGATTTCCGCATTCCTGATAATGGTGGAATTCAGGTGGTTGATGAGCCCGTTTATCAAGATGCTCCCGATGCTTACTTCTCAACTCTGCCTATCAAAGCGATGGTAAAGGCGATGCAAGAGCAAGGTATTCCCGCTCAAGTTTCTAACAGCGCAGGGACTTTCGTATGTAACCACTTGTTCTTTGGTGTTCAGCATCAACTAGCAAAAACCAATATTCGTCACGGTTTTATTCATATCCCATTATTACCAGAGCAAGCGGTAGCCGGTGATCGCCCAAGCATGAGCCTAAAAGTGATTGCAGAAGGGTTAGCCGTTGCAGCTCAAGCGGTTATCGATAATGAAAATGATATTACATTTGGTTCAGGAACTATCTGTTAATCGTTAATATCGCTCTCGAATATTTAGAATTTAATCTTCATACTATACCCAAAGTAATTGAAGGGTATAGAAGACAAATCTTAGATAGCTCATTGACTAATAAAAATTTATTGAGCTATAAATACGAAAATGCCGCGCAGGAAGCGCGGCAGAAGTTTTTCAGATATAAAGCATTTTGTTTGTAGCTGTCACTTAAAGTTTATTAAAAACTTTACATTAATTAGTACACTTACAAATTGACTTCATTTAACAATTTTCAACGATATTCTCAGGTTGAGTCCTTGCTTCTTACTCCGCTTCCCTCTACGTCGGGATAAGGCGTAGCTCTGACTGTACTAGTCTCTTAGAGCTCTCATCTATAAATGCGGTGACGCATCGCTCAACATTCATTCGTTCATCAGTAAAACAATGTAACGATAGCACTTACTCACAAACCATAACTTGTTACAATCCTCCATGAAGGTTATGGGTTATCTTCGGGTGTTTGGTTGTTGATTAAGCTTGTATTAACTATGGCCTAGCATCCGTTATTTAGCAAGAAAAAATAGTTAAAAAGTTAACAAAACGTTGCACAGATCTCACTAAGTTTCTTAAGCTATTGATCTGAAAGTTTTTGCCATTTTAATGCCCCATTACTTTCATTACTGTTTGCTTCTACACACTGTAATAAAATCTTTTCAACTTGAATAACCGCCCCTAAAGAATAACTCTTGCCATCAAAATAACAGACTCTTAATCCTGCATCACCATTGGTTTCTAGCTTTAACTCTGTTGCCGGTTGGGTTGAGATAATTGCGGCTGACAAAGAGAAAGAGGACAGTATTGCAATTAACAATCCCCCCGTTTGACAACAAGCTTTCCAACCACACTTATCTTTACTGTTTTTCAGCATCAATTCACTCCTTTAAGCTAAGACTTTTTGTTGGCGACGGATCAATAACCACCAAGCTAAGATAAAGTATAGCAGCGACAATACCCAAAGCTGCTGCCACTTATCTGCAACTTGATACAAGCTTGCGCCCATTTGATTCATCTGAACAAAACCTTGTATTCCAGCCGTTGATGGTGCCCACTGTGCTAGCCAATTAATCCACACTGGCATTGCGGTTGTCGGCCAAATAAACCCTGCACTAAAGACCAATGGCAATGACGCCACCAGCACCACTAGCGTAGCAAGTTCACGTCGAGGAACAAGCTGACCAATCACCACCCCTAAAGAAGCAACGGAAATTAAAAACGGAATAATTAATGCCCACAATGAAGTCATCGAAGCTAAGCGACTTATTCCATAATAATTAAAGCTAAAACCAAAATAATACATCACCAACGGAACATAAAGCAGAGAAAACGTTATCACTCTTACCGTCAACAATTTTAACGGAGAGGTCGTTAACCAATAGTGCACTTGATTTTGAACCCCATTTTTTTTATCGTCAACATAACGCTCACTCTGCGTCGCCCCTAAAATTCCCGCCCCAATTAATAATGTTTGATGTAAGATCAAAACAAAAACCGCTGGCACAACATAGTTGATATACCCCATCGTTGGATTAAAAACGGGTTGTGTTGAGAGTCTAACGGTATTGTATTGCTTACTGGCTAACGGTAGAGCTTGACCAGAAATCAAAAGTTGTGAAACCTTGACCTCCGCCCCTAAAGTACCACTTACCGTTGCAACCCCTTCCGCGATGGTTCCATAAACTAAAAAGTAAGAGGCATCTCCACCATAAGAGAGTGTAGGGCTACGACCTTGTAATAAATCACGATAAAAATCAGCTGGGATCTGCAAAAAACCCGAGACTTCTCCTTCCTTGATCCTCTGTTCTGCTTCGGCAATTGAATTCGCATAACCCGCAATTTTGACCTGTGGTGTCGCATCGACCATAAACTCAATCTTTCTGCTTAATTGACTATGATCTAAGTTAACCACCACAATTTTCTGCTCTCTTGGTAACTGATTTGAATACGGCAATGGATAGAGGAAAGAGTAAAAAACAATCCCACCAAATACCGTAATCACAATTGCAGGATTGGTTAAGATGGCTTTAAATTCCGCTTTAAAAAGTGCTAACCAACTCATACCATCTCCTGATGACTGCTTTGTTGTTGACTAACCGCTTCTTGGCTAACCTGTTGTTGTTGGCTAACCTGTAGTTGATCACGCTTAATCTGCTCAGAAAACTGCTTATCTCTTTTTTTCATCAATATGATCACAAACACAAACACCAATAAAAACAGACCAAATGCCAAGAATTCAGGTTTTAATAAGGTCAATGAACCACCGTAACTACTCTCAACCACTTGCATCTTAATATAGTGACTCACCGGTAAAATAGAACGCCAAAATAATCCTAAACTCGGCATATCTGTTGCAGGAAAGGTTATGCCAATAAAGGCAAAACTTGGCGCGGTATACGCAGCGGCAACACTAAATGCTCGGGCAGGTTCCATAGCAACAAAGTAGAAAAATGCCCCCATTGCCTGACATGCCAATACCATTAACCATTGAGAGATAATCAAAATCGCCCAACTACCGTGCATCGGCCAACCTAACCAGATATAGAAATAGAATAGAAATCCCAGCCCTAATAACATCATTGGAATTTGAAGTACTAAGCTTTTAATCACTAATGCAGCAATCGGTTGCCCATTCATCCACTGATGTAGACCATGAAATTGATTATTCGGTTGATCAGAGAAGTCATACTGTCGACTGCGGTGTTGAGTAATCAAAGAGAGGATCATCGAGATAACGATAATAATCTGCCAAGTTGCCGGTATCGCAGCAGAAACTAAAAACTGTGCATAATCGGTACTGCTATTGTAGAGCGCAGAGATCTGGCTTTGTACTGGAACCGCCTTTGCAAACGCCAACGGGATGGCACTTTCACCTAATGCCAGATTCTTTAATACCCCAACACCCGCATCAAACGTGCCATGAGCGGTCTGAAGTGCTGAATTAACCAACTTCCCCATCAAGATAAACTGACTGTTATAAAAGCCCGTCACTTCAGGAGAGAGCCCTTCTAACGCCTCTTTTTCCATTTGAAAGGGTAAAACAACCAGACCATAAATCTGACTATTACGCATTGCATCAACCCCTTCTTTGACAGAAGAGAAGCTTTGCGTCACCTCCAAAGTTGGGCTCATATCATATTGACGCGTTAAGGCTCGAGATAATTCACTATGATCGAGATCGACCACACCAATAGGTAAATCTCGCGCAAAGCTGGCTTGAAATATCGCCGCTATCAAAACAAAAAGCAGAATAGGCGTAATCGATACCGTAGTCAGTAACCACTTATCATACCAGATAAGCGACCACTCTTTTTTCCATCGTTGAGTTAATGATCTAGCCATTAATCAACCAGAACACTCATACCGACACGTAAACCTGCAATCGGTTGTACAGGGTCAGCTTCAATCTGAAAAGTTCGCATATCGAAGCCTTTTCTGGTATCCGTTGCGCGCCATGTCGCAAAATCGCCCATTACCGCAACATGTCTCACTGTAAATTGATGGCTCTTTTCGCCTAAAGCGGGGATTTTGGCGCTAAAAGTCATCCCTTTATTGAAGTTTTTCAGGTTATCTTCACGAATATGGAAAACCGCCCAAGCTCGCCCCATATCAATCACCGTCACAACAGGGAATCCTTGTGGTGCTAGCTCCCCAGCATGAAGTAAAACTTGAGACACTTCACCATTGTAATGACTCATAATTTTTGTTTCAGCGACATAAGCTTCAACTTCAGCAACGGCTCCTGCAGCCATATTCGCTTTACCCTGTGCTGCCACTTTAGTCTCTTGACGTGCGCCCTCTTTCGCCATTTGATACATTTGATAAGCCGCTTGCTCTGTATATTTAGCTGCTTGCCATTGAGTATAAGCCTCATCACTCTTCTGCTCAGCCACGACACCGTCGTTATAAAGGTTACTGATACGCTTATAGGTTTTATCCCATAATGCTGCAGCTGCTTTGGCTTTTTGCCATTGATCTTCTGCTGCAGAAATTTGTTGAACACGAGCACCATTATTGGCCTCTTGAGCTAATGCACCCGCAGCTTGTTGTCCTGCTTTAGCTTGTTGTAGTTTTGCCGCCACTTCAGGGCTATTTAGAGTAAAGATTAATTGATCTTGTTTAACTTCATCCCCTTTCTTCACTAGAACATCTTCAATACGACCGGGGATCTTTGATGAAATACTGTATTGTTGAGCTTCAATCTGTCCTTGAATACGAGTAGGCTGCGGTTGATAGGCAAGCCAAAATTGATAACCAAGCCAGATAACCAGCACCGCAATAACAGCAATAATTGCTGCTGGGATTAATTTATTATTTGATGACTTCATAGCGTGATCTCAACTCCACGTTCATTTTGATAAGTATTAAAATTATTCATCTCACCACTGATAGCCAGTAGTCGAGTTAAAGAGAGGACATATTGGTACGCGGCTGCTGAACGTTTTGTTTTCACGCTGGCTAAAAATAGCTCTGCATCAACAACATCTAACGAAGTAAATAAACCTTGGCTAAAACCTTTAACTCGTAGACGGACATTTTCTTCGGCCAAGGCTAAACTCGACTCTAGGCCATCAAATTCTTCTTTAGATTGTTTCGCTTCTCGGTAGGTTTTTTCCACTAAAACAGAGAGATCACGCTCTGCCTGAGCACGTAAATGTTGTACTTGCAAAACAGCACTGTGAGCGGCACGAACTTTTCCAGAACGGCCAGATGAGTCAATAAGAGGAATATTAACTCCAACTCCCACAGCCCAATCAGGTTTAATATCCGACGCTAATGAATCATCTTCATACAGATCATGCGTTCCGTAGAGATAAACCTCAGGATAGTATTTGCCTTTTTCTACTTTTATTAGCCCTTCAGCTTGCTTCTTTTTTGCATCAAGAATACCTAAACCTGGGTATGATACTAGCGTTTGATCGATGAAAGCTTCCATTGGAGGAAGAGAAGGGTTAGTGAATAACCTAGAAGTTGGGACGGCTTGATCTTGCTGTTGTAACATGTTGGTCAATGCGATTTGTGCGATCTCTAATCCGCGTTCCGCTTTGCGACGATCAATTTTAGCTTGGTCATAAGAGACCTCGGCTTTGAGTCGTTCGACTTTGGCTATTTGGCCTTGTTGCTCCAGTTTCTTCGCATCGTCTAAATGTTTTTTTAGACCGGCTTCGACTTCTTTGTAAGTGGTTACTACCTGTTGAGAAAGCACCACACCAAAATAGACTTTACTAAGATCTTCGAAACGCGCCTGCTGTTCCATCGCTAAAATTGCACTGGCTTCTTTGGTTTGATTTTCGGCAATATCTTGAGCGGCAAGAATCCGCCCACCGGTAAAAATCGGCCAAACCGCACGGATTGATGAGGTGAAGATATCTTGGTCTGTGAAATCAGTAACAGTATTCCCCCTGCAATCCCAAGAGCTCCACCTAAGGCACCTAAATTTAAATCTTGTGCATCTAATGAAACCGGTTTTTGCAAGTGAGTATAATTAGCACCAATGGAGATATTGGGAAGATAAAGGTCTGATGCTGCATCTTGCATATTTTGCGCACGTTCAACGCCTGCTCTTTTTGCGGCTAACGCATCACTATTATTGGCGACTTGGCTCCAAGCTTGAGAAAACGAGAAGCTATTAGCCAATACAGGAAAAGTTAAACTTGTGCTACATAAAATACCTAACGGTATCAGCCAACGTTTTGATTTCACATTTATTCCTATTAGATTAACATAACCGAGACAGTTTAGAGTAAAAGCTCTAAAGATTCATCTCTTTTTTATCTTTAGATCCAAAAATAGAGCTAACATATAAAAATAGTTGATAGTTAATTTCATTATAGTCTAGGTTTTTATGGAATGAGGCTTGAGCAAAAAATGTAAGTTTAATCTCATCACTTAACTCGCTGTTATTTAATGTGATATATCCCCTTCAGACTTGAAGTCGCTAGGTTAGGTTTATAATAATGGCTGCACTTGCTCGCCCCAATCATAGCGTAACCTATACTCATGGGGCCTCATTCACTTGCTGCCTACTAGCAACGCCAATTATTTTAGGGATAGAAATGAACTTGAAATAAAGAGAGGAGGAAGTATAAAAAAGTTAAATAATAAAAAGGTTAAAAAGAACATGCCCAATTAACCCTATTCAACTATTTAGTTAGCGGAGTTGTTGATACTTTCGATATTTATCAATCGTCGCAATTATTAATACAATAGCAAAAAAGGACCCACAAAGAATGAAGGTAAACTGTGACTCTAAAACGTTAATTTTGGGAAAGTGCACTAAACCTTCGATTAAGCGTCCAGATACAACCACAAATTGCAAAATTGAAATAAAGAATGAATCCATAATGACATAAAAAGCTAAAATCGAGATATAGGCCAACGTTGTTAGCAGAGGTTTATAAATCGGAAAAGGGAAGGAAAGGATATAGATAAGGGTGATACCGAATAAAATCAGGTCGACCTTTTTAATTGGTTTCATTATTAAATTTTTAACTCTTCTATTTTTTGCGACATTCTACCCATTTTATAAAACTAATCAATAATTACTTATTTTAGCTCAATGCCAGTAACTTCATCTGAGTTTATACGAAAAAGCAGCTTGATAACTCATATCAAGCTGCTTTCTTTAGATTTAAAAACTACCCAAGTTAACCTTTAACGCCCCCCGCGGTTAAACCACCCACTAAATAACGTTGTGCCAATAAGAAAACACTGGTAATAGGCAATGCTGACATCACTGCCGCAGCAGCAAAATCTCCCCACAAGTAGTTTTGTGGGTATAAATACTGCTGCATCCCAACCGCTAAGGTATAAGAGCTCACATCACGCAATAACAGTGAAGCAACAGGGACTTCTGTAATGGCCGCGATAAATGAAAGGATGAACACAACCGCTAAGATTGGCACAGACAATGGCAGTAAAACCAATCTAAAGGCTTGCCATGGTGTTGCACCATCCAATGCTGCAGCTTCTTCTAATGAAGGGTCAATCGATTCAAAGTAGCCTTTAATCGTCCAAACGTGAAGTGCGATTCCCCCCATATAGGCAAAGATAACCCCCCCGTGAGTATTCATACCCAAGAATGGGATATAAGCGCCTAACTTATCAAACAGAGCATAAAGAGCAACCAATGCTAAAACAGCAGGGAACATTTGCAAAATCAGCATTGATTTAAGAATAAAACCTTTTCCTGCAAATTTCATTCGAGCAAATGCATACGCACAAGTTGTCGAAAGGGCAACAATACCAATAGCCGTTAAACCTGCCACTTTTACTGAGTTCCATAACCATAATAAAACGGGGAATGGAGGTGGTGTGACTGAGCCATCTGCATGTGTGACTGTCATCCCAAGCGCTAACTTCCAATGCTCAAAAGAGATGCTTTTTGGAATAATGTCACCCGTTGCATAATTACCTTCTCGTAGAGAGATCGCAATCACCATCAATAACGGAAACATGATCAACGCAAGGAAACACCATAAACCAACATGCGTCGCTAATAAGCGGTATCTTTCAGATTTTCCTGTCACCATCGCCATAGTAACGCTCCTTATTCTGTGTCTAATTTTGTAAATTTAAGATTAATCAGTGATAAGCCACCAACTAATAAGAAGATAATCGCGGCAATTGCACCAGCTAAACCAAAGTCTTGACCGCCGCCGCCTTCAAAAGCAATACGGTAGGTGTAGCTCACTAATAAATCAGTGTGACCCGCCGGTGTGCTTGTACCAATCATATCTGGCTGCCCATTGGTTAATAACTGAATCAATACAAAATTATTAAAGTTAAAGGCAAAACTAGCAATTAATAACGGTGTTAATGGTTTGATTAACATCGGCAGTGTGATCTTGAAGAAGTTTTGGAATGGGGTTGCACCATCCATTGCAGAGGCTTCATAAAGATCCTCAGGAATCGCCTTAAGTAGACCCATACATAGGATCATAATGTAGGGATAACCTAACCATGTGTTAACCACAACAATCATGGTTTTCGCTAGAATGGGATCGGTAAACCAGTTTGGGCTAATACCGAAAATCCCTTCTAACAACTGATTTATCTCACCAAAGCTCTGGTTAAATAAGCCTTTAAAGATAAGAATCGAAATAAACGCAGGCACCGCATAAGGTAAAATAAGTAGTACCCGATAGATCGCTTTTCCCTTCAATGCTTCCCACTGAACGATACAGCCTAACACCATTCCGACAATCGTCGTCAATACAACCGTTAATGCAGAGAAAACAACCGTCCAGACAAAAATACTAAAGAAAGGCCCTTGTATCCCTGGATCGGTAAAGATACGGGTAAAGTTTTCCCAACCAATATTAACGACAAAACCTGGGGCTAATGGTTTACCGACAAATTCACCATTCTCATAAGCTTGGTAATTACCCGTCTCCCAGTTTGGTTTTAAAACTTCGCCATTTTTTTGGTTAACAAACGTTTCGTTGTCATCTTGTAATAGATAAAGTGGCATTACTTGACCGAATTTTCTCAGCCCAGACATCACTAAATCGTGGTTATTTGGTCCTTTTACCGTAATCTCTTTTAATGCATTTCGATTTTTAATCACTACTTTTAATGGTGCTTTAGTACCCTGTAGCTGATCGGTTTTCTCGGTTGTTAGAGGAGTAGGTTGAGTCTGATGCAAAGCGAAAGGTGCCGTTTGAAAGCGCTCATCTCCTTGCTTAATAACAATCGAGCTTAAGTCACCTTGTTGGTAAAGGTCAAAACCAAAGCTATTACCCGCTTGATAAGTCTGTTGTTGGAAGACCGATTGCGCTCGTTCGAAACTGAGTTGGTTTGCACCACTGTAGTTAGTAAATGCTAACCCTATTGTATAAACCAGAGGGAAGATAACGAACAAAATCATCCCAGCAACACCCGGATAAATATAACGATGAGCGTAGGTCTTTCTATTAGCAAAAACAAAAACGCCTAAAGAGGCTAGCACAAGAGTTAACAGTGCAAATATGTACTCACCTTGCATATACATTAGAATGATCGCATAGCCATTAATGATGCTGATCAAACCTAATGTCGCCCATTTCAACCAATTTTTATGACTACTTTTTTTCAACGCTTGGTCTGTATTTGACGCTGAGGCTGGTGATGAGTTCATCGGTAAATCCTTTCTCGCTTTAAATTAAAATTAGGGGCGACCTCTAGCTCACTTCAAATAATATTAAACCTTGAAGAAAGAAAATAAGTCGCCCCAAAATCACAGGGTTAAATTAACCTAATGTGATCGTTTTATTTCTTAAGAATACGCTCTTTTGCCGTAGCAAGTGCTTCATCAACACTTTGACGACCATTGACTGCATTAATAATAGCTGCTTTTTCTGCATACCAGAAACCTGACATTTCAGGAATATTTGGCATAATTTCACCATTTTGAGCATTGGCCATTGTTGCTGCAATACGAGGATCTTTTTCTAAAACGGTTTCGTATGACTTAAGTGCAACCGCGCCTAGTGGCTTATCATCATTCACTTGCTTCAGACCATTATCTGTTAATAGGTAGTTTTCTAGGAACTCTACCGCTAGATCTTGGTTTGGTGACGCTGAACTAATACCCGCACTTAATACACCAACGAAAGGCTTAGATGGTGAACCATTTAATGTTGGTAGTGTTGTTACACCATAATTAATACCCGCTTTCTCTACATTGCCCCATGACCATGGACCATTGATTGTCATTGCAACTTCACCTTTGTTGAATGATGCTTCTGCAATTGAGTAATCGGTATCTGCAGCGATAACGCCATTGTTAACCATATCAACAATAAAACCTAAACCACGCTTAGAGCCGGCGTTATCAACACCAACATCTTTTGCATCATAGCCATTTGCTGTTGCTTTGAAGGCATAACCACCATCAGCGGCAATAACAGGCCAAGTGAAATACGGTTCTTGTAGATTCCACATGATCGCTTTTTTGCCATCGGCTTGCAGTTTCTTATCTAAAGCCGCAACTTCTTCCCATGTTTTCGGTGCTGTCTTTATAAGATCTTTGTTATAGATAAGAGAAAGTGCTTCAACTGCGACTGGATAACCAATATATTTACCTTCGTAGCTCACTGAATCCCAAGTAAAGTCATAGAACTTCTCTTTAAACTCTGCAGAAGGTTTAATTTCAGTAAGAAGACCGGCTTTTGCATAGCCACCGAAACGGTCGTGTGCCCAAAAGACGATATCAGGACCATCACCAGAAGATGCAAGCTGAGGGTATTTCTCTTCCATTTTATCAGGATGTTCTACCGTCACTTTAATACCAGTGTCGGCTTCAAATTGCTTACCAACCTCAGCAAGACCGTTATAACCTTTGTCGCCGTTAATCCAGATTGTTAACTGGCCTTCTTCAATTGCAGCATGTGCACTAACTGAACCTAAAGCAACCATGGTGCAAAGTGCAGCAGTTGTAAGAACTCTCTTCATTGTAAAAATCCTTATTAATGATTAAATATAAATGTGAATCTATTCAGTACTACTATCTTCTAATAATTTTCACTCAACATCCTCCTCCTATCATCTACTCCCTCTCAGATCAGTAATAAAAATGTGATAGGCGTCACCAAGATGAGACTAAATAGTCATAGAACTGCTAAATTACTCTCAAATATGAACCAATTTACGTAAATTAGGTAATATATGAGTAAAGTGACTCATCCCCTCGATTTTCTAAATAAGGAGGATGAAATTAGCTGATTTTATTGGCAATATTCTCAAAAATGGTAATAACAAAAAAATTAACAGTAGTAAATCGGTCTCTGCAATGATCATTTACTGCCTGTTCAAAGCAGAAGAGTGAGGGAAATACCCATGGCAAATGTGACGCTAAAGAATGTCTGTAAAGCGTATGGTGATGTAGTTATCTCTAAAAATGTTGATTTAGAGATTGAACAAGGCGAGTTTGTGGTATTCGTTGGCCCATCAGGCTGTGGTAAATCAACGCTATTACGTTGTATTGCTGGACTTGAAGATATCACGTCTGGTGACCTATATATTGGTGATAAGAGAATGAATGATATTCCTCCATCGCAACGCGGTGTCGGTATGGTCTTCCAATCTTATGCTCTCTATCCTCATTTAAATCTTCATGACAATATGTCGTTTGGATTAAAATTAGCAAAAGCTGATAAAACTGAAATCGAAAACCGTGTCAATCATGCCGCGGAGATTTTACAACTGACACCTCTTTTAGAACGTAAACCTAAAGCCTTATCTGGTGGGCAACGTCAACGTGTTGCCATTGGTCGTACGTTAGTTTCTCAGCCCGATGTATTCTTATTAGATGAGCCACTATCAAACTTAGATGCAGCACTTCGTGTTCAAATGCGTATTGAGATTGCAAAACTTCATAAACGCCTTGGCTCAACGATGATCTATGTCACTCATGATCAAATTGAAGCGATGACCATGGCCGATAAAATCGTTGTTTTAGATGCGGGATGGGTTTCTCAAGTAGGTAAACCATTAGAACTTTACCATTATCCGAAAAACCGTTTTGTTGCTGGCTTTATTGGCTCACCAAAAATGAACTTTATTAATGTCTTTATTGAAGAAGTAGAAGACCAACGCGTATTAGTTCAACTGACTTCTGGTGCTTCATTCTGGATCCCTGTAGAGGGCTCAACAGTACAACGAGGCTCTCGCATGTCTCTGGGGATTCGTCCGGAGCATTTGGTACCCGCAGAAGAAGGGGACGCAAAAGTAATAGGGAGTGTATTGGTAACAGAACAATTAGGTAATGAGACTCAAGTCTATCTTGAAGTTAAAGAAGCAGATGCGAGCATTATCTACCGTCAACCAGATACTTTAATCATTGATGCGACAAAACCGTATTCAATCGGTATTCCTGCTCACCGTTGTCACTTGTTCCACGAAGATGGCACTGCTTGCCAGCGTCTATATAAAGAAATTACCGCTTAAATTTCTTTACTATTTTGGCACCCAACTCGATTTATGAAATCCAGTCGTCGAGTTGGGTGCATTTTTCCTTTTTTACTCTCTCAATTTCATTCATCTCATCCTCATTCCCAATCTTAAACTAAACTTACTCTTAACAAACTTAGGCATAGCAAAAACAGACTCAACCAAAAGTGTGTTAACCACGTTTTTTAAGAGGTGAATATGAAAGTAGGTATTTATTGGTTTAGCAATGATCTCCGTTGTCATGATAACCGACTTCTCAACCTCGCGACCCAGACAGTTGATGTCTTAATTTGTATATATTGCTTACCCAAAATCACCCCTTTTCTAAAACACTTTTCACAACAAATGCACTTTGGCGCACAAAAACTACGTTTTCAGCACCAGTCCTTAATACAACTACAACATGATCTACAACAACGCAAACAGCATTTATTGATTTACCAACAAACACCGAGTGAAGTCATTGCATCTTTGATTAAAGAGTTATCAGTTTCAGATCTATTTTGTCATTATCATGCTGGTTATGATGAACAACAACAGCAATTAAAAGTAACCACTCGGTACCCATCATTAACCGTTCACAAATATGAAAACAGTACTATTCTCACTGAATCTCAATTGCCTTACCCTTTGACTGAGATTCCAAGAACTTTTACTCAATTTAGAAAAAGTATTGAGTCGATAGCAACCTTGCCCCCCATCAAAGAGCAAGCTATTTATCCCCACTATTTAATACCAAAAACCATATCGCCATTGAACTTAGATGAGCCTACCTTTATTGAATCCTCACGACAAAAAAAGGATCAAGAGTTATATTTTCAAGGAGGAGAGCAGGCAGCATTAGCCCATATTGAGCACTATTTTTCAGGTTCTTATGCAAGCTCTTATAAAGAAACGCGTAATGAATTTGATGGTATTAACAACTCTACAAAATTTTCTCTTTGGTTAGCAAATGGAAACCTTTCAGTCAGACTTATTAAGCAAAGGTTGGAAGAATATGAATTACAAAAAGGAGCAAACCAATCGACATATTGGATTTTATTTGAGCTTCTTTGGCGAGAGTTCTTCTATTGGCAAGCATTAAAAAACAGTCAACAGCTGTTTTTAACACCTAACTCGCAAAGATTAAAAAGGTTAACGCCACACCAACAGCTTAATTTAACGGCATGGCAAAAAGGGAAAACACCATCCACACTGATCAATGCTTGTCTAAACCAATTAAACGAAACAGGATACTTATCTAATCGAGGGCGACAATTGGTCGGAAGTTATCTGATTCACGAACTACAAATCGATTGGCGTTTTGGTGCAGCATATTTTGAAACCCAGCTTATTGACTACGATGTCGCATCCAATTGGGGAAATTGGCAATATCTAGCTGGTTTAGGCGCTGCCCCCAATGGTTCTCATCAATTTGATATAATCCAGCAAGCTCAACGTTATGATCCAAAAGGCCATTTCACTAAAAAGTGGACTATTTAACGTAATAGGAAATCATTGGGGTAGCATCATGAAATACAATAGAATAAGACTTATTCTTGGTGATCAATTAAACAGTCAACACTCTTGGTTTACTCAATCAGATGAGGAAACTCTCTACCTTATTGCTGAACTAAAGCAAGAAACTGACTACACCACTCACCATATTCAAAAAGTGTGTGCCTTCTTTGCAGCTATGAGTGCATTTGCTCAAGAAAAACAAGATCAAGGCCATCATGTTCTTCATCTTACCCTTGATGAAACCTGTGCTTTTTCAGATTTACCGACTTTAATTAATTATTATCTTGAGCTCTATCAGGCAAAGAGTTTTGAATACCAGCAACCAGACGAATACCGATTAGCCGAGCAGTTAGCATGTTTTGCTTCTCAATTATCGCTATCAAAAAATCTCAGTAACATTGAAATAAAAAAAGTTGATACTCAACACTTCTACCTGTCATTAGCTGAAATTGAACAACAATTTACTAAAAATAAATTCTCCATAATGGAGCAATTTTATCGAAAAATGCGAAAACAACACCACATTTTAATGGATGAGGATAACAAACCCATTGGAGGGAAATGGAATTTTGACCAACAAAATCGTAATAAGCTCAAGCAACAAGATATTGATTCTTTGCCAGAACCCAAGTCATTTGACAACTCAATATCTGAGATCTTAGACCGCCTCAAACGCCATAAAATAATGACTATAGGAGTGACAGCAAATCCTCTATTTTGGCCGATCAATAGAGAACAAAGTCTCGAATTACTGGAACACTTTTGTCGCGTTTGCCTGCCCTACTTTGGACAATATCAAGATGCGATGATAGACAATCATCCTGCAAAGTGGTCGCTTTACCATAGTCGCCTCTCTTTTTCTCTCAATACTAAGCAACTCTCCCCCAAAGAAGTGATTAATCACGCTTTAAACGCATTTACTGACAACCCAGCGATTGAGATTGCTCAAGTTGAAGGATTTATAAGACAAATTATAGGCTGGAGAGAATTCATTCGTGCTATATATTGGAAAAATATGCCTGAATACAGCACGCTTAATAACTTAAATGCTCACAGAGCCATTCCTGATTTTTTTGGACAGGAAACACGAATATGCGCTGTCTGCAACAAGCCATTACTCAGTCCTTAAGCCATAGTTATGCTCATCATATTCAACGATTGATGGTCACGGGAAATTTTGCTCTATTAGCAGAGCTTGAACCACAGCAAGTAGATAATTGGTATTTGGGGATCTATATAGATGCAATTGAATGGGTTGAAATGCCCAACACGCGAGGTATGGCGCTCTTTTCAGATGGCGGCGTTGTCGCAACCAAACCTTACGCAGCCAGTGGCGCATATATTAACCGAATGAGCAACTACTGCAAAAACTGTCACTATCAGGTCAACAAGCGACATGGAGAGCAAGCCTGCCCTTTAAATAGCCTTTATTGGCGATTCCTTGATAAACATCAACAACAGTTAGCGAAGAACCCTCGAGTTAGAATGATCTATCGCAGCTGGGATAATCTCACGGAAGAAGAGCGTCAAGCCACATTAAAGTGCGCTGAAGAGTACTTAATAAAAATAGAAAAGCTTTAATTGAGTCGACACTATGAACCTGAAAATCAAAAATTATTGTTTTTCAACACACTCCTTAAACAATAAAAAAACAAAATTCCACATAATAAACATACAGTTACAATGACTTGTAGATATTTAATAAAAATAACACTGTACAATAGGTAAGATTTAGGTAGAATTCACCTCGGCCTGTAAGTCAGACCTATTTATTTGATCCATATATTATGCTTTAAGAATTTTACTGCCTTAATAGTTTTATTTTGACATTAATTTTTCCCTATACATATTATTTTCACATAAGTAATTCTTCTCTTGGCTACATTTACGCATTATGCGAATTATTTTTATAAATTATTAGGAATTAGACATGTCTAAATCAACTGGTATCGTTAAGTGGTTTAACGAAGAAAAAGGTTTCGGTTTCATTACTCCAGAGAACGGCGGTTCTGACGTATTCGTTCATTTCCGTGCTATCGCTTCTGAGGGTTTCAAAACTCTTAAAGAAGGTCAAAAGGTTTCTTTTGATACTGAACAAGGCCAGAAAGGTCCTCAAGCTGCAAACGTTGTTGGTCTTTAATAGCCAAGCGTTTTAGTTTGTAAAAAAAAGCCGGCATTGCTGGCTTTTTTTATACCTGAAATTCCGCTTCTTAACGACAATATTACTCACCTTTGATTCTCACCAATACTCTTTTACTCTTAGTTATCAATCCGATAAATCTTACTAAACACCCTTTTCCTGTTTATCCAATTCAAAACTATATTTTCCTTATTGACTGATTTATATTAGAGAAAGCCTAACTAAAGGCATAGATAACCGCGAATATATACCCTTCTTACTTAAACAAGGATAAGTTATGAATAATATACGTCAATTTCTAGATTATACCCCAACCATTGCGGATAGTGCCTATATCGATTCTGCTGCGACAATTATTGGTGAAGTCAATATTGGAGAACAATGCAGTATTTGGCCTTCTGTTGTCATTAGAGGTGACGTTAATTCGGTAAGTATTGGGCACCAAACAAACATTCAAGATGGTTCTATTATTCATGTTACCCGAGCCGAGAAACGCGGCAATGATAGTGAAGCAACCATTATTGGCGATTATGTCACAGTAGGTCACAGTGTAAATTTGCATGGCTGTACCATCAAAGATCATGTTTTAATTGGTATTGGAACCACAATATTAGATGGTGCTGTTGTCAATCGTAATGTCGTTATTGGTGCTGGAAGCTTAGTTCCACCGAGAAAAATATTAGAAAGTGGTTTTCTTTATTTTGGTAATCCTGTAAAAAAAGCCCGAGAACTTACCGCAGAAGAAATTCAATTTCTCACTCAATCTGGCGATAATTATGTCGCACTTGGAAAACAGTACAAACACGAATAATCTCACTTTTTATAAATATATAGACCCAAAGTAATTGGAGTTGCTAATAGGCGGCAAGTGAGTGAGGCTCCATGAGTGTAGGTTTCCTATATGATTGGGGCGAACGAGTACAGCCAACAACCTAGCAACTTCAAGTATGAAGGGGATACCTAAAATAATTGAAATTGTTAGTCAGCAAGCAAACTCAGCCAAGTCACTAACAACTCCAATTATTTTATTGGTCAAATCTTATCGGTTAAGGTTTCATACAATTAGCTAATAATTGAGCGAAAAACTCTCCACCTTTTCGTTGACAGAATTGAATATTTCGTTCAGGAATTGATTCTGGCTCATCATACTCTTCCAGCGCTTCTTCTAGGCTACTTTCACGAATCAGATGTAAGGTTGGATAAGGTGAGCGGTTGGTGTAGTTAGATGGCTCATCGTAAGGTTCATCATCAAAACAGTAATCAGGGTGGAAGGTCGCTATCTGATAAACGCCCTCATACCCTTGTTCAATCAAAAGTTCATTCGCGATATCCACCAGATCAAGATAGGGATAGAAACCTTCAAAACCTCGTGGAATAACCACTAACGATGTTTCAATTTCACTATTTTCATCTAAGAACTCACACTCTATAATTAACTGTTCTAAAACCTTATCAATTTTAGATTCATCCACAGTGATACAGCGAATAGAGCCTCGTTCAATCTCACGACGAGCGAATGGGCATATATTGTATTTAATTATCACATCTTTGACCCATTTAACGGTCTGGTCAATCACTTGCTGCTGCTCTGTCATATCGCTCTCAACTGAATCAATTTAATAAATGATATAATAAATTGAGGAACAAAATAAAGCAATCAGGATTATTAAACAACCAATGCCTTAATATTCAAAGAAAAAACGTTTTGATCTCTTATCTAATTATTACTTCCACTACTTTTAACATTAATGAGTAACAATCATAACAGTTGTTGTTAACACAACAGTAATAATACATAAAATAGGCATGATAAATTCCTTTTTGCTTAGTAATGATATTTAAGATAATTGAAATTTATTAAATAAATATTTTAATACGAAAAAATTTCAATAATTAATGTTTTTAGTTAACTGCTCACTATATTAAACTGATTAATTATTTAATAAACAGCCTCAAATTGAACACTTCGTTCTAAAAGTTGAGACAATAAAAATCAACAATACATTTCCACACCAATCACTGCCTACCATCAAGAAACAAATAACCAACAAAAAACTAACACACAAATAACCCTGTCGATGGAAAAGCTATTTTTTGATATAAATTTTCTATAGAAAAGATAAAGTTAATATAAATATTATTTAATATCAACAGGTTATTAGATTAGATTTAGTTTTATTACCTAAATCATAGCAAAACAAATCAATCTATATGTCTTTACCGTAAAGAAAAATATTTTTTCCAAATAAATACAAGTAGTTAACTAACAATTAAAATGATGATAATTAGCTAACCTTTTCTTTATGACTTTACAACCACAAGAACATAAATTAACCGTATCGTTTAGTTTAAATACCACTTAAATATATACACTGTGGTACAACAAAGAGTAAGGGAATTTTATGTTGAACAATATCGAACAACACAGCCCAACCATTCAACATGATAGTAGTCGTGTTATTGGTTCTATATATAGTCGTCAATATTTCTCTGAAACGTGTTTTGTAAAGAAAGTATATAAGCTAACTAAGATATTAAAAGAGTGTTCAAGTCACTTCTCTCTCGATGAGCTATCTAATAGTAATAAGGTAAATGCACCGTCAACAAAGTTAGAATTATCAGCAAATGAAAAACTCTCATCACTTTTTAATTTTAATAATACATTATCTGCAACAAAAATAACTAAAAACATAGGGATTAGCCATTACTTACTTTTTCAATCATTGAAGCGACTATCTTCAATTGCTCTGGCAATAAAAGAGAACAAAGAAACAAGCGTTCTGGTTAATCAGTATAGTGATATTGAGCTACTAACAATGAAACCAAAAAAAGTTATCTCTTTATGTAATGAGCTTATCTCTGGTGGCCAGTTTAATGACATATTAATGTCATCATTTAATCATAAATTTAAAGCTTATTACCAAACAGGTAAAGTTCTTGTCTCAAGAGCGAAATATCAATACTGGGTTAAAATATTTTCTAGTCACGGGCTGCCAAAAGAAAATATTATTCCTATATCAATCAAGACAACTCAAGATATAGAACATCTAAAACGTCAACTAATCACATTATATGAAAACAAAACTCCGGTTTTAGCTGTCATTCCTATGCTTTCACTTAAAGATGAAACGATAGATTCAATCAGTGCGCTTATTCGTTTACGTCACTTTTGTGAAGCGGTGTTTAAAAGCTCTTTCTATATCCATGTAGACGGTACGAATAGCGGCTATAACAAGTATTACTTTACTGATGAAGATAATGAATTAATTCATCAAGAGTATCTCTCTGACCTATTTGATAGCAATACAAACTTCGATAAAGAAAACGACACAAAAAACCTCAACTATAACTCAAGGTTTCAATCACTATCTGGTGTTGATTCCATAACATTAGAACAACCAAAAAATGGCGCATTCCAACAAGATTTTGGTGCACTCGTTATCAAAGACAATACCTTTAACGGTATTTTATACCAGTCTTGATCTTCCATTACTCAGCTTAATAAAGGTTTAATACAATGAGACTTGATGATTTTAATCTGTTCCGTATCGTCGTTGAACAGGGTAACTATTCATTAGCATCAAAACAATCTGGCGTGACGATTACGACATTAACTCGTCGTCTGTCAACTCTAGAAAAAACACTCAATACGCAACTTCTTACTCGTGATTCTAGAAGAGTGACCTTAACTGATGCCGGGCAACGTTTCTATTCACAATGTACGCCGACCATTATGCACTTGCTAAAAAATGTTGAATTTTTGAATAAGGAACATAAGACCGCTGCTGGAAAGTTACGTATTGCAGCACCATCTGGTCTATCTAAGATTTTTTTACAACCCATGTTCAATGCATTTATGTCTCAATACCCTGAAATCAGTATCGAGTTACTCGTCAGTAATGACACCAATCAACTCGACCCAACAGATTGGGACGTGTTATTTCGCATTGGCTCATTACGCGACTCAACCTTAATTGCAAAGAAGATCCACCAAGTAGAAGATATTTTGGTCGCCTCGCCTAAATACCTAGTTAATGCTCAACCCCTTTTACACCCTCAAGATCTTAATGAGCATACTTTATTACGTGGCAGCCCTCTTTTACGTTGGCGTTTAGCGAATAAACATAATGACTGCGTGGTTATTGATAAAGCGGGACGTTTTGAAGCCAATAACCTAAATATCGTTAAGCAAGCCTGTATTGATGGTTTAGGTGTCACACTAATGCCAGATACCATGGTAAAAGAACAACTTCAGCGTGGTGAACTAGTTCGAGTTCTAAAGGATTGGTCTGCTAATGAACATGACCTGTTCTTACTTTATAATCATCGTAAGCATCAGTCAGAAAAATTACGTGTATTTATTGAGTTTGCTAATCAATACTTTCAGCCAAAACATTAATAATTTCACCATATACGTTTACTCAAAAATCGTATTCAAAAATTAAGCTGGGCTATTTCGTCCTTCCAGTATCGGTAGATAAACAGTGACGTAATCTATCGATCATAAACTCAACGTTAAATTCCAATCCAATTGATTCCAAGGACTGTTTGGATCACCCGTTAAGCCCCGAATCACTCGCATCTCCTCCTTGGCAAATACTTCTGTTGCATTACTTTGCCAGTATTGGCGCCCAACAACATAACTAATACCAAAGCTATACCAACTATCAAAACAGGGCTGTACTTTTAAAGCCAGCTCGTACAACATCTGCCAGCACTCTTGCTCAGAAAAAAGCCCTAACGATGTCCCCCAACGACAAATAGAAGCGTAACGTCCATCATCCCAAGCTCGGATCCCACTTTTACTTAAGGTATGACGATAACTGCGAATAAGTTGTAACTCGCTCTCTCTTTTTTTATTACCCATATTGGCGGTAAGATACTCCGTTATTGCAAATTCGGACAATTGAGTAAGATCGTGTTGCGTTTGCATATATGCCCTATTATGACCACCATTAAGTAACCCATTTAGCATATTAAGATACTCTTCCCGAGTTTCAATTCCCCAATCTCTCACCATCATATGCTTTAACGCTTTTAAGTTATTCTCAGTCTCGCCATGATGATGAAGCAGATCGTGTCTCAAACCATTCATTTCAGTTAATAACGAACTAATACCCAATCCCCATAATTGGGTCGGAGATAAATTATCAGGGTTATATTGCTCAAGGTTACGCATGACTAGCCTCCTCCTGCTGTACTTTCAATTTCATTTCAATGATCGCTTGCTGATATTGTTCAACCTCTTCAACATCACTATCTGTTGTTGCTAAATAGGCTTCCATCGCCAATTCTGAACTCTCAAGATCTTTAATTTCACAGGCGATATCCAACCAATGTAAAGCAGGATATATCCAACTAGGGCTACAAGAGAGGGAAGACTTAAAACAATCTATTGCCTCTGATTTTAATTCTAACTCTTCATTGCATAGTCCCAGTCGATACCACGCCAAATAATATAAAGAATTCAGACTGATCACATGATTTAAATCGGCTCTTGCTGCTAATGGTTGACCAGAAAATAGAAGAAAGCTTCCCCGCATAAAATAGTAACGCCACGGTTCACTATTGAGACTAATCGCTCGGTTGATACTTTTTAAAGCCTGATCATTAAACCCTAATTCAAACTGCGCTTTCGCCATACTAGCGAGTATTTCATCCGAGTTTGGAGTAAATGAGTGGGCTTTTTGCAACATCGCCAACCCCTCTTTATAGTTCTCTTGGTCATTATAGAGTTGCCCCAACCGTACCAAAGAAGGGTAACCATTGGTCTCTTCTAATTTCGCTTTATCCAATGCCATCAAATAGGCATTTATCGCCAATTGTGGTTGGTTTAATGCTTGATAAGCGATACCCAACATATGATGCAGTTCACTGTTTCGGAAACCAAACACTTGGTCAATTTTAGACAAGAAAAGCCAACGGAAAGTGACCGAAACAATGCTGCCACGGATCAACTTTAATAACGGTTCAAAAAAGGGTTTAGTCTTTTTAATTCGCTGCTCTAAAAAGGTGGCACACTCTTGGTAAGCACCTATCTCAATGTACGATTCTGCAATTTGTTTTAACGCTCTTGAGTGGTTAGGTTTCTGCTGTAAGATCGCAAAGCTCTCATCGAGCATTTTTTGGTTAATTTGGATTAATTGGATTCGAGCTTCGACATCAAATGGTGTCTGTAACAATAACTGCTCATACAGACACTTAGCAGAAAAGAGATCATTCAGAGCTAAATAACACCTTGCTAATCCTTTCATCGCTACATCATGATGTTCATCCACCAATAGTGCAGATTTATAGTTATCAGCCGCCACACTAACAGCATGATGCCTAAGGTTTATTTGTGCTTTAAAAAGGTAGCCTTCAATGCGATGCGGGTATTTAATTGCTAATTTATCGGCATAAAACAGCGGTTTATAAGGCTCATTTTGATTGAGATAATAGAGATAAAACAGTCGATCTAACTCAAAATCTTGCACATCAATCTCATTAAGCTCTTTAATGACGGCTTCCATACCTTCACTGCTTTCATTAAGGATTAAATATTCGAATCGCTCTCTAAGTGCAAAGTAGTGTTCCATCGCATTAACATCGAGCGGAGTAGTAAAGAGAACATCCTGATACCCTAACCGCCACTGCTCATAAGCAAAGTGGTCTAAAACGCGATCAACGGTCTGCTCACCAAACTCATCCACAAGCACTTGATAGTTATCACTCCAGCTAAAGTAATCATCAAGATATTTAAAAACGTCAGTCGGGATATAAAAATAGTGGCCGATAAAATGAAACAGTGAAAAAGTCATCCCAATCCTAGCATCAAGATTCCAGGTAGGCTGAGATTCAACTGCGTCCTGCCAAACCTTTAATTCTTTACGCTGATCTAAATCACCATATATCGCCACAACCTTATCCATAAACGTTGCGACTATTTTATCGACCGTCTCTCTCGATAGTGATTGCTTTTCTTTGTCGCCTAATTCTGTTGTCGTTATTTCAACGTCATTCATTATAATCTTGGCGGGTTCACTATTGGTGTTATCACTCTCTCTCTCTATTGAGTCAGCATCAACAGGTTCAACTGTGTTAATTTCATCAAGAGAGATAAATCGCGCAGCCTCTAATGCCTCTTCCAATGCCGAACGTAACGCTTTAAACCCTTCTGGATTATCCTCGGGGTTGTACTGTTTTAACTGTCGAGCATAAGCCCGTTTAATGGTCATTTTATCAACTGTCGGTTCTATACCGATTAACTGCCAGCAATCCATTGTTAGATCCTTCTACCTTCAATTTGTGATAAATCATCATTGATTTTAATCCGTGCTTTTTTAATCTTTTTTAAGGTCTTGTAAATAAATCAAAGACTCAAATTCAACCAGTAAATCATTAATATATTCTCTCTCTTCCCCCAATGACTGTTCATATAGGCGCTCACCTCTCGCCAGTAACATCCTATTTTCAAGCTGGTCTCGTGGATGTGTTTTTAGTGCATTAAGCTCAATAAGTCGTTGTTGGATCTGCTCATCAGTGAGATGACAGCTCTCGCTTTTTATGACTTTATGTTGTAACTCTCCTGTCGATTCAACCCGTGTATCTACCTCTAAAATGCCATTGATATCGTAGGTATAACGAACCGTTACAGCTTGCTCACCCGCAGGCGCAGGAGGGACAGCAATCTCAAGTTCACCTAATTTGATATTATCTCGCACTAAGCGACTCTCTCCTTGATAGATAGAGATCAACAGACTTAGCTGATTATCCTCACAGGTGCTAAAGATCTTTTCTCGGCTAACAGGGATCACCGTATTGCGATCAATAATTGAGGTGTAAAATCCAGCCTGTTGTCCTCTCTTCCCTGTTGTTTTCACCGTCTCTAAACCCAAAGAGTAAGGACAGACATCGGTGAGAATAATATCCTTTAATGAGCAATCTCGCGCCTTAAGACCAGCTTGAACAGCTGCACCCAGTGCGACAACTTCATCTGGGTTATGGTGACTTTTCGGAAAGCGGCCAAACATCTTAGCAACCAGAGAACGGACCAACGGCATCCGAGTCGCCCCACCAACAAGAATAATATCATCAAGTTCTGACGGTGAAATTCTTGCATCATTTAATGACCGTTCAATGGGACGACGAATTTTCTCAATCAGTGGTTGGCAAAGCTCAGAGAACCGGTCTCGGCTCAGTGTCCAAGTGAAGGTATTTTGGCAAATATCGAACTCTAGCGTGGCTTGATGCTGGCGAGTTAAATCCAGTTTTAACTGCTCAACTTTCCAACGTAATTGACTGTAATCTTTCAGGGGGAGTGAATGAAGTGACGGTTCGGTTTGTGATAAGCCATCGGACGATAAGTTGTTCAGTTGATGTTTTTTAATGAATTCATCCACCAATAAATCAACAAAATCTTCGCCACCAAGCGCATTATGCCCCGCGGTTGCATTAACCTCCATGCTCCCTTCATAAAGGCTAAGAACTGAGACATCAAACGTTCCCCCACCCAAGTCAAAGATTAAAAATTGACTCTCATCTTCTCTATTTTGCAGTCCATAACTTAATGCTGCCGCCGTCGGCTCATTGATCAATCGTTCAACCTTTAATCCAGCCAATTCTCCCGCTAATTGCGTTGCTTTTCGTTGCTGATCATTAAAGTAAGCTGGCACACTGATCACTGCCTCATCAATGGTCTCCCCTAAAAAGGCTTCGGCGTCCGCCTTTAATGCTCGTAATAGCAGTGATGAAAGATCTTCCGCACGAAATGGACTAGATGAACCAAAGTAATAAACCTTATCTGAGCCCATGTAACGTTTGAAAATAGCAGCGGTTTTTTGCGGGTGGGTAATTAGGCGCTCTTTTGCCACAGCGCCAACAAGAACATGACCATCATCATCAAGACCAACAACAGAAGGGGTGAGGTTTTCACCAAATACATTTGGGATAATCACCGCTTGGTCACCATTCCAATAAGAGACTAAACTATTCGTCGAGCCTAAATCAATACCAATAATTAATGACATTTCCCTCTCCATAAGATAAACGATAAAATAATCCATTGGTGAGTATTGTTTTTAATTAATTATTGTTATCTCATCAATTACGTTTATTTTCCTATCAGATATATAAACGCAAATAAAATAAGAGTTCAAAGCTTAACAATTCATTTAGTCACTGTTTTAAATTGAGTCCTGAAATTAAGACAGAATAGATAGCAACGGCTATCCAGTTTATTTAGCGATTTGTTCAAGGGCTTTCATTGCTGCATACTCTTTTTCTGATAAATCAATCAGAATATCAGACGCTTTATTGACTAACGATTCATCTCTATTTTTCTCTGCCTCTTCTAATAACCGAATTACTTCCGACCATAACTCAGCAATCACGACAAACTGTTTATATGCTTTATAAATAAGGGGTAACTTTGTTATTTCATAAGCCTCTTGAAGAAAATCTCGATACATATTTCTAAATATCGCGCCTCCCGTTCCCGCTTTGTCCATCAACATTGCGGTGGTACAAAACTCATACTCAATATTTGAGCTTCGATTAAACCATTTTTTAATCTCTTCACTTGTTTTCAGAATGCCTTTATAACTAATATTTTTTATCGGTGGATTCAAATACTCAATGGCATTATTTACAATAGCAGCGACAATAACGTCTGAGAGATTAAAATTCACCGCTGTTTTTTGTAATGAATAGACTAAATTTTTAGCTGACATCGGCCCTTTTTCATTTCTTGCCAGTTCAAGGCTTTTTAATGATGTTTTTACCTTTCCTCCATTTGGCTTTGTATCGACCAGATAGGCCAAATTTTCATCATAGCCATACATTGCCGCAAAATGACCGGCAAAATGTATTTGAACAGCAAAGTACTCAAGATAATAAGAATCCAGCTGTAAACCGACAGCGATATTGTTATCTAGCAAAGATTTTGCATTATTCCACCCCTTTTTAACGGATGATGTCTCTTTCACCTCAAATTTTAATTTAAGGTTTTTTGCTAAATTCTTCGTCAATGACAGTGGTTTTACTCTGCCACCGATGAAAGGGAAATCCATGATCTTCATATTCCAGAAGATAAAACTCAGCCCCTCCCCCAAACCGAACATCATCGCTTCAGATAACTCAATATCTAATTGTCTCAGTAATGTTCCTGATGCCGTTGTCTCACAATGTACACCAACAAAGGGCTTAAAATTCTGTATTTCCATTTATTTCTCCATCGTCCTTGATTGCCAGTTATTCAGTTTTAACTGGAAATTAACAGAAGAAAAGAAAAGAATATCCATCTTTTACTCAATGGGTTCTTAACTGATCTTTTCTCTATTAATTTCTTAAAAGTGATATTTATTGTTTAGCTAGACCTAACGTAATTGACATTGCAAATAGGCGAGAAATGTAGCCAACAACCTAGTAATTTCAAGTAAAAGGAGGAATTAAGGTAAAAATAAAACGGTGGGATCTGATCTAATTTAGGCAATTCGACGACAACAAGAATTATCTACCTAAAGTCATTGGCATTGCCAGTCGGCGGACGAGCACCACCAACCACCTAGCGACTTCAAGTAAGAAAGGTAATAAAGGTATAAAGGTATAAAGGTATAAAGGTATAAAGGTATAAAGGTATATTATAGGATTGGGACAAATAAATGAAGCCGCTACTGTTATACATCTCGCCTAGCAGCTCCAAGTATGAAGGAAATAATTATTGAATTTCAAATAATTGGTGATCCTTTAAATCAGGAATGGTTTTTATTAACTCATCTTCTTGTTCAGCAACCGCCGTCATCGATTGACAAAGTGAATTCGCTTTTGCTTGTAATTCTTTCGTCTCAATTTTTAATGATGTCTCTAACTTCGCTTTGGCATCATCAAATTTCGCTTTCCATTCAGTTAAATTAACACCGCCATCACTCATTTCCGTCGACATCTGTTCAAGCATCACAGAAACAGAATCACTACTGACCTGATCTTTTAAAGTAACAAACTCTTTTTTCCAGTCCGACATCAATTGACTCATATCTTGAGGCTGAAAAGCAAAACCTTCTGGCGTGTAGTACTCTTTATTGATCTTAGCTTCTAGGTTATCGACCAATTTATCAAATTTCTGTTGTAACTCTTTAGAGTCAATAGATTCAGCGATCTGTCCAAGCAACTGGCGTAAATAAGTGAGTCCTTCTTGTATCAATTCTGAAATTTGAGGTAGATAAGTCGTCACCCCTTCACGGTAACTTTTTAACGCCTGTTGTTGCGCATTATCGAGGGAAATCTCCTTGCCACCAATAAACAACTTATTATCACTGGTCATTAATACTTTTGGTTGAGATGGCGTCTGGATCTCAACTTGCTGATCTTGTACCACCACATCACTTTTTAATTCAACAGGACAGAGAAGTGATGCACTGGTTGAAAAACTGGCCATCAATAGAGTGGAAATAGCTATCTTTGACGTAAATTGAGGGAAAAATGATTTTGACATGGGGCTTCCTTTTAAACGGGTAAGTGTAACAAGCGAAGAAGAGGAACGGGATGCTAACTTAATAGAAAAAGTGATCTTTATTTTTCCGTCTCAAATCTATGACAGATCAAGATCTCTGAATTGCGATAACTGAAGACGGTCATGTTAAACAAGTTCCTGACTACCGTTTAATCGAAACGATAGTCAAGATAGCCGAAATTATGCTTTACGGCGCGCTTCAACGGCATCAGCAAGTTGATTTAATACTAGCTCAGTATCTTGCCAACCTATACAGGCATCAGTAATACTTTGGCCAAAAACATGGGCTTTACCATCGACCAAATCTTGACGGCCTTCAACCAAATGACTTTCAATCATAATGCCTGAGATATTTTTATTCCCAGCACTGATTTGGCCAGCCACATCTTCGCACACGTCAATTTGACGTTTAAATTGTTTACTGCTGTTCGCGTGGCTAAAGTCGATCATAATATTCTGATTCACTTTTGCTTTCTCTAATTCAGCAGTAACCGCAGCTACATCTTCAGCACTATAGTTTGGTTTAGCCCCACCACGAAGGATGACATGACAATCTTCATTACCCGCAGTACGAACAATCGCAGAATGGCCAAACTTGGTCACAGAAAGGAAATGATGAGGCGCATTCGCCGCACCAACCGCATCGATAGCAACTTTAATCGTACCATCAGTACCATTTTTAAACCCAACAGGACAAGAAAGACCAGACGCTAACTCACGATGAACTTGAGATTCTGTCGTACGTGCACCAATCGCTCCCCAGCTAATTAAATCCGCAGTGTACTGTGGAGTAATCATATCTAGGAATTCGCCGGCAGTTGGCATCCCCATATCGGTAATATCTAAAAGTAATTTACGGGCAATACGTAAACCATCGTTTAATTTAAAGCTATCATCCATATACGGGTCATTAATTAACCCTTTCCATCCAACCGTGGTGCGCGGTTTTTCAAAATAGACACGCATCACAATCTCTAACTTATCTTTTAACGCTTCACGTAAAGGAAGTAGACGCTTACAGTATTCAATAGCGGCATCTGGATCATGAATTGAACAAGGTCCAACAACCACAACTAAGCGGTCATCTTTATTCTGCAAAATATTGTGAATTGCATTACGTGAATCAAATACAGTTTGTGCGGCTTTCTCTGTCGTCGGAAAACGCTCAAATATTGCAACAGGAGGAAGCAGTTCTTTTATTTCATCAATTCTTACATCATCAGTTTGGTAATTCACACTCATTATACAATCCTAATATCCATTATGTCTCGTTGCGATAAATTGCTGAACCAACAAAATATTTCAACATCTTTATTCATTTCCTAACTATTAACTTAACCTGTCCTATAATCATGTGCAACATATCAAGAAGAAAATTATCAACTAATTTTCCCTTTCGATTTACTTCTCGTTAATACCTCAAACAATTGGCATTGCTAATAGATGGCAAATGAATAAGACTTCATAGCGATAAGTATTTGGTCTCATGATTAACAATGATTTTAGGGGAAGTTTTACACTTTCTTCATGTTTCGTTTGAATTTTAATCTGTTAGCACTATTTTCTTTGTAATTTAAATAATTAACCATTAACATTAAAAGAAATGTAGTTAACAGTTAGTCAACAAGAATAATAATATTTTGGATAATAAATTTAAATAACAGAGTTATTGTTTATTGTTCATATCATCACTAACTTTAAGGATTGTAGTTTGTTAGATGAATCATTAAGCCATTCCCAACCTGTGATCAATTTTCAGTCTGTTGATAAATGGTTTGGGCAATACCAAGCATTAAAACAGATTGACCTCTCCGTAAATAAAGGAGAAAAGTTAGTAATATGTGGTCCATCAGGATCAGGGAAATCAACCCTAATTCGTTGCATTAATGGCTTAGAAAAATATAACAATGGCGAGATTGGAGTTAATGGCCAACCGCTAACAAAGCAACATTTAAATACTATCCGAGGCTCTGTCGGTATGGTATTCCAACATTTCAATCTTTTCCCTCATCTAACCATTTTAGAAAATTTGACCTTAGCGCCACGACGAAAACTAAAATTAACCAAAGATGATGCTGAAAAATTAGCAATGCACTATTTAGAGCGAGTTCATATTGCACAGCAAGCCAATAAATATCCATCTCAACTATCTGGTGGTCAACAACAGCGTGTTGCTATTGCTCGTTCTCTTTGTATGAAGCCTGATATTCTACTGTTTGACGAACCAACATCTGCCTTAGATCCTGAAATGATCAGTGAAGTATTAGATGTCATTTGTGAACTCGCAGAAGATGGCATGACCATGGTGATAGTAACCCATGAAATGGGGTTTGCTCGTCGTATCGCTGATCGTGTCGTTTTCATGGATCAAGGTGAAATTGTTGAAGTTGCTCCTCCTAGCGAGCTTTTTGATTCCCCTAAAGCTGCAAGAACCCAAAAGTTTTTGCAACAGATCTTGAGCTACTAAGGGTTAATCATGAGTAGGCTAACGACCAGTTATCGAATCGTAAAACCTGTATTAATGGCACTGCTACAAATCACGGTCGTTGGATTGGGACTGAGCTGGGTCTTAATCCAAGGTGCAGAGCAAATGAACTATCAATGGCAATGGTATCGTATTCCACAATATCTTTGGTTTAAAGAAGATGGTGAATGGTACCTTGCGGAGTTGTTACAAGGTTTACTCGTCACCCTTGAAGTATCAGCTTGGGCAATGGTTTTCACTGTCGTTATCGCCTTAGTTACCGCCCTACTCGCCCGTTCTCACTCGATTGTTGGCAGAACGTTAGCGCTTATTTATGTCGAATTAGTGCGAAACACCCCATTATTAGTACAAATTTATCTGCTTTATTTTGTCTTAGGGCCAGTATTAGGGCTCGATCGTAGTAGTACCGCGATTCTAGCGTTAGCCCTTTTTCAAGGCGCATACACCGCTGAAATTTTTCGAGCCGGTTTAATGGGCGTACCCAAAGGACAACATGAAGCATGTGAGAGTTTAGGGTTATCAAAAGTCGACAGTTATCGTTTTATTATTTTACCGCAAGCATTACGTCGAATTATTCCACCTCTCACCAATGAGATGGTGTCATTAATTAAAAACTCATCGATTGTCAGTGTGATGGCGATTTTTGATTTAACTACAGAAGGAAAAAATATTGTCGCAGATACCGCGATGCCTTTTGAGGTCTGGTTTTCTGTTGCAGGGATCTACCTTTGCATCACATTATTACTCTCTGCATTAGCAGCTTACTTAGAGTACCGATTAAATCGTCCTCTACGTTAAATAGAGGATAAAGATTAAATCCAACACAATACAGAATTACATTAATTAGGAGAAAGGATTCATGAAAAAACTCATCACCCTCATTTCACTGCTGATGACACTCTTGCTGTCACCGATCACCAGTGCCAATACTCTCAATGAGATCAAAGAACGCGGCACCTTACGTGTTGGACTTTCCACCTTTGTTCCTTGGGCGATGCGCGATAAACATGGGGAATTAATCGGCTTTGAAGTCGAAGTTGCAAAGCGATTAGCCGAAGATAGTGGCTTAAAAGTTGAGTTTATTCCAACGGCCTGGGATGGCATGATCCCAGCATTATTGGCTGGAAAGTTTGATGTGATTATTGGTGGTATGTCTATTACGCCTCAACGTAACTTAAGCGTTTTATTTACCCACCCATATTCACACTCAGGCGTCCAAATGGCGGCAAATAAGTCTCTTGCTGGGGATAAAGCCACCATTGCCGATTATAACAAACGCAGTGTGACTCTGGTTGTTCGTCGTGGAGCAACGACCGTTCAAACAGCGAAAAAATACTTCCCTAAAGCGAAATTACGTCAATTTGATGATGATGCACAAGCATTCCAAGAAGTATTAAATGGTAATGCTGAAGCCGTATTAGCAACGTCACCAAAACCCGAGCAAATGGCGCTAGAGTATCCAGAAAAGCTTTACTTACCGTTAACGACACGTCTGAGCCGTGGTTCTGAAGCCTTTGCTGTACGTCAAGGTGAGCACGATCTATTAAACTACTTCAACAACTGGATCTTACTTCGTGAAGAAGATGGTTGGTTAAAAGAACGCCATGATTACTGGTTTACAACGTTAGACTGGCAGGATCAGATCCAAGCTGGACAATAATCGATGAGTAATCCGACAACAAAGAGATCCTTCAGGATCTCTTTGAATAAACTTGATCTTATTTTAATTGGCCTGTTGATTGCGGCATCGATCTGGTTATATGGTCGTATCGAATATGGTATGACCTATAACTGGCGCTGGGAGCAAGCGTTTAACACCCTTTTTTATTCGTCTCATGAAGGGGCAACGCCCTATTTTATTCAAGGGGTTATTGCGACCTTACGTTTAAGTTTATGGGGGATCATTTTCTCTGCGATATTAGGTCTGTTGTTAGCGTTAGCTCGTCGTTCTACTAATCAACTGTTCACTTTTCCTGCTCAATGTTATATCCAGTTGGTACGCAATATTCCACCATTGGTTTTTGTTTTTATCTTTTACTTTTTTATTTCCAGTCAGTTAATTCCTGCCATTGGTTTAAGCGATCTATTGCGTAATAACCAATCCATTAATGGACTTCAACAGTTTTTATTTGGTGAACGCCGACTATGGGAGAATCTGATCTCTGGCGTACTTTGCGTTGGCTTAATTTCCGCCGCTTACATTGCTGAAATTATTCGCTCAGGAATAGAAAGTATTGATAAAGGACAATGGGAAGCGGCAGATTCTCTTGGCTTGTCTACAATTGATAAACAGCGTTTTATTATCCTGCCTCAAGCGTTTAAAGCGACATTACCTCCGCTTGCTGGTCAATTTATCTCATTAGTGAAAGACTCTTCGATTATCTCTTTAATCTCAATTCAAGAATTAACCTTTGTGGGATCGGAGATCGCTAACTCTTCAGGTTTAATTTTTGAGACTTGGATTTTAGTAGGATTGGTTTACTTTGTACTCTGTTTTTCACTTTCCATGCTATTTCGCGGTTTAGAAAAATATAACCATAAAAGTGAGCGATAAATTAACCCTTATTCTCTACTGATTGAGAATAAGGGCATGACTTGAAGCTCTGTCTTAGTAAATGCTGTGACAACTTCAAGTCAAAAGTAAACCTTTAAAAAGGCTGACCAATTTTAAGGTAAAGCCCATGATCCCCTGATTTTCCTTGAGCATAATCAAGGCGTAATACAATTTTCTGCTTTGGTTTAATAAGATAACGCATTCCTGCCCCTACCATCGGATACCAATTATCACTGTGGCCTAAATCATCAAACTCATTTGTCACCGTCGCTAAGCCAGCAAACGTCGCCACGCTAATCTTTTGCCACACTTTATAACGGAACTCTGTCTGGCCTATCCATGCTGACTCCCCTCGCGCCTCACCCGATGTATAACCACGATAACGTTGAAGTGTTGCTTGAGAAGTGGGTGGAGAGTCTGGATTATAGAGCCATGAGGTATTGGTTGCGATCAATGCATTAGTATTAAATGAATGGATATTGGTGTAGTTAAATTTATATGAGTTAAAGGTGTAATCTCCACCAAAGTTCTCATCATAATGGGTATAAACAAAGTTAAAAAATGACCCTTTTTTAGGATCATAAATATTGTCACGAGTGTCATAAGTCAAATCGAGTCCAATACCCACATTATCCTGTTTATCGGTAAAACCATATTGACTCAATAACTGGTCACTATTAGATATATCATGGATATCAATGTAGCTCGGATAATTTTCGACATACATGATGTGTCCTCCCATATACCAGCCCGAGCGTTTAAATTCTTGCTGATAACGAAGAAAGCCAACTTGAACATCTTGAGTCGAAGAGAGACTGGTGTTTGGTGATCCATCAAAAGAAAAGTTATTATAATCATTTTTGATTTCAGCATTAAGGTACGCAGCCGTTAACCATCGACGATTACTGTCCCAATAGGTTTTTGCAAAAAGCGCGCCCATATAAGAGTCAGTATTCGAGTAAGTCCCAGTCACACCAAACATTGAAGGTGGCGATTCAGGATCAAACTTTTTTAAATAGGCGGCGACCGCACCACCAGAGAAGCCCATTTTAGGGCCATTGGTCAATTGAGGAGCAAGTAGATAATTCTTTTTATCAATGCTTGCTAATGAAGAGAAAGAGAAAGAGAAAAAATAAAAGGTCAAACTGAGGGAGTAACAAGCCAGTTGTCGGCCTATTTTTATTGCTCTGTTGTTTGTCATATCCATTGCAACCTATAATCTAAATATTCTCAACTCATCAATATTGATTATAGGTCACAATTTTATCAACTTACCAAAGATTAAAGATTGTAATTAAAGATCATAGTTAAGTTGGATAGCAAAGAACTGGTTAGTGTTGGTGTATTGGCCTGAAATATCACTTGTCACTTGTGTATCATCTTGAAATGGGTGTAATGGGTTGCCAACACTAACACCATCATGCTTCATATCTGGATTACCATAATAAGCAAACTCATACGAGAAGTTCATCGATAAACGAGAGGTAAATTGATAGTTCAGACCGGTACCAATCGCAGTCACATCTGAAACAGGAATATCCGCATAAGTATGTTCTGCACTGTCTTGAGGGCTTGTTTCATAGCGCCCCCCATTTCAAAACGTAATTTATCAGTAATTTGATAACGACCACCCAAAGAGAACTGATAAACATCATTTAATTCACGCTTGATCTCATAAGGCTGACCTAAACCATCAACGGTAATATTGGTGTTGGGTTCTCCACTCCAAAATTCAACACCGACTGTCCATAGTAGATCAAATCGATGAGTTAACCCATGCACACCAGACAATTTCACTTGGTCGACTAAATCTAGATCAACATTCGCAGGAAGCGATTGATCACCAACATCAATGTCAGAATCAACACTGTGCTTTATTTTAGAACGATAAGTAAAACCAATGCGGTTTTTATCATTGATCACATACAGCAGGCCAACATTACCACCATAGCCGACATCATCACCGCTCAGTTTTGCCATTTTATCATTACTTTGTGTCCCTAATTTCTCTTCTACCGACATATACTCTATCGAGAAACCAGCACCAAAGAACAAGTGATCATTAATTTTATAACTAAATGCAGGGTTTAGTTGGACTGTTTTTAAATCCACAGTCGTTCCGATTCGAGAGCCAACCCAATTGTTACCATAATCTAATGCACTACCACCTTGAGAAGCGAGAGAAACACCAAAAACAAAACGGTCATTAATGGGTTGAGTATAATAAAAAGAACCGTAAGGCATATTTTCACCGGCATCTGAAACATCATTTGCCGGATCATTATCATCATCATATTTAATCTTAAGGTTTAAATACCCTAAGTTACCCGTGATTGCCGCTTTATTAAAATACCCCATACCGGCTGGATTTGAATAGGCCGTCACTGCCGTATCTGCTGTTGCTGCCATACCAGCTCCAGCAGTAGATGTGCCCAACATGCCTAATTCATTAACTAACAGAACATTTGCGAAAGAAGGGGAAGATAAAAGAAGTCCCGCAAATGCTGCATATTTATAATTTCTCGTTCGTGGCATGTTAATAATAACCTTAATTTAAATCTGTGTTTTTTTAAGAGGTGTGATTTATATATAACATTCCAACTATTATCAAATTTTATACATAGCAAATTTACTAGTCGGCATTAATATGGAATTGTTGCTGTTATTTTAAATAAAAAACAAATCACATTAACAAATATAAATTATTTTCATATAACCTGCTGTAATTCTTCAATTACACATATTGTTGAATATATAGTTTTTAATATTATATTTTGTTATTTTTATCAACAAAATAAATAAAACCAAACTGGTACGACCTCTACTGGTCAGACCTATTTTTCATTCCGATTTATTTTAAATTGTGTTATTAGAGTAATAACTCTAATTATAATTTATTTAAACTATAAGGATAAAAAACATTAAACCCTTTAAAAATAGAATGTTATATTGCAATTATAAATAACACTTATTATTGTCATCATGATAACGTGACAGAATTCTTCTTTTAGGTTTTCCGAATATGAGCTTAAAACCCGATACACAAACTGCAATGGCAGACATTATTATTCAAGTTAAAGCAGCATTCCCCCTCTATGAAGAAGATACTTTTGTCTGTGGACCAGATAATAATTGCATTGGATGTCCTAAAAAACTTTTAGAGTTAGTTGATACCGAGGTTTGTTATTGGGAGTCAGCTTTAGAGCGCGGCGTTATTCCAAACTTTGATGATATTTACCGATTTACTAAATTATGTAAAAATGTTCATCGAGGGTTAGTTCGTAATAATCGCGTTTAAATATAAAAAATTCAAATAAAATAAGTGCAGATAGAAAAAGTTAAAATAAAAGAATAAGATTCAAAAAAATAGCGAGCTAACGATTCAACTATTTCTAGTTAAAGGTTAGCCCGCTATTTTTTTCATTAACTTAGGATGACAATCAGAGATAGACTACATAACAGAGTAAGTCAGTACCGCACAAATAATCACAATGTAGATAGCCATTAAACGCCAGATGTACTTAATCCACTCTGATAGTGAAGTGTGACAGAATGCTAAACAGCCCATCACAACCGCTGATGTTGGGGTTACAAGGTTAACAATACCAACACCTGCCTGATAAGCCGTCACAACCGCAGAGCGATCAACATGAATAAAATCAGCCAATGGGCCTAAAATACTCATCGTTAATACTGCTAAACCACTGGTTGATGGAATTAAGAAAGCCAGCAACGACTCGACAAAAAACACACCATTAATAAAGAAGATGCTGCTGGCGCCATTCAACGCTTGCTCTGCTGAGTTTAAGATAGCGCCTGTCATTTGACCGTCATTCATCAAAATGGTTAAACCACGACAAAGAGCAATAACCATCGCGACACCAATCGCCGTCCCCATCCCATCAGTAAAGACATCAAACGTTTTAGAAAAGCCCACTCGGCCAATAATCGCGATAACAGTTGCACTGGCTAAAAACAGAGTGATCATATCATCCGTCCACCAGCCTAATACAGATAAACCGTAGCCCATGTAACCTAGCGTTGCAGCAAAGACTAAAAGGATCAATGAATGACGTAAACTTAACTTATCTCCATCATGCTCAATGGTTGGCTCACTCATTTTCGCATTACGTAAAATATACCAAACAGAAACAATATAAAGAGAGACTAATAATGTCAGACGGAAAGCCAATCCTTCCATTGGGTTGATACCTAAAGTATCAGAGGCGATAACCGTCGAAAATGGGTTAATTGTTGAGCTTAGTACACCTAGACCTGCACCAATAACTGGTGTTGCAATTTGAGTAAATCGGTCAAAACCTAACATTGCTAGCATCGGGGCAATAACGACGATCAAGGCTAATAACTCTTCGGCAAAGCCAAAAGAAGTCCCCGCAATAGCAAAAAGTGCCATTAGGATAGGAATAATTAGCTTTTCACGGCCATGCATCTTCTTCGATAACGCATAAACACCAGAACTCATCGCACCGGTATGCTCGACCAGCGTAATCAAACCTGTCGCGATCAATACATATAAGATGATATCAATACCATCATTGAAACCTTGAATTAAAGCGCGAGGAATATCGGTAATGCCTTGTGGATTCGCTTCCACAGCATGGAACGTGCCCGCAACTGCAACAGGTTTACTTATCCCTTCCACGGTTTGCATTTCATAAGCACCAGGGGAAATAAAATGGGTCGCAAATGCAACAATGAACATCAAAATAGTGATGGTGCCCAAAGCGTTAGGCAATTTAAGTTTCATATTTCTTCTCTATTTATTATTAGTAACAAAATGACAATCTAAGTTTGTGGGTATAGTAATAAATGAAAATTAATAATTATTCAAGTAATTAATAGTTAGATATAGTAAAAATCACTATCTTGTTGATTAATTAAACTAGATAAATGCATAAATAGCCAATTATTATAAGCGATAATAACAGGTGATAAAGAATTGATAACCATGAAATATTCACGTTTCATATTGGTGTTTTAAGCTAAAACCACCTTAAATATGATCATTTTTCATTCAATGATGCTTATATCCCCAATGAGTTATCATAAAAAAGCCATCATTATCTAACCCAAAAAGGAAAACAATGATGGCTCTTGCATCTCACACTCTTGATGTAAGCGAAGTAATTAGTGGTAGTAAAACGCAATAACATTTAGAAGTTCTGAGAGATCTTGACGTTGTAATTGATTAATACCGCCAGCAGCTCCGCGCCCTCCCCCTGTTGGAAACTGACTACAAATTTCTCCTGCGCTATGTTTGTTATTTAAAGGCGCACGCAAAGAGACTAAATAGGTATAATCCTGCTTTTCAGTTAACACAACGTGAGCACTGTTTGGTTCTTCATTGGCTTTCTGATTAATGAAAACCCCACTGATTCGTCTTGCCCAACGTTCATTCGGTAAAAAGTAGACCTGTAATGTTTCGGTATAAGGCTTAACTTCAACCTCTTCCAGCTTTAATAAATCTGCTTGGTATGCATCTCTTAACTGCAAGTAAGGCGACTCAGGATCATTCAACAAATCAAAAGGAGAAGGGTATTTAAGGAGGGTTTTATAAAGTATTTCTGGTTGAATATTCAGATCATCAAGAGAAGAACCATAACTATTGTAATTAATTAATAATCCTAATTCAGCAAGTTGTTCCGTCTGTTGTTCAGTTAGACCAGCTTCCTTTGCTAACATAGCTGCCTTCTCCGATAAATTATCACTAAATGCCGCAGTAATTGCCCATAAGTGGAATTTTTGGTTTAAAAGATTATCAACAATCAATGAAGTACATGTATTAATATCTTGATTAATGTTTGTTTTAAGCTGTTTATGTTTGAACAATTCACCACTACGATGATGATCAATATAATGAATAGACGCGCCGGCCTTTAATGCTTTTTCAATCCCATCTCTATTTTTAGCAAAGGAGATATCTAAAACAGTTAACTGATCACCCGCTTCAAATTCATGCTGGTTAACTAATTCAATGTCTCGTTTTACACCGGTGATTAATGTTGATTCAAGAGGGTTTGCAAGTCTAAGCTGGAGTAATGCAATAATACCATCTGCGTCTCCATTAAAAATATCATAATTCATAAAGTTAAGTTACATCTCATTTTATTTGTAATAGGTATAATCAGGCTAGGTATCATATTACTTTATTTATACCCCTTTCTGTCGGTTAGTTAACAGTTTATCGATTTTATTTATATTTTTTGTTACCAAATAAAAATAAACTTCTCTTTTACCTCATAAATTTATCTCGTTACTTTTGATGATAGATCATTTGGATCAGATAATTATCACGGTTATTGGTCTGGTGCTGGTTTAAGCTATCGAGTGACAAAACAACAGTCAGGGACATTGTTTGGAATTGATTCAGATGACGATACCTTTGGTGATATTGGCTTTAGGTATAAATTTGAGTTTAATTAAAGCGGTTGCTTAATCATAATCATTTAATGTCATTCCGATAATATTTGATTATACTGTGATCAATCTCAATTTAATCACTTATTCTTGACTCAAATAAATATTGGTCTCGATTAAGCTACCTATAATGGAATCGCAATGAACCGTAAAAAAAGGTCAACGAGACATTAAAAAAACGCTTAAAGAAGCAAAATTCTCGCTTACATAAAAGCAATAAGCCCAAATATATATCAAAAGCTGATAGAGCAAAGCTAGAGCTAGAAGAAGCTCAAAAAGCTGAACAAGTTCAACCAATTAAAGAGTCCATAGAAGAGCAAACTGAAGAGAAGTAATCGCGATTTGAAAAGCACGTCACAACTCTGTGCTTAAGCTTCAATTCTCAAAGCAGTCTCAGTTTATAAAAAACGCCCCATTTAGATAAACATCTAAATGGGGCGTTTACGTTTTACTTAATGATACCCGTTTCTACTTTGCCGTTTCTCCCCTACGATTTCACTTCGGGTAACGCAACTTTATGGAACAGTCGGTAGAAAACAGGTACCGCAATTAACGTTAATACTGTCGCAAAACTTAAACCAAACATCACCGTCACGGCCATCGGTTTAAAGAAGATATCAGGTAACAGTGGTAGCATGCCTAATACCGTTGTAATCGCCGCCATACAAACAGGACGAACACGACTCACCGCAGCATCCACCACCGCAGTGTATGGCTCTTTGCCCTCTTTTAATTCCAGTTCTATTTGATCAATCAACACAATGCCATTTTTCAATAACATCCCCGATAGACTTAAGAAACCAAGTAACGCCATAAAACCAAATGGGGTATTAAACACCAGTAACCCAAATGTCACCCCCACTACCGCCATCGGAACTGTTAACCAGACAATCAATGACTCTTTCACGGTATTAAATAAGAACACCGTAATAATAAACATAAACAGATAGCCCATTGGCATAGAGCTAAACAGTGATTTTTGTGCATCACCAGAGCTCTCATACTCGCCACCCCACTCTAAGCTGTATCCTTGAGGTAGTTTAATGGCTTCGATTTTAGATTGAACTCGCTTCTGAATGGTTGCCGCCGTCTCTTCACTTAATAAGTCGTTATCAGCAAAAACCGTCAGCATACGTTTACGATCTTTTCTTACGACTAATGGCTCTTCCCAACGCACTTGATAATCCTGAACAATCTGTTGCAGTGGAATATATTTATCCACCACAGGGCTCCAGATCTTCATGTTCTCAATCGTTGTGATATTAACGCGTTCTTTTTCTGGTAACCGCGCAACAATCGGCATTAAGTTTGTACCATCACGATAAAGCCCCACATTCATGCCAGAAAACGCCATCTGTAATAGTGAATCAACATCTTCTTTGGTGATACCGTAGCGACGCGCCTGACTTTCGTTAAAGTTCGGTTCTAATACCTTGGTTCTTTCACGCCAATCATGACGAATATTGGTTGCACCGGGATCGGCCTCTAGAACTGAGACGACTTGCTGACTAATTGCACGTAACGTGGTGGGATCAGAGCCAATAATTCGAGCCTCAATTTTTGCACCACCTCCCGGCCCTAGCTCAATACGCTTAAACTTGTATTCAAGCTCTGGCTGGGTCATATTTAGATAGTCTCTAAACGCCTTCATCGACTCAGTGACACGATCATTATCTTTTACACGAACGGTCACTTCACCATAAGAAGAGTGATTCTTTTCTGGACTGTAAGTCAAGGTATAGCGTTGTAAACCTGTCCCCGCAGAGGTCGTGATGTGATCGATTTCATCACGTTGACTTAACCACGACTCAAGATCTTGCAATTTGCTATTGGTTGCACGAATATCCGTCCCTTCAGGCATCCAAACATCAACCATGTAAAGTGGTGTGGTCGATGATGGAAAGAACGACTGCTTTAAGAAAGTAAAGCCATACAAACTGATAGCGAAAGCCAACACCATCACCATCACAGAACCCCATGCATGTTTCATGCAGAACTGAAGCGATTTTTTATAAATGACAAAAAACATCCCATTATAGGGGTCTTTCCCTTCATCATCAGGGTTCTGTTTTACATTAGCGAAGAATAAATTAGCGAAAAATGGCGTAAGGGAAATCGCAGTAAACCAACTCAACATTAATGAAATTAATAGCACGGTAAACAGGGTTCGACAATACTCTCCGGTTGCATCGGCTGAAAGTCCAATAGGCGCAAATGCGGTAACAGCGATCACCGTCGCTCCCAATAGCGGCCATTTAGTTTGGGTGACTATATCATTGGCCGCTTGCAGACGCGTTCGTCCTTTTTGCATACCAATTAATATCCCTTCTACCACGACAATCGCATTATCCACCAACATCCCGAGCGCTATCACAAGCGCACCCAGTGAGATCCGTTGCAAGTCAATCTGGAGCCATTTCATGAATACAAAGGTTCCAAGTACCGTTAATAGCAGAATTAAGCCAATTAATAGCCCTGATCGCAGCCCCATAAAGAACAGCAGTACCACGATAACAATCGCCACTGCTTGGGCAAGACTGACGACAAAGCCTTGTACTGATGAATCGACTTCTGCAGGCTGATTATAGATTGCAGCAATATCAATTCCGATCGGTTGCTCTCTTTTCAATTCCGCTAGGCGTTGTTCAACACTTTTACCAATCTCAACCACATTAACGCCAGCAGCAAAAGAGATACCTAAATTAAGTGCTTGCTGACCATTAAAGGTTAAAATATTCGATGGGACTTCTTGGTAACCACGCTTAACCTCGGCAACATCGCGGAGATAGATCAAACCTTGAGCAGCGCTATCGGTAATAATTAAATCACCCAACTCAGAGACATCTTTAAACTCACCAGTAGGGTGAATACGAATATACTCATCACCAATTCGTACCGCACCTGCGCTTGTAACGGTATTTTGAGTCGAAAGTAAATTGTAGATCGTCGTCGGAGCAATACCTAAGCTCACTAAACGCTTCATTGATATCTCAATAAAGACTTGCTCTTGTTGAATACCAGAGACATTCACTTTACCGACACCATCAACCAATTCGAGATCTCGGCGTAAAAAGTCAACATAGTCTTTTAGCTCTTGGTAACTGTAACCATCACCAGTAACAGAAAGTAACATCCCGTACACATCCCCAAAATCATCAATGACTTGAGGGGCTTTGACTCCCGGAGAAAACGTCCCTTGCAGATCATTCACCTTTCGACGCATCTCATCCCAAATTTGAGGTAAATCATCAGGGCCATATTGGTTTTTCATCGTCACGGTAATTTGCGATAACCCACGACTCGACAATGAATTAACCTCATCCACGTAAGGCAGTTGTTGGATCGCTTTCTCTAATGGATAAGTCACCTCTTCTTCAACTTGAATCGGTGTCGCACCCGGGTATTGGGTCACCACCATCGCATCTTTAATCGTAAAGGCAGGATCTTCAAGTCGGCCTAAACCTAAAAATGCCATCGTGCCGCCAATAAGAAAAATCAGAGAGATCATCCAGCTAATCACTCGATTTTTTATAAAATAGCCGGCTATTGTCTGCTTCATTATTGGCTCGCCTCTTGTTTAATTTTCACTTCCATTTGGTCATCAAGACGATTAACCCCTGTTGTTACGATAGTATCGCCCACGGCAAGTCCTGTTAGAATACGTACACCACTAGGCGTGACCTTGCCGATACTCACCCGCTGTTTATAAACGTGACTCTCTTTTAATAACCAAACGTACTTCTGAGCAGCATCACTTGAGTCACCATCTAAATTGAATACAGCTTCAATTGGAATATTGACACCTTGAGATTGAAACACCTTGATCATCTCTCCGTTAACTAACAGATCGACGGCCATGCCATCTAATAAAGGAGGGGTTGGCATTGGCATAGAAAAAGACAACACATAGGCGCCTGAATCAGGATCTGGCTCTGTTGTATGTTCTAAATAGGTAGCTTGATACTGTCTTCCTGCTGCGGTTCTTAGGCCAATTTTGAAATTGTCAGGACGATTTTCGATTCGGTTCCGAGCAAAAACCAAATCAGAAAGTTGTATATCAATCTCAACCCGATCGATACGATGCATATCTAAAATTTCTTGACCGACTTGAATACTCTCAAATTGCTCAACAGGCACTCGTGAAATCATGCCATCAAAAGGCGCTTTAAGTTGAGTAAAACTTAACTGTAACTTAGCGTTTTCTAATATCACTTTAGCCATCTCTCGCTGGGCAGATAACTCATCAAATTGCGATTGGGCCAATAAGCCTTTTTTGACTAAAGGCGCAGATCGCCTAAACTGGCTGTCAGCAACATTAAATTTCGCTTGAGCTTGTTGGACGGCTAAATTAAAGTCTGTCGGCTCCAATTGTGCGAGGAGATCCCCTTTTTTTACGATATCTCCCGGCTTCACATTAATCACGCTCACCTCTCCCGCTTTTCTAAATGAGAGATCGGTTCTATCTGCGGCTGAAATCACAGCTGGGAATTCAATTTCATTCTCACTATGCTCCACTGACGTAATGGTAAATGTATCGACTAAGGTGGGTTGTTTCGGCTGTTGAACTTCTTCAGTATTACAACCTATAATAAATATTACTGATATAAGTAAACATTGACGGATCATAATCCCCCCTCCTTAACCCAAGCTTTCACTTTCATCTCTGGTGTAATCGATTTGGCACCGAGAGCAACAATTTGATCGCGACTCTTTAAGCCCGACAAAAGATAACCCCTATCATCTACTTCTATTTTCACCTTCTCGACTTTCCCACTCTCTGAAACTCGCCAAACATAACTGGTACCATCCTCTATCAAAATGGCTTCAGTCGGAATTTGAGTATTCCCACTCTGAGAAGTACTGATGGTAACTTTTGAAGACATACCGGGCTGAACATTGATATTGTCAGGGTTTGGCATAATTAAAGTGACGGAATAACTGGATGTTTTATCATTAGAATCAGTATCAACTTCCTTTAAAGTCGCAGGAAAGGAGTAATCCGGATAAGTATCAAACTTAACGTTGAACTCAACTTGACGCTCGCGGTTAAATTGACTGATAAGTTGCTCTGGTAATTGAAAAATGATATTTAACAGTTCATTCGATTGAATATGAAGTACCGACTCTTTTGCTGGAACATATTGATAATTTTCAGTTGTCACTAAGGAAATGACCCCATCATAAGGAGCGATAAGTTGTGTGTACTGTAGGTTGGCTTTTGCTTGATCTAAATTTGCCTTAGCAGTTTTTAGTTGAGCTAACGCATCATCATAGTCTTGCTCCGACACTACCCGAGTTTTACGAAGTTTCTCTGTCCGTAAAAATTGCACATTTTTCAGATCATATTCTGCTTTTCGATAATCATATTCCAGACTGTACTCATCTTGATTAAGTTCTGCTAATACCTCTCCCTTTGTAACCGGCTGTCCCGATTTAACATTAAATTTAAAAAGTTGTCCTGGCACTCGAAATGCTAACAATGCTTGATTATCTGATTCAACAACGCCTGGAAATGTTCTTGATAAGGTTTGGTCGCCAAGTTGAATCATCATTAATTTAGCAGGACGAACAATCTCCTTTTGTCCTATTTGGGGTTCTGGGTCATTACAGCCGACAAGGGCTAAAAACGACATCGCTACGGTAATACGCCGTAAAGTCATCATTGTTGAATCTCCATATAAATATTTTTATTCTTTATTTTCAATACAATTGGTCATTTTCAGTCTAGGTCAAAAAATGATATTTAAAACAATCTGCATATATTCAAAATCGAAGAAAAACAAAAAACAAAAAACCCACGATTTTAACTAGAAAGACGCTAGCGAATCGTGGGTTTATTTAAAAATATATTTATACTTAAAGTCATTGAAGTTGCTAATTATCAATTTGTTAGCAACAATTCATCAACTACATGATGCCTTGAAGTGAATGTTACTCCATTTCAGCAATCTTCACTTTCCAAGTATCTGGCCCTTTTTGGTGCGCATTATTACCTAAAGAATCAACTGCAACAGTCACTGGCATATCTTCTACGTCAAATTCATAGATAGCTTCCATACCTAGATCTTCAAATGCCACAACACGTGCTTTCTTAATCGCTTTCGCCACTAAGTATGCTGCACCACCGACCGCCATCAAATAAACAGCGCGGTGATCTTTAATTGATTCGATAGTTTCCGCACCACGTTCTGCTTTACCAATCATTCCTGTTAAGCCCATTTCACCTAACATCATATCGGTAAATTTATCCATACGAGTCGACGTTGTTGGACCCGCAGGCCCCACAGCTTCATCACCGACTGCATCAACAGGGCCAACGTAATAGATAAAACGGTTATTAAAATCAACGCCCTCAGGAAGCCCTTCACCATTGGCTAACATTTCACTAATCCGTTTATGAGCGGCATCACGGCCAGTTAAGATTTTACCTGAAAGCAGAACAGTCTCTCCCATCTTCCAATCTTGCACATCTTCTTTGGTGACAGTATCTAAATTAACACGACGTACATCATCACCCACTTCCCATGTTACTTCTGGCCAGTCTTCTAACTTTGGCGGCTGAAGATCTGCCGCACCAGAACCATCAAGCGTAAAGTGAATATGACGAGTTGCTGCACAATTTGGTATCAGGCAAACAGGCTTTGATGCGGCATGCGTCGGAGCAGTTTTGATTTTAACATCCAATACGGTTGTAACACCGCCTAAACCTTGTGCACCAATGCCTAATTTGTTAACGCGATCATAGATATCTAAACGCATCTCTTCTTCAGAGTTTTGAGCACCACGACTCTGTAGTTCATGGATATCTATCGACTCCATCAGTGACTCTTTCGCTAGTACTGCGGCTTTTTCTGCCGTACCACCAATACCTATACCCAACATACCTGGTGGACACCAACCTGCACCTAATAAAGGAATGGTCTTTTCTACCCATTCAGCGACATCATCGGAAGGGTTTAACATCACCATTTTGGTTTTATTTTCTGAACCACCGCCCTTTGCTGCTAACATCAATTCTAACTTATCGCCAGCAACAAGCTCAGTATGGACAACCGCAGGGGCATTATCGCGAGTATTAATACGTTTACCTGCCGGATCAGCAACAACAGAAGCACGCAATGGATTCCCTTCAAACGTATACGCTTGACGAACACCTTCATCGATCATTTCTTGCAGCGTTAAATCACTATCCCACTTAACATCCATACCAACTTTGGCAAAACAGGTCACAATACCGGTATCTTGACAGATAGGTCGACGTCCTTCCGCTGACATACGGGAGTTGATAAGAATTTGCGCCATGGCATCTTTTGCCGCTTTATTTTGCTCTTTGTTATAGGCTTTTTCTAAGGCTTGAACAAAATCGAGAGGGTGATAATAAGAGATATATTGTAATCCATCAGCAACACTACTGATCACATCTTCTTTACGAATAACCGTCATGATAATCCTTTACTATATGTAATTAATCGACTAAAAAATTTATATTTATGATACTCTTGCTGGCTCTAATGTGCTATTGAACAATAAAATATTGGTCACAAAATTTGACATGAAACGACAAAAAGTATCAATTTTAAAAACAACATCCTTAAAATATTGCTCATCTGCTGCGCTTTCCCTGTTCGACGCCTTAGCATCCCAACCTTGGGCGATGCTTCTTCACTCGGCAGATAACCGACAAGATAGCCGTTTTGATATCATTGTCGCAGATCCTATTGTCACCATTGAAAGTTATGCAACTCATTCAATAATCAAGGAAAAAGTTACAAAAAAACAGTTCAATAGTGAGACGGATCCATTTACGCTTTTAGCTCAATTACAGCAGCACTATTTACCAGCAGAGATTCAAGGGTTATCTGAAACCTCAGATCTTCCTTTTATCGGGGGAGCTCTCGGTTATTTTGCTTATGATTTAGGTCGTACCATTGAGCCTTTGACCTCGACATCTCAACATGATATCCCAGCTCCTGATATGGCTATCGGTCTCTACGATTGGGCAATTATTATTGACCATCAACAAGAGAAAATTACCGTTGTTGAGCCCGAGCAGACTCAGCGTATAACTTGGTTAGAGCAACAAAAAATAATACACAATCGTCACATCCCAGCGCTTTTTTCATTAACCTCTTCATGGCAATCAAACATGAGTGAACAAGAGTATGGTAAAAAATTTGACGCTATCCAAAACTACCTTAAAAGCGGCGACTGTTATCAAATAAATTTAGCACAACGCTTTCAAGCGCACTACCAAGGTGATGAGTGGCTCGCCTATCAACAGTTATCGGCTCAAAATGGTGCGCCGTTTTCAAGCTTTATTCGATTAGATGAATTCACATTATTATCACTCTCTCCTGAACGATTTATTCAGCTTGCTAATCAACAAATCGAAACGAAACCGATTAAAGGGACTCGCCCTCGTTTTGCTGATCCACAACAAGACTTAGAGAGCGCGAATCAACTCCAACACGCTGAAAAAGATCAAGCTGAAAACTTAATGATTGTTGATCTATTAAGAAATGATATTGGACGAGTCGCTAAACCGGGAACCGTAGCCGTACCATCTCTTTTTGCGATTGAAAGCTATCCCGCAGTTCACCATCTGGTCAGCACGATTACCGCAACCTTGGATCAAAAGTACAGTGGATATGATCTGTTACGAGCGTGTTTTCCGGGTGGTTCAATTACTGGCGCACCAAAGATTCGAGCCATGGAAATTATTGAAGAGTTAGAACCCCATCGTCGAAATAGCTATTGTGGCAGTATTGGGTATATCAGTCGTGACGGTACACTTGATACCAATATTGCTATTCGTACTCTGCTATGCCATGAAAACAGCATTTATGCGTGGGCAGGTGGCGGTATTGTTGCTGATAGCCAGCAAGGTGCTGAATATAAAGAGACATTTGATAAATTAGCCAAAATATTGCCTATTCTGAATAGAGTAAAATCATAATAATTACAATTCGCAGACTGTAATTCCAATATAATAAAGGGCGAGATAATGAATAATAAAAACACATTACTTCAACAGTTTATTTTCTCACCCTCGACTCAACATCCAGATATTTCCATTCCAGTCAATAAGTTAAGAGATGCTGCCGTATTAATCCCCGTCACTCACTATCAAGGTGAATTAGCGTTGATCTTAACTCAACGAGCACTGCACCTTCGCCACCATCCTGGACAATGCAGTTTTCCTGGCGGCAAATTTGATCCACAAGACAGCAATCTTCAACACACCGCATTAAGAGAAACCGAAGAAGAAATTGGCATCCAACCCAATCAAATTAATATTTGGGGTGAGTTGCCAAATTTAAAAACCTTTTCTGGTTTTACTATTCATCCTTTTATTGCCTATGTTGAACCAAGTTATCAACTTAAAATCAATCATGATGAAGTTGAGTCGGTATTTTATCTTCCCGTCAAACATCTATTTAACCCAAGAAACTTTATTCATTATAACGTGAGCTTTCGCAAACAGAAGCAGACTTTAATTATCGTTAAACATAATAATTACTTTATTTGGGGAGCAACGGCACAAATAATTAAAAACCTAGCGAATCAACTTAAAAGTTAACCTTTACTCAGCAAGAAACCTTAAAATCCGACCCCATAAACAACCTGAATAGCTAGATACGGCTATAAACCGAGCAAATGGTGTCAATTATTAGTGAGATATACTATATAGTTTTCACTTTTATAAACTATTGTTATATATTGACGCGTTTTATATTTACTTGGTTATTTAAGAATTCATTGGCTATAGGATATACATTTGAATAACTTTTACCGTGTTACATTATTGGCTCTGGTCTCTTTTTCAGGGACAACCATCGCAGATGACCTTCCAAAGTCGTCTGACACTATGCCTTTTTTTGAAAGTAATACAGAAGCCCGACAGCGAACAAAAGATTATAAGAACGCTATTACTGACCTAAAAGAACAGATAAAAAACTGTAAAAAAGAAGACGTCTGTCAACAGTTAAAAGAACAAAAATCAGATTATGAATATGCAGAAAGAAAGCATATCGAAGCTAACGGACTTCCCATTTTTTCGATTCTCGGAGGTCCAGGATACGTACCAGAAACAGGGGTAATGCTAGCTGCTGGTGCATTGTATTCATTTAGTACTAATCGTACCGATAGAGAACTACAACGCTCAAGTATTACCATGGTGGCGATTGCTAACCAAATGGAAGATGGCGTCGGTTTTGGTATTCGCTCAAAACAGAACATGTTCTTTTATCAAGATACGATTCGCTATAAAGGAAGTTTAGTTTTCGGCCAACAAAGCCAGTATTACTGGGGTATTGGTTACGATGCAGGTAAAGCACAAGATGCTTCCGATGATATCAGCATGGATTATATGTTTGCTGATTATAAGGGCGATCTTACTTTTCAAAGCGCTTATGGGTTGAATATTGGCCCTGCTCTTCACTTACTTTACTTTGATCCAGATAAAGACAGTTTACCGGATACCGCACTTAATGATCCAAACTTTCAAGAATTTGAAGATCAAACATTTACCTTAGGCCTCGGTTTTACGGTTCAATATGATAGCCGAGATGTGACGGTGAATGCTAAGAAAGGCGAGTTCTTCAATTTAGAATACCTCAAATATGGTACCGCGATTGGGGGTGACAGTGATTATCAAAAGTTATTAGTTGATTACCGTTATTACTACCCACTGCGTAAAAATGACACATTAGCTTTTTATAACGCAGTGCAATGGAGTCAAGGCGATGTCCCTTATTACGATATGCCAACTCTAGGTGGTGCCTCTTCAATGCGCGGAATTTACACCGGTCATTATCGTGATAAAACCGCAGTTGAAAATACCGTAGAGTTACGCCACACCTTCTTACGTGCTAATGGTCAACCATCGGTTCATGGCATGGTTGTTTGGGGTGGTGTGGGTTATGTTGCACCAACTTTGAGCAATTTTTACGATAACTTCCTCTATAGTTACGGTGTGGGTTATCGTTATGAATTACAACCTAGAATGAACGTTCGCGTTGATTTAGGCTTTGGACCTAGTGAAAGTGGGTTCTATTTAACATTTACAGAAGCATTTTAATCAAAGGATTTTTTAATATGAGTCACTCTCAAAATAAAACTAGAATCAAACTGTTGAGCTTGGTGATCTCATCGCTCTTTATGGGGACAGCCTACGCTGAAGAAACGGTTGAAAATAAACAACAATCAACGGCGGTGGTGATTACTCAAGATGAGTTTAATCAACAAAAGCAGCAGCATGAGGATCAGAGCTTCAAAGAACGCAGAGCCGAACGTCGCGCTGAAAACCGAGAAGCCCGAAATGAAACAGAAATCGGTTCAGCTGCCCCCTCTTTTACCGTTGATCCTAATTTAAAAGGCCAGAAACAAGAGAAGCCTCGTCAAAAATGGGAGCATGTTCTGCCTTTTTACGCACAAAATGTTATCGATTTAGGGTTTGAACTACCTCTGCCGTTCTCCATTTCATTGATCCCTAACTACACCTCACAAAATGTGCATTTGAAAGATTTAAAGGTAAACTACGATGGGATTGAAATTGGTGATCATTTAGATTTAGATACGGTTAATTTTAATGATCCAGAAATCAACAGTACCAGCCTTCAGTTACGTCTTGGTGCATGGATTTTTCCTTTCTTGGAGATGAGTGCTTACGCCGGCCGTTATAATGCAAAATCTGATATGTTAATTCAAATTCCTACAGCAATCTTTGAAAATGTTTGTGATGGTGTCAGTGTTCCAATTCCTGATCGCCCGAATTTACCGCCTTTAGAGATAAATCCTTCTTGTGATCAATCTATTGATATTAATAATTTCTCTCCCGATATTGATGGCACAAATTTCGGTCTTAATATGAACTTAGTCGGTGGTGCTTATGGCTTCTTTGGTCTATTGCCAATCAGTTACACATGGGTAAAAACCGATGATGGCCGCAGTTCAGGCAATACATGGTTAATCGCACCAAGGGTCGGCAAGTCAATTAAAGTCGATTTCTGGGGCGTCTTTAGCCCGTATGTTGGTGTCTCTTACATGCACACTAAATTAACATCCAAAGATACAATTAAGTTTGATAATGACACTGAACTTTCGTATGAAATTAAGCAGACCAATAATCAAAAATACGCAGGCTTAATTGGGATGAACTGGACCATCACCAAAAACTACGGTGTAGTCGTTGAAGGTACTTTAGCTGATGAGCGTAAAGCCGTCATCGCAATGTTGAGTTATCGCTACTAAACTCAACTGCAACATAAAACACAATACTAGGCTGATTTTATTCCCCTTCTCTCAATTCTATTAAGGGGTTATAAAATCAGCTTTTTTTGTTTTAATAAGTTACGTTTTATGGGGTGATATGTTAAGTTTACGGAAAATATAAATTGAAAAAGTCGATGTGATTTTATAAGGATAGTAAATAATGACAACACACTCTACTTCATTAAAAATTCAAATTTGGGACAGTTTTGTTCGTGGCTATCACTGGTTGCAAGTCGCTATTTTAGGAGGCTTATGGTATACCGGAGAACAAGGACTCATGGAGTGGCACTTCTCTCTCGCCTACCTGTTAATGACGCTATTGCTTAGTCGACTAATTTGGGGCTTTATCGGCAGCGATACCGCAAAATTTAGCTACTTCATCAAATCACCAGCAACGGTAATCCGATATCTTAAAAATCCTGAACAGGTGAAAACTATCGGTCACAATCCAATTGGCAGTTATATGGTGGCGCTATTCTTTATTTTACTGACATTGCAGATAACAACGGGGTTATTTGCCAATGATGATATTCTCTCCGAAGGGCCATTAGCACAATATATTAGCTATGACTTAAGTGGTCAGTTAACGGGAATTCATCATCAAATTTTCAACGTATTACAAGCGGCGGTTGTGATTCATATTTTAGCTATTTTCATTTATCGTGCAGTAAAAAAAGAGAACTTAACCACGCCAATGATTACCGGGAAAAAAGAGTTTACAGAATCAATGACCATGGCTAAACCTAAAATTAAAAATGGAATCATGGGTTGGGTAATCTTTTTAATGATTGGATCAATCGTCTATTTTGCTTGGGGAGAAGAGGTTATTTCTTATCTTTTTTAACCTTCACGTCCCTCTCTTATTGACTAAGATTTATTGAAGAATATAGATCAAAAAAACCGCACTTTCAGTTAAATGGTACAATAACTAAAAGTGCGGTTTTTTACTATTCTAAATACAATTATTTATATTTATAGTCGCTGTGACACGCTTTACAGTTTTTAGCGGCTTGACCAAACGCTTGCTTAATCGCTTTTTGATCGCCACCAGCTGCAACTTTTGCTAAATTAGCCGTATCCGCTTGGAATTTATTTAACTTTGTTGTGAATCCATCCCAATCACTCCAGATTTCAGGTTTAGCTTTGGTATCCCCTTTATCGGATCCTTTTACGGCAAAGGCATCTTGTGGCATTAAAGAGAGTTGAGATAACTGTTCAGCACGTTTCGCAAAAAGTTCGCTATTCCACTCTTGTTTTCCTTTAACCATGTCAGCCATTTGACCAAGGTTTCCAGCAATCATCGTAAAGGTCGCTTGACGATACTCAATCGCTTTATCAGGTTCGTTAAATGTATTTGCTACTGCCGTTCCAGCAAATAAAAATGAGAGTGAAATCAGGGTTGTTTTTAATTTCATAATTAATATCCTTCCATGCGATTTACATTAATGGCGAAATTTATCGGGTAAATTTTTGATTTTTATTGAAGAAGATATCTCCTCCACTACATGCGGAAGAATATCATAAATGTAAATAAAATAAAGAAAAAGTGTTAACATTGCGCGATTGTAATGTTTGATTCTTAAAAGTAAAAACAGGACGTATTATGCAGATTTTTTGATCATTTTATGGCAAGGTATACCTGTATTAAATGATTATTAATAATTAAAGTTAACAACTCAAATTAAGAGTAATAAAGGATTTTTAAATCATGTTATCTAAAGTTACTATGGCACCAGAAGGGCCTCATTTTTCTGAACTCATTCAAGGATATTGGCGTTTAGCTGATTGGAACATGACGCCTCAAGAACGCTTAACTTTTATTAAGCAACATTTAGAATTAGGTATCACGACGACCGATCATGCAGATCTTTATGGTGACTATCAATGCGAAAAACTCTTTGGCGAAGCATTAGCCTTAGAACCATCAATTCGAAAAGAACTTGAAATTGTCACAAAGTGCAATATTAAACTATGTACACCAGACTTCCCCGATCGCAAGATAAATCACTACGATACCAGTGCTCAACATATTCAAACGTCTGTTGAAAACTCATTAACTCGCCTACAAATCGAACAAATTGATCTATTACTTATCCATCGATTAGATATTCTATTAAATGCTGATGAAGTTGCAGATAAGTTTAATCAACTACAACAACAAGGTAAAGTGAAGCACTTTGGTGTTTCTAACTTTACGCCAAGTCAATTTGACCTACTGCAATCACGTTTAGATAAACCTCTTTCAACCAATCAAGTTGAAATCAACCCATTAAACTTCCTTGTTGCTGATGATGGCACACTCGATCAACTACAAATGAAACGCACGCGTCCAATGGCATGGTCTTGTCTGGCAGGCGGCGAAATATTTAGTGGAGAGAGCGATCAAGCTCAACGAGTCAGAAAAGTTCTTACAGAAATTCAGCACGAGATTGGGGCGAAAAGCATCGACCAAGTGATTTATGCATGGGTAAGAATGCTACCTAGTCAGCCGGTTCCGATTATTGGCTCAGGTAATATTACTCGCGTTAAATCTGCGGTAGATTCACTCTCTTTAACCTTGAGTCGTGAACAGTTTTATCGTATTTGGGTTGAATCAAAAGGACACGGTGTGCCTTAACCCAAGAATTCGGTGAATTCAATCATAAAGCTCACCTCAAGTTTACAATGTAAATAACAAAAGAAAGGCTATCTTATTGAAAAATATAGATAGCCTTTTTATGCTTGTCTTACTTAACGTTGCTAAGTTATTCGTTGAATTCAATAACTTTATATATATACTTTTGCTAGATTAATCAGCAAAATATTAAGGCATCATATAGGTTGCACAAAGCTTATTACCATCTGGATCTCTTAAATAAGCAAGATACAATTCAATCCCAGGGCCTTGACGAATACCTGGAGGCTCTTCACAAAGTGTACCTCCATTTTCTAACCCTGCTTTATGCCAAGCATCAACCATTTCACGGCTTGTTGCTCGTAAACCAATCGTCATCCCATTTCCATGAGTCGTTGATTCACCATTAATCGGGTTTGTTAAAATCAGTAATCCCGTTGGCGTTTTATAAATACAGCGACTTTCAGAAAGAATGACGCCTTCATCATGACCCAAACATGCTAATGTTGCATCATAGAATTTTTTTGATGTCTCAATATTATCACTACCCACAGCCAAATGACTAAACATGGTAACCCCTTTAATTAATAGAATTTAACCCTAACAATATAGAAGAAAAAGCATCATTTAACTACTGATAATAATAAATAACGCGCATATATTTACTCACACTTCCGCGACTTCACGAGTCTCAGCCAAACGCTCAAAGAGGTAATCACCACTACTAATAGCAGCATAATGCTCTTTCGCTTCAGACCCTGTGAATGTCTCTATAGGTGTATCAAAATCTGGATGGCCAAAAAACGCCAGTGAATAACGAGAATGATCAGTGACGACTGAGTTAACACGATGAAAATCACGGGCGAGTACATCACCACTCCAACGGCCAAAGAGATCACCCACATTAACACCAATCATTCCCGTGCCTGCTGGGCTGTCATACCACTCTTCAGTGTGAGGGTTCATTACGGATAATCCACCCAACTCATCTTGCGTTAATAGTGTTAGGGTGCCGTAATCGGTATGTGGAGAGACAGCAAATTGATTCGCATTTGGATCTGATGGTGGATAATGAAGCGCGCGTAATGATTGTGCCGCTTCTTGGTGTTTACTACTGAAGAAGTTTTCCTCTAAGCCAAATGCCACAGCAAATCCTTTGAGTAACAGATGAAGTGTCTGTTGACATGCGTCCATATACTCATCCATGGTTGACTTAAACTCAGGAAGTAACGTTGTTTCTGGCCATGCCATCTCATCGAACCCCATCATAAAGGTCTCTTTATAATCAAAGCTCGAAACGTCTAAGCTTTCGCTACCGACAGATTCGAATCCACGGTTCTTTTCAGCAATATAAGGCAAAGAAGAAGCCAGTTGGTGTTCTTTCACTGCGGTAAAAAAGAGATCACACTGTTTAAGTGCACGTTCTTGCAACTCTTTCGTCAACGGCGCATTGGCAACCGCTAAAAAGCCCATCTCTTCACCAGCCTTTCTTAATTGGTGACCAAAGACTTGTTTCTCTTCAAAAGTCGCCGAATTCCAATCAATAGCATTAATAATCGCAATAGCATTCATATCTTATTTCCTTACAAAAAGAACCAACGAAGAGCAAAAATTGCACTTAAAAAATAGACTGGCAGAGTGATATCTTTCTGTTTACCACTAAACCATTTAATAAAAACAAAACTAATAAAACCGAAACTAAAACCTTCAATAATTGAGAAAGTAAATGGCATAGTAATCGCAGCCAACACTGCTGGCAGATATTCAGTCACATCATCAACTTCAATCTTAAATAAGTTACTGATCATCAAACATGAAACAAACAAAATCGCGGGTGCCGTTGCAGAAGCGGGGATACTTTCCGCTAATGGGGCAAAAAATAGCAGTATTAAAAATAGTAACGCCACGACCACAGCCGTCAAACCTGATCGCCCACCGACAGCTGTTCCAGAGGTGCTCTCTAAATAAGAGGTCGTCGTTGAGGTGCCTAATATTGCGCCAATAGCCGTCGCTAATGAGTCACAACTAAATAAGCGCTTTAGGCGAGGAACCTTACCATTCTCATCATACAACTTTGCACTTTGAGTGACCGCAACCGTTGTCCCAGCTGTATCAAAAAAGTCGATAAGAAATAGGCTAATAATTAATACTGAAGCATTTAAAGCGGCAGAGATATCTAACTGCATAAAGGTCGGAGCAAGAGATGGCGGCATTGAGACAATTCCTTTAATCTCACTCAGCCCTAAAAGATGAGAAATAACAGTAACAGTGATAATTCCAATGACAATCGCCGTTTTATAGCCTTTTGCATAAAGACCTGCAATTAAGAAGAAACCAAAAATAGCTAAAAGAATACTTGGAGAGGTAACATCACCAAATGTCACCATCGTTGCACTACTTGCAACAACAATACCGGATGTTTTTAATGCAACTAGGGCAAGAAATAGACCAATACCCCCAGATACCGCTAAACGAAGATTTGTAGGGATGCCATTAATAACCCAAGAACGGATCGGTAATAGTGATGTAATTAAAAATAACAGACCAGAAATAAAGATGACACCAAGACCTGTTTGCCAGTCATATCCCATACCTCCAACAATACCAAATGCAAAGAAAGCATTGGTACTCATGCCTGGCGCAAGCGCTATCGGATAATTAGCTAATAGTCCCGTTAATAGTGTCCCTAAGGCTGCGGCTAAACAAGTCGCCACAAAAACCGCACCAAAGTCCATTCCAGTTGTACTTAATAGTGAAGGATTAACCACACTAATATACATCATCGTTAAGAAGGTAGTGATACCTGCTGTAAACTCTGTCCTAACCGTTGTTTTAAGTTTATCCAATTGAAATAACTTATTGAGTAACGGATGTGTCCCGGTATTTATTGTGTTTTCTTCGCTTTTTTTAGATTCAAGTGTAACGGAATTATTAAGCATTACTTTCCCTTAAATTATGCAAATTTCTCGCATATTTTTACGTCTGTCTAAACATAATAAAAAGGGCTACGCGCTAACTAACCTTTTAGTTAAAAACTAGAATTTTAGTCAAAACTGGCATTACTGATCGCTAATGCTCTCTTCTAACAGATAAAGATCAATAGAAAAGAGTACTGTTGGTAATGTGTCTATAGCGTAGCCTTAGCTACACTTACCTTTCAGACACATCATATAAGATGGGGTGTTAAAGGTTTTTTCGTCATCTTATAGTAGAACTTTTACGGTGTTCTGTAGAAACGCTTCTCCATATTAGAAGCTTATATAAAATGCCTCAAAAGTAAGTGCGTTTTCTCGTTTATCACTAACAAATCCATAGTATGATTATTAATGTTCGAGTAAAACGTAATCTCTCGATTTGCGCGCATTCTAGTTGCCAATAATTTGTATGTCAATAGTAATAAATTGGTTAAAACTAACAGCTGAGAATAAAAAACAAACAAAATGATTAAAATAACAACAAAATAAACCAATCAAAGACAAAAAATCAATAAGTTAAATGATATATATCATAGTTAATATTTTTATTTTGATATTTATTTTTTAAATCTCAGAACAAATTAAAGTGATAAATAGGTCAGAAGGTAAGAGTTCTAGACGATAAGATAGAACACACTTTACAAGAAAATAAGCCAAAAAAAAGCACCTAACTCATCGATATGACAAATTAGGTGCTTATCCCCTACCTACTTGAAGTTGCTAGGGCTGTATATGAATAAAAAGTAAAGGCTACCTTCATTCGCCCCAATCATATAGTCTATCGATACTCATAGGGACTCACTCGCTTGCCGCCGACTAGCAGCGGCAATGACTTTAGGTATATCGTTTATTCATCTCGATCTTGTGTTTTATTCGTTTCTAGTCGCTCTTTTTCTGATTGTTTTATAGCTTCAGATTTCGCTTGATCTCTCAGTACTTGCTCTCTTTCAGCTTGCTCAATCGCAGCTGCTTTGGCTTTTTCTGCGATATCTCGCTCATTTTGCTCATACTGTTTCGTTTCCATCCTTTCTGCTAACCCTTTAAGATGAAGACCTGAAAGCGTTAATGCCACGCCGGTAATAGAACCAATAAATGCTAATGAACCAAACCAAATAAGACCAACAAGTGTTAACGAATCTCGGCTAACTTCTTTATAGTTTTCAACATTATCAACGTATGAAGCCATACGATAGATTTGGTTAGAAAGCGCAATCGTGTTCGTTTCAATCTCAACCTTTCTGATTTCATACTCAAATTGGTTATTTTCTTGACGTAAACCTGCAATAACTTGCTTTTGCTGCTTAAATTCTTGCTCAAGCTGTTCACGTTTTTGATCAAGAGTTAGAAGATCGCTATCTTTATCTTGCTCTAAATTATTTTTTCTGTCTTGCAAGTTGGTTGCTGCTTGCTTGACGAGCCACTTGATAACGACGAGTTAACTCTTTCACATCTTGTTGTTTCTGTTTAATCACATCATCTTTCAGCGAAAGAAGGTCAGAATAATAATTATCAAGGAACTTCACTGAATCAAAGTTTTCATCCGGCTTATCACCTGTGATCGTCTTATCATTGATGTTATTTAGCTGCTCATTGGTATAACGGATCTTTTCATCGTACTCTCTTTTCACGCCATCACGAGTAAAGAAGTTTGCATCATTTAATGCCGTTTCACGATCACTCTCTAATTGACTCAGTTTTGCTAATAAACGGTTACGCTCAGAATCTGCCACATTTTCGGAGTCATCTAGACGATTAATACTGTCTTTAAATTTCTGCTCTTTCTTTTCTGATAGCTCTTTAAGAAGATCTGCTTTTTCGATTTTAAGTTGAGTCAAATCTTTCTTAGCGGCATCCAATGCTTTTTTAAGTGCAGGTGTATTACGAGCATTAATGCTATTTCGACGAACAGCTTGCTGATAACTGCTTGTAAACTCACTTTCTATTTCTTGTTCTTGCTGTTCATACTTCGTGAGTTTCTCATTATATTCATCAGATAGAATACTTGCATTGTCTTGATTGATTTTAATATCATTTTCAATCTTACTAATTTCAATCTCTTTTAAATTAATCTGTTCATTAATTGTTGAGAATGCACGTTCAAAACCATTTAATAATGTTTCAAACGTTAATGTACAAAGCAAAACAATCATCAATAAATAAAGAAGAAATGATTTCTTTGCGTGCCATAATCCTACGACAAAAGGTATTTTTGCGAACTCAACAATTGAGATCATAACAAAAGGGGCGGCTAGGATAAAAGCACTGGTCGATGCATCAGTACTGGTCACTAAGAAAACTGAGATACTAAGACCAATAAATACAACAATAAATTCAACTATCCAGGCAATTTTCCTGAGGAATTTAGCATATTTAAAAAGTTCGGTAATTTTGTTTTGCATTATAACATTGGGGTTTCGCATAAAAATCCTAAAAAGATCTATCAATCACTTATTGTTTACATATTTCAAAAATAACAACATAAAATTCAATTAGTTATGCCCTTATTTAACCATTCCATCATAAATCCTTTTTTGATAACAAAGTTAAGTATATCGCTAAATCTTAATATTACATGTTGCAAACAACAACAAATTGGATTGTTTTTGTAACACATTGATCAACAGTGCTTAAAATTTAATTAAAAATTTAGAAATAATCTATATTTTAAAAAAAAGTCTGCTAATAATTAATGTATTAACTTTCATTTATATTCATTGTTACTTCTTTCAGGCGGGATCGGATTCCCGTCTTTTTTTATCTATCTCCCTGACAAGTATTACTAACTCGAATCACTCCTCTCGCTTTATAACCAAAATCGCATCTTAAATTTTAATTACGGTCGTTTAACTTAATGGCTAAAACATCATCCAATACTATACCTAAAGTCATTGAAGTTGCTCAAAAGCGGTAATTAAGGCGTCATGAGTATAGGTATATCTAGAGGATATAAATTGTGGTAGTTTACGTCTCTATTTTTATCACACGCTCATAAATGTGTAGAGGGTGTCGTGATAACCTAGCCTGGCTAGATCCAGATATAAATACAAATTAAAATCGAGGTTGTTAACGTGGAATGTAGAATGAACTGTGGGGCATGTTGTATTGCGCCCTCAATTAACTACCCTTTACCAAAAATGCCAAAGGGTAAACCTGCTGGTGTCAGATGTGCTCATTTAAAAAGTGATAACTTATGTGAACTGTTTGGTAAAGAAGAGAGACCCGCTCTGTGTGGGGACTTTAAAGCCGGAATTGATGTGTGTGGCCAAAACAGAGAACAAGCTTTAGAACTGATTACTCGACTTGAGATAGCCACACAACCTTAACATTAAATACATTTTTACTTTATCGAGTTTAAGCGATTATTAACGTTAAGGGTTGAATTGATGATGAATCGATTAAGATCGATACTTTAATCAATTTGTTCTAATTTATTACCAAATCGTGCATCACGCAATGCCGCTTTTACTTTATTAAGATTGTCTCTAAAGCCATTACCTCGACGAAGAGTAAAGCCGGTTGCTAACACATCAATCACAGTCATCTGCACAACACGGCTTGCCATAGGCATGTAGGCATCGGTATCTTCTGGGATGTCTAAATGAACTGTCGCATCACATTCAATATCTAATGGCGAGCCTGTGGCCGTAATACCAATCACTACCCCTCCATTCTCTCTTGCAAGCTTTGCAATATCGACAAGGGCTTGTGTTCTCCCTGTATAAGAGATAAATACAAACACATCGCCTTCATGACAGTTAATACAACTCATACGCTGCATCACAACATCATCAAATGAGACAACCGGAATATTAAAACGGAAAAACTTATTTAATGCATCATGACAAACAGAAGCCGAAGCCCCTAAACCAAAGAATGATATTTTTTTTGCTTGCGTTAATAGATCAACAGCACGATTAACTTCATCATGACTGATCGTATTTTTTGCTAAATCTAAACACGCGATGGTCGATTCAAATATCTTACTGGTATAGGCTTCTGGACCATCCAATTCTTCGATATTTCGATTCACATAAAGCGTACCATTGGCTAAGCTCTGTGCTAAATGGAGTTTAAAATCAGGAAAACCTTTAGTATCTAGACGTCGACAAAAGCGGTTAACTGTCGGTTCACTGACGTCTGCCATTCTTGCTAAAGTGGCAATACTAGAATGAATCGTGACTTCGGGCTCGGCCAAAATAACTTCTGCAACTTTTCTTTCTGATTTACTAAAATGTTCTAAATGTTGTTGAACTTTATCGATTATATTCATCTGTCACCAATATCTGTTGAGATTAGATATTTATTCTATTTCAAATCACTCTACCTACAGTATCAGGATTACCCTCAAAGTAATCAATAGATTTGCTTAGAATATGACAGAGATCTAATTTATTTAGAAAAAAAACTACGAAAACTGAATCTTTTGCGACTTATCGGCTTAATTTAACCACTTTACTGTAATTTAGTTTCATATTTATTACGCATCATGATACTTCAACTTCCTTTTTTTACATCAGAATCTATAAGATATTGTCAAAGGAAGTTGAAAGAGTATTAACCCTAAAGATTTATTCAGCGGGTTCAATCGCTATAGCAAAGATGCCATGAACAGGGATCATCTCTTTATATTCATGGAAACTATTTAAGAGTGTCACACCCTCTTCCATGGTTGATGCTAAGGTCGAGAGTACACCCAAGCCTTCATGCTCTAATAGGGCTTGCGCATCTGGATATTGACGAACTTCTTTAACTTTAACAGCATAAGCATCAGGAATAATCACATCTAAACCGATAAATGGAGGACCCGAAATGACTTGAAAGTTAATCACATCACCAGGCTTAAGTTGATCGTAACGGATTGCTTCATAACTATTGTTAGTTCTAATCTCAACTTTTTTGCTACCCGCAATAATTGCTTGTAGCGGCTTTTGATAAATCTCTAATTTATATTGGGTCATTTAATTTTCCTTATTTGGAATATATATTTTAATCAAGATTATTGGTGTTATTAGTCGACAAACGAATGCAACCACCGATCTAACATCTTCAAGAATAGGGGATAACAATAAAAAAAGTCCTATTTATCTATTAATAAATAGGACTTTTTTTCATTTTAAATCGTCATTCGCTTACTTATCTTCTGCGGGCTTTTTCTTTTTTGGTTGGAAAACAACATCACCAACATCCTGATTATCATAAAAACGTTTGTTGTATTGCTTCTTACCATCGGCGCTTTTTGCTGTCGATTTTTTATGTTTAGCTTGAGGTTTCTTCTTCTGCCAAACTTTTTTAGGCTTAGGTTTTAAACCTTTAAACTTGCCTTCGAGTCCTTCAATTGTTGAGAAATCCACAGACTGCTGTAAAAACGCTTCAACATTCTTAAAGCTTAACCAATCTTTAGGACCCACTAATGAATGAGCTTCACCTTTTTCACCAGCGCGCCCAGTACGACCAACACGGTGAACATACTCTTCTGCATGTTTTGGCATATCAAAATTGATGACATGCGAAACATTTCGGATATCTAAACCACGAGAAGCGATATCTGTTGTTACCAATATACGGTAAACACGACGTTCAAACTGACTCATAATACGATTACGTGCAGCCTGATTTAGGTCACCACTAAGTGCAACCGCCTTTAAACCTTGCTCATTAAAAAGTGCCGTTAATCGATCTGTATCAGCTCGTGTTGCAGTAAATACCATCATCTGGTTATATTCTGCGTTATCAATCAGCTTTTGTAGAATCGCTTGTTTATGATCAAGGTGATCACAAAGGTAAAAATTCTGTTCGATATCTTTATGTTCTGTCCCCGCACTGCCAACCGCGATACGTTTAGGGTCTTTTAATAACTCACCTGCCAGCTCATTCACTTCAGTATTATCTAATGTCGCAGAAAACATTAATGTTTGACGACGACGATGATTTGCTACGCCATTAATTTCACGTAATTGACCAGCAAAGCCAAGATCAAGCATACGATCGGCTTCATCAAAAATAAGCAGCTCTAGATGCCCAAAATAAACATGACGATGAGACATATGATCCGCCACACGCCCCGGAGTACCAACAACAATCGTTGGATTCTTACGGAATGCATTGGCTTGGTCATTAAAGTTTTCGCCACCAACAATTAAAGCGATCTCACAATTAATATGTGCAGACATCAGTTTTAATTGACCGAAAACCTGTTTTGCAAGTTCACGTGTTGGTGTCAAAATTAATACTCGAGGGTCACGACGACTGACAGCTTTCATTCGAATAATGCGGTGCAATGCTGGCAGTAAGAAAGCCAGTGTTTTACCTGAACCGGTTTTTGAGGAGGCGATGATATCCTTTCCTGCCACTGCGACTGGAATCGCAAGCTCCTGAATTTCAGTTGGTTTGCTAAGCCCTAAGTGGTGTAACGGTTTCATTAGACGCTTATCAATGGCTAGGTCTTCAAATCGCAAAATAATTGCTCCATCAAGGTAATAAATAAATATTATTCAGTGTTATATTGTACTGAATATGCCGCTATCGGCGAAAGTTAGGCGGCATTGTACACCATCTCACTCTGTTTATATAACTTAATTAATAACGATTTAAATTAAGAGACCTCCTTTTATCTGACAAAAAAATACCCAAGATAAGCGTAATCACTCATCGTTGGGTATTTTTACCATGTATCCCCTTCTTACTTGAAGTTGCTAGGTTGTGGGCTACATTCATTCGCCTCAATCATATAGAAAATCTATACTCATGGGGCCTCAATCACTTGCCATCTACTAACGATTCCAATGACTTTGGGTATATCGCCAATCATCTATAAAAGTAATCAGTTTTTTGTCGGTCTTTGCTGCGCATAATAAGCAGCAGATTCAACAAATGTTCTCACCTCTTTAATAAAATTATCGACATCCTTTTTGATATCTTTATAGGTCAGCTTCGATGCATTATTCTCTAACACCCCATTAGCATTTAAAACAGAAACCCTTTCAGCTAAAGGTGCCCCAGTGACACTATCAAAAATCTGAGAGGTGATAACAATACGCACACTTCGATCACGAGTACCCGCCGCCTCTTTTATCGCACCGACAACCGCGCCAATCGGAAGTACTTCTGTCACTCGTAGATTTTCTGGGCTGGTTGTTGCTCTCGTAACATGAATCACTAATTTAGCAACATGAGATCCTTCTTTATCTGTGACTTTAATATGTTCAGATAAATCCGCTCTTAAGGCATCTGAGATTTCTTTTGATAGTTGGTTTAAAACGTCAGCTGGAATTTGCTTATCATAATTAGGGTCTGGATTTAACTCGACTTCTGGTAAAATTAGGTGATGATAATATTCCGGTGTTAAATTACTAGAAACCCATTGAAGACCTTTACTGTCTTTAGTGTAATCAACCTGCTTTAACTTCACATCTTTTGGCAAATCATCACTGGCTAAATCTTTTTTTGTCGCAATAGAGCTTGCACAACCAACGATAAACATTCCTAAAACTGCTGTCATTATTAGCTTAATACTGTTTGTTTTTTTCATCGCATATTTCCATAATTAGTGCTCTTGATTATTTAGAAATATAGTTGATTTATCTCTGTTTTCCACTTTCGATCATCTTAGTTATTAAATTACACCTGTACTTCCCTTACCAAAGCAATAACCACTCTAACTTAATGGTTAATAGAAGAATAAATTAAGGGGTAATCCCCCAACTAGAAGTTGACCAACATCACAGGTTAGGATTATATTTTTGACATTGACAATTTAACAGAGAAATTAAAATGCAATATTTAGGAAGAAGATTAATCAAGTCTGAAGATTTAAACTCCGCAGGTTGTCTGTTTGGTGGCACATTGATGCGCTGGTTAGATGAAGAGGCTTATATTTATGCTCGTTGTCAACTTCAACAAGATAATATTGTTACTAAACTAATTTCTGAAATTAGTTTTGAAACGGCAAGCGTACTCGGTGATATCATTGAATTTGGAATGGAAACCACTGCGGTAGGTAACAGTTCTATCACTTTTTCTGCCAATGTTCGCAATAAAGCAACCAAGAAAACGGTATTAAATGTTGATAAAATCGTCATGGTTAATGTGAACAATGACGGTAAACCAACCTCTCATGGGTGGGATTTTGAAACGTTGAAAAAATCTAAAAGTTAGAACGACTTTCCTATCGATAATACTATGCTGTTAAGTAAACATATTTATCACTCGTCTCAATATGTCTACTTAACCGCATATATTTATCCAAGAATTTAAACTCATTGGATCACGATATTTAATTCGCTTGAGTATTAACACGATCAATAAACTCAGTAGGTTGATGTAATGACTCACAACTTCCCGCTTTTGTTCCATCAAATTGACGTGTCCAAACGTTATTATCTAACACACGCTGGTAACCATAATCATAAAGTTTCTCCATATAAACAGGATCAAAAAACATATTTTGGTCAGCTTCGACAGTAAAATCATTACCAATATAAGTTAAATGTGAATAAATATGATTACAGGCACTAATATAAAGTTCATGATACAAATCCCCTTTAGTTTGCGCATAAATCAGACTATCTAAGCTTCTGGCTGCAATGGGTAAAATATCGGGTTTCACTTGTTTAAATTCAGCTTGTAAATAACCATTACGAACGATGTACATATTTGGTGTCGTATCAAGCCCAAACATTTTTGATATTTTCTCTTGATTTAAACCAAAGGGATTAAAGAAAAGTTGTGCGGCTAATCCACCATCAAAATGCATCTCTTGAAATGGGTTTCCTTGTTTATCATAAACCGTAATTAATTGAGGAGGAAAGACTCCAGGAATGGATGCACTTGCCGCGAGCACTTGATGAATTAAATGTTCTTTATTGGGAAGGTCACTGGCTGCAATTCGTCCTAAATTCCACACCATTTGTCGACCAGATTCAAAGTGCGTAGTACCGATAAGAAGTCGACGCCCTTTATTATATTCAACTGCCAATTTCTCTATTAACACTTTGTCATAAATAGACTCTATTCTGGAAAAAAATTTATCTCCTACTGTCATCGCATTATTTCTAATCGGCCAGAAAATTGATCGTTTGTTAAAATCTTCTTTATCATTAAGAGATAAAATCACCGTTTTCACTCTTAACAAAGACTCTTTATCACCAATGTAAGCAAAAGGTGCAATTAACGCCCCTGCACTTACACCTGTAATAATTGAAAACTCAGGCAACTCACCCGTATCATAAAGGCCGTTTAAAATACCTATACCGTATGCACCTCGTTCTCCCCCTCCAGAAAGAACCAGTATATTCAAATTCTCACCAAAAACTTTAAAGGTACCTGCTTTATTACTCTGTCTAAATAGCGCAAGGTTCTCATCATTCAAATGAACAGGTCTCATATCACCCCAAAAGCGATAAGGTTCGTTATAGAGATCATAATGTTGTTCTCTTTTATCAATAGAGACAATTTGATAATTCTCTTCATTAACTTGTGGGTGTTTAAGTTGATGAGAGGAGCAGCCAATTAGAAAAACACTCATTAATACCAATAATTTTTTCATTCAAACATTCTCTATCTATTTAAAGCTTAATACTTATCAAAGAAATAACGTTGGATATAATCATTAAGCATAGACTAAGAGAGACAGTTTTCATGACAGGTTAAAGTGGGGCAATCTATTTTCTTCTTATTTTCCGTCACCAACCACTTAGCAACGTCAAGTAGGAAGGGGGAATAAATTAATAGCTAATGTAGTTCATCACTTGAAGTAACTGCATTCGAACCTCATTGCTGGTCTGGCTATGCCAAAATCCTGCTGTATAAGCAATAAGTGGAATACCAAACATAATAATCAAAACGATAACCATTAACGATTTACTTGATACCTGCCAACCATTTCTGGTTTTAAATCCAAGAGCTTCTTTTTTAGGGCAAGCAGTAATACAACTCATACACGCTTGACATTCATCGGTACGGATTTGATCTTTAGTATGAATAATAATATGAGATGGACAAGCTCTTGTACATTTATTGCAACTCAAATCACCATGTTCATTTAAGCAATGAGTTTTATTTCGTCTAATTTTTAATGGGCTAATCAAGCTAATCAGACCTAACAAAGCACCATAAGGACAAAAATAACGGCAAAATGCCCGCTTTTGTAATAACGCTAACCCTAAAATTATCGCTAATACAGATAGCGTTATTAACCCGGGATCAACAAACACCCATGCGGTTTTAATATCGGCAATTTTGTGATAATTGCCTTTTAAATAGTAAGGAATATTATTTATTGGCATGCCCACTGAAATAAAAGTAAAAAAAGCTAATAACAGATATTTTAATGAGCGCAGTGGCCAATCCAACCAGCGAGGTATCTTGATGACGCTTTTAAAGTATTTTGTTCTAAGGTTATAAATATACTCTCCAAACAATCCAATTGGACAGATCCAACCACAAAAGGCTCGCTTACAAAGTACACCCGTCACCATCACAGTGAGTAACATCACTGCCCCTGCGGGATGGACAGGATCCCAATACCCTAGCGTCACAATGGCTTTAAGCTCTATCGCTGCAGCTATTGGTAAAAACGCATCAACGACATCTGGACGTAAAAAATCAGGGCTAATATTCATCGCTAACATCGCAGTATGAATACTATATTGTAATGCAACAAAGAAAAAAGAGAGTGCCATCGAATGTTGGCATAGATTGCGTAAAAAGTTAGGTCTTTGTTGTGCTTCAATCAACTCTTTCTTACAATAATAAATCGCGGTCATAACAATAACAGCGCCTATTAAAGCTAATAATAGAGGCCAATAAAACGCCGTCGTTATTGCGACTAATACCATCAAAAAGACAAATATTGCCCCGAACTTTTTACCGCTTGTATATAAAAGCATTGCGCTATAAATAAGCGCTAACATTAATGTAAATGATTCAATAAAAGACAAAGAGAAATACCTTATTTTTTCTTTTACTTTATCATTTCCAATAATATTAAAATATGATCTACCTACATACTTATACCCAAAGTAATTGGAGTTTCAAATAGACGACAAGTGAGTGAGACCCATGAGTATAGGTGTACTATATGATTGGGGTGAGCGAGTACAGCCAACAACCTAGCAACTTCAAGTATAAAGGGGATCTGTATTGTCATATAATTCTCGACTCTGTAGTACACGCAACAATAGCTTTTAGCGAATAACAATCAATTAAACAAAGTGATAAAAAGAGACAATAAACATTGAAAAATAACAAGAAAAATAATGCAAACCACTGTTTATAAACAAATTAAAAAGATAAATAACGATGGAAAATGATAAAGAGTGACGAGAACCAATAAAAACAAAAAAAGCATGGACAGTAGGATGAACATTACCACCAAATAAAATAACACACTGATATAAAAGAGAAAATAACCAACCCCACCCTTCTTTATACCACAAAATATACCACACATAAAAAATCACAACAAATAATAAAAAGTGACGAAACCTCACCTTAAAGTGATTAAAGTAAAGAAAAAGGATCTCCTTTTTCTTTACTTCGTTTCACCCAATTAACCAATCACGACATATTTATAGTGTGCAATGGCTTCTTTCGGTGTCCATTCTGATGCTGAGTACATTATCTCAACAACCTTTCCTGACATGATATAAATCGTACAGCCATGTTTAATCGCCATCATATCTCGTTCATGTATCGTAAATTTCATTGTCTTTCCCCTATCCTATTTGACTAGATAAATACCGGCGGTATCTATATGGATAGAATAAAGTTATGAGTCATGACTTTACGGCACCAACGCTAAGAAAAATACAATTTATTTCTGAGTGAATTCTTTCGGTTTTGGGACGCTAACTTTTGGGTTGATTTGCTGAAAGATAAATTGAAGAATACGATACTTCTCAACCCTCACTCGTTGAGATTCTGTCTTTGTTCTTTCCCAGTACAGACCAAAGTCCTTGCGCCCAATCCTTAAAATATCACCATAAATATCGCTTCGATGCTGCATCATGTCTTCGATAATCATTTGTGCTCGTTGAATTTGCTTTTTCCGATACACTTTTGCACCGGTTCGTCGATAACCAGATGTCGCCAGTAAAAAATGCTGATAAGACTCTTTCGTCATGACTTACCTCCAATGTACTGACTCGTTACCGCTTCTCTTCCATGCCCCAACATATTTGAAATCGTTAACCGGGCATCTTTATCAACCTTTTTTGCATCGTCTAGATTGATGCCTAACGTCTGAGAGAGGTATTCAAGATGAGAAATACGACCATCATCCCGAATAGAGATTGATTGAACCGGTGATAAACACTGTGTTATCCGCTCATATTGGTGGTTTGCAAAAGCGTGGCGTTCTTGATGAAAATGAAAATCGAGTTGGGAAATCTGATGATAGTCACTGGATTTCTGAGATTGGAACCTAGTGCCATTGGGGGTTAAAGAATAATCATGTCCTTGAAGTTGTGCTGCTTTTTCTAATGCAGAAACTTGTTCCTGTTCGATGAAACTCAATGAGTACCTTCTTTGCATCAAGCAGTGAACTCTCTTTATAACGCAGAACAAGATGACGCAATTATGCCTTAAATCACGTATCCCTTCATTCAGTAAGTAAGCTTCAAATCGTTTGAGATGGCTTTTGTAGTTAGCCAGCGTCGAAAAAGAGACGTGCTTTTCCTTCATGGCATTGAGCAGGGCGTAGCTAATTTTTCTTGAGCCGCAGCCAAAATTTCTTACATGTAATTTCCTCATCTAGTCACTCCTTTGTTATCGTTTTAATCCTCTCTGTGGTTGAGTCTGTGTCATTATTATTGTTCTACTTATATACGTAGTAATTGGTGAATGGTAAGCAAGATTATCGTCCCTTATGACATAGGGTCAGGTGCTCTCTCGCAGAAGCAAACGGTAGATTGAAACCTCCTGATTTTTTTTGCGTATAACACTCGCCAGTGTGCATTTATATCTTCGCTTGATGATAGTTGTTATGCGCTTAAATTCATCACATCCCAAGGGGGCATTTACGTCTTGCCTGACAAGATTTCACTTGAGTCATCGTCATGAATTGAATGCCGTAGCTTATTTTTTCGTTCTCTTTCTCTCATTGAAAAGTCTGTCTTTTATCTCTCATAATTGAGAAACTCGTCATCGACCAGTTGGATAAAAGCTTAACCTAGATTATCGAATCAAAACGGCACTAACTTAATAAATTATCAAGAAAACTGCGAAAAACTTCTGAAGGAAAATGTTGAAAGGCAAGGACTGGTAAGGAATAAGATGAACACAATAGCGCCGTCAAATTATAAATTTGACGGCGCTACCTTTACGCAAAATCATTCTAATCTCAACGTAAATGAAGTCACTTGAGTCAATACGCTTTACATCTCACACCTCAGTATCAATCAAACAGCATGACCTAAATAAGCCCATCCAACCATCAAGTCAACCACCTATCTGTCAACGATTATTTATTCACTTTTAACACCCTTAGCGTTTTATCTACTTTAAATGGGGTTTGAATTTTTAACCAAAAGATTAATGGTAGACGTCGCAACACACAAGATTACTAATACCACTGTTTACTCAACGAATGAATGGAGAGCGTTAAAATGAATAAAAAACAAAAGCGAGAAAAAATAAAACAAGTCAGCATCAGCTTAACCAAAAATGGTGAATACCCAACGATTAATGACGTGATGAATAAAACGGGGGGTGATAGAAATGAAGTTACTCGTATCCGAAGGGAAATGAGAGAAGAACGGCTCCACGAAATAACGGTATCAGCAAAAAGTGAAACCATTCAAAAATTATCAGAATCTATCGCCACAATGGTCGTAGACACCTGTACTAAGAAAACAAGCACTCTTGAACTACAGGTTGAAGAGCTAGAAAATGAACTTCATGCGCAAATCCAATCTATTCAGGAAAAAGAGCAAGCATACAAACAAAAGAGACTCAAACTCGAAGCAACTATCAAAAAAAGGGATGAAGAATTAGCGCTTTTTAACCATCAAATTCAAGAGCAACAGAATACTCAACACCAAGTAAGTACGCTATCAAAACAACAGGTTGCCAGTTTAGAGAAGGAAAATAGTCACCTTGCTGCGCAATTAGAAGAAATGAGTAAGCTCACATTAAAAAAAGAAGACCTTAACCCCCTCTATTTGAGAAACAGCTAAGCGAAATTATGGGGAAAAATGCCGAATTAACAACACTAAAAAACAAAGCACTGAATGAAGATACAACTCAAGTACCATCTGTATTGGATGGCGCAGTCAATCACTCACGATCCGATACATTGAATATTTCAATTATTCTCCTTCTACACCTTATAGTAGAGACCATCAATAAGATGGTCGATACCTAGTGCACTCAATCAAAATAAAAAATGATATCTATATTTGCTAACGATATAACAGAATAAAGTGAACAACTTAACTACACTCGCAGGCTTACAAAAAGAAAAGGAGTTTCTTGTGGTTCATAAAATAAAAAATAAGGTCTACCTAATAATTTCTCTCCTACTTTGCCTAATTAGTGCATGGGGAGCATCAATTATTCAGAGTGATAATGGTCATGTCACCATTAAAGATATGCGATGGGAGACCGCAAGTGGGCAACTCATTAGCGCCCTACTCTATCTACCTGACTCGGCCGTTAAAAGTGGCAACGCTCCAGGGGTTGTCACCAGTCATGGATGGTATAACAATAGAGAGTTTCAAGACCTCAATAATATTGAGCTCAGTCGCAGGGGGTATGTTGTTATCTCAATCGATATGTATGGTCATGGTAATTCAGATCCAGTGACGTCTTCTGAGTGGCGGAAACATGGTACAGGATTATATGATGCTGTTTTATTAATATCCGAGCTGCCTTATATAGATAAAAGTCGTATTGGTATCACTGGACACAGCAATGGTGCACGTGCATCTAATTGGGCTATTTTAGATGATAAGGAAGGCCTGATCTCGTCTGTCCTATTAATCGCTAATGATGCCATGTATACCTCCTCACCAGATGAGCCGATGTTTTGGGCATCACAACCAAAAATTGAAGACAGAGATTATGTTAACCGATATGGCGACCGCGATGTCGGTATTGTTGCAGCACAATTTGATGAGTTTTTCTTTAGAAGTAAAATGGCAGATGGCACGGTTAGTCCACCAAAAAATTACATTCATACCCATGCAGCATAATCTTTCTTACACTTTGGCCAAACACCAACGTCTCAAAAAGATGGGGAGACTTATTACGAAGAGATGATTGATGAAACGCTGGCTAAACGTGTTATTTTCACTCCTTATGAAACACACCCTTGGAACCATTTTTCAACAACCACCGTTTCTTACTTGATTGATTTCTTTGACAGAACATTAGGAACCCCATCTACCTCTAAAGACAACGACAGTCAAATATGGCCACTTAAAACACTATTTAATGCACTAGGGCTTATCGGATTAGCCATCTTCATTGTCTCTTTTTCGAAATACTTGCTTAGCTTCACGTATTTCTCTCCTCTAAAAACCAAAGAGACCGTCACTATGTTACCCAAACCCAGCAAACGTGAATACGCTTGGTTCTGGCTATCGTCATTCACTTTAGTTGGGCTATCTTACTGGGGTTATGTCACCATGTATGGGTGGTCATCCAGCATTCAGCCAAGCTGGTTACTACAATCCCCTGTCTTTTTTATTGGGATTTGGAGTGCCTTTATGGGGCTAATGACCATCATTATGCTCGGAATAAGTAGTCTCTTTTTTCCAAAATTTGATATTATCAAAGCGCGAGGTTTAGTACTAAAGAGAGCACTCTGGATACCGACCCTGCTTTTCTCATTGTATGTCGTTATCGCTGTCTTTATGTTGGTTTTTCTCGCCGATTACCTCTTCCAAACCGACTTTCGCTTATGGTTAATTGCCTTTAAAGCATTTGAAGCAGATAAAATTAGTTATGCCTTAAGCTTCTTACCGTTATTCTTATTGTTTTACATACCCAATAGTATTGCAATCAATGTATTTAACCATTTTAAGATGACCAGATTTAAAGCTGTCAATATTGCTGTACTATCCCTTTTTAATGGGTTGAGCATGTTGGTATTAGTCATTTTGAATTATATGATATTTTTTAGTACTGGAGAGCAAAGTTTGATTGGCGGTGTCTCAATCTTAGGTATTTGGGCGATACCGATGGTGATTATTCTTCCTCTTGCAGCCATCCTATCAAGGAAGTTATATCTTGCCACAAATAACCCGTATTTGGCTGGCTTTATTTCTGCTCTTATTGTTGCAATGATAAGTAGTTCAAATACCTTAACAACCTTAAATTAATCCTACTGAAATTAAGTAATTCATTACTATTATTGCTCAATTTCTTTTTACTTTTGTAATGGTCTACTAATATTGGAGACTCATTAAGCCACTTTCTTTAATTGCATATATTTTTCGCTTCACTTTAAACCTCATAATAATGGTTATAAGGCTTAATAAGTCTCCAAGATCATCCTACCATTACACTTTTCGGATTACTTCTATACCCTTCTTACTTGAAGTTGCTAGGTTGCTGGCTACGCTCATTCGCCCCAATCATATAGTACACCTATACTCATGAGGCCTCATTCACTTGCCGCCTACTAGCCACTCCAATTACTTTGGGTATATGTTATTTTTTCAAGCTAAATACTTGCCGACTTCCAACGATGCAATACATCAATCATCAGCTGTATTTGACTCTAAATGAAGGAATGCTGCACCACGAACTCCACCAGAATCTCCATGTTTCGCTTTTAAAATTTGAGGTGGTTTTGAAACTGATAAGAGGTGCTTTTGCATACGTATTGGGATTTCCTGATAAATTAAATCAAAATTAGATAGCCCTCCCCCTAATACTATTACATCAGGATCTATTGCTGTACATAAGTTAGCAAAGCAAATAGCGAGTAACTCCATAAATCGGTCAACAAATTCGATTGCTTGGCTATCACCATTATTGTAATTTTTAATAATTTTTACAGCAGACAATTGCTCCCCGTAATAATGGAGGTATAGTTGTTCAAAGCCTCTTCCAGATAAGTAATTATCCATGCAGCCTTTATTACCACATCCACAAGTAAACAACGGTGGATTGCTACCTAAATGAAACCAAGCATCAATTGGGAGTCTTACATGCCCTACCTCACCAGATACATGATTTGATCCTGTAAAAATTTCACCATCAAGAACTAATCCCCCTCCAAAACCAGTACCTAATATTAAACCAGCTATACATTTATGGTGTTGTAAAGAGGTATCCCAAGCTTCAGATAGAGCAAAGCAGTTAGCATCATTTTCTATTAACACTTTACGGCCAATAGTTTTTTCTAAATCTGTTTTTAATGCCTTATTATTTGCAGCTGGAACATTAACGGTTAGAATCAAACCTGTTTCAGGGTGCTCTATACCTGGTAAACCAATACCAACAGTGCCTTCTTCATCAAAGATTTGATCATGTTTTTTTATCAATAAATGAATTGTCTCAATTAATAGGTTGTAATCATTAATTGGTGTTGCTACTCGTTCTGTTGCTATACGCCTTAATGAACTATCAAACGCACCAAATTCAATTTTAGTACCACCAATATCAAAGCCATAAAGCATGAAACACTCCATTTTAAAAGTTAGTATAAAAATATCTTTATAAATAAAATTATTATATTTAATTATTTTCTATGAAATAAGTAAATAAAAGACAATCTATATATTACTTTTAAAAAAGTAAATATATAGATTATCAACGTTACAAGTTACCGATTATATTTATTTTTGATTTAATTAGAATTAACTTGTGCTACAGCTTCTCTGGTTAAACGAGCTAGCTCATCCCACTCACCCGCTTCAATCAGCTTCTTATCAACCATCCATGTGCCACCACAAGCTAGAACACGAGGGATCGCTAAATAATCGTGAATATTTTTAGGGTTAATACCACCTGTCGGCATGATGCTAACAGCTGTGTAAGGAGCAAGCAGTGATTTCACCATATTTACACCACCAGAAGCTTCAGCAGGGAAGAACTTTAATGTTGTAAGTCCCATTTCCAGAGCGGCTTCAACGGCACTTGGGTTGTTTACACCTGGAATAATATCAATGCCGATCTCTTGACATGCTTTTACGGTATTTGGATTAAAGCCAGGAGAAACAACAAAGGTTGCCCCAGCATCTTTAGCAGCTTGAGCTTGTTCACGGTTAAGTACCGTTCCAGCTCCAATTAGCATCTCAGGGTAAGCTTCACGAAGTAGGCGGATCGCTTCAACTGCTGCGTCTGAACGGAAGGTGATTTCAGCCGCAGGTAGACCATTCTCTACCAGTACTTTACCTAATGGAAGAATATCTTCTGCCTTATCAATGGCGATAACTGGGATCACTTTAAGCAATTGTAATTGTTGATTAATGGTAGACATGATATCTCTCTATAATTTGGTTACGGTATCGGTGGCGCTTTTACTGATAATCGCCCCTTTATGTTGAATCACGATACCTGCAAGTGCATTACCACGTTGGCTCGCGTCACTGATTACTGCGCCTTGTAAATAGTGAGCTAAAAAACCACCATTAAAGGAGTCACCTGCAGAGGTTGTATCTACCACATTTTGAACGGGCGTTGTCGCTACAGAAATCGGTGCATCCTGTGTAGAAAAATCTTGAGTGAGACAACCTTCAGCACCCAGTTTAATCACAGCTTTTTTAACCCCTGCTTTTTGGAGACGAACTAATGTCTCTTGAGGCGTATTATCTCCCCAAAGTTGTTGTTCATCATCAAAAGTTACCAATGCCAGATCTGTGGTTTGATACATCAATTGGTAACAATCTTTGACTGTTTGATCGTTATCATTTTGTGGCCATAGTGAGGCTCTAAAGTTACTATCAAATCCAATTTCTACCCCATTTTCGCGCAGTTGAACAAGTAAAGTGAGTAGTTTTTGACGATCTTCATCAGGCAAAATAGCTAAGCTAATACCGCTTAAAAAGACCATATCCATTGTCTTTAGCTGTTCAGCATGACTTTCAAACTCAGGATGTTGAAGTAGATAACGCGCAGGAGATTGATTACGCCAGTACAAAAAGGTACGTTCACCCTCATCATCAAGTTGGATCAGGTAAAGTCCCGGTGTTCTTACTTTGTCTTCTAATACAAAACGAGTATCTATCCCTTCTTGTTGCCAATGAGCTAGCATACCTTGACTTAATGGATCACTACCAAGTGCTGAAACGTAGGAAATACGAACAGGAGTTTCTATATTTTCAGATTTGTCTGGCAAGCTACGCGAAAGGTAAATAGCCGCATTGAGTGTATCTCCCCCAAAAGTTTGATGCATATTACCAAACGGTTTACCATTTAGTTCTATCATACATTCACCAATAATTGCGATGTTTTTCATGGCATTTGTCATCTTATCTAAAAGTCATTCACAACGTTGTATTAGGTATAAAAAAATAGATTAATAATATCTATTCATTAAATATTAGTCATTACTCGTTAATAATTTACAAGACCTAATAAATACAGACTATATCACACTCTAAATTGAAGAAAATAATAGAGCAGTCTAAAGAATAAAAAGTATATTTAAATAGAAATTTGCAAAATAAAAATAGAAAGCCGCCTTATATATTATATAAGGCGACAGATCGTATTAAATATTAATTTATCTTAATCAATTAAACTTCTCACATACTCAGCCAGAGTTGGCTCTTGGCAATTTTCAAAGAAACAAGCTTGGAACTGAGAGCTGCCTACCGCAGTTTTTACAAGTTCTTGATCCATGGCTTTTAAACCTGTAAGAATATCCTGAGTTACAGCTGCTTTTACATCATTTAGAATTGACGCATTTTGTTTCTGAGGCGCAGCACGTTCAATAGGGTAGCCTTGCCCTCTTTCACCTGTAAATGCTTTTTCAAATATATAACGAACATTAAGCTCGCCAGCCCAACCGAAGCCTTTTGCAAAAGCCAATGATAGTGCATTACCATTATTGATTTGATTAAATAAGAAAGCATCTGATGGCTCTAAACAGTAACCACAATTCACTCCTGGATGGATATTACATGACATCATCGCCCCTTGACCTGTTCCACAACCAGTAACAACAAAATCAACAGCTTTTGAATTCAGCAATAAGCTTGCCATAATACCAAGATGAATGTATGTCAGGTGATGATCGTTTTCATCTAACATACCTGCATTGTAGACATCATGTCCAAGTGTATTTACTGCAACTTCATTGAGTTCTTTTGCTACCATAGCATTCTTAGGTGCTTGGCTATTTTCCATCATTAATGCGATTTTCATTTTTTCTTTTCCTCTTTTAAAATTTAACGTGCTAACCAACCACCATCAACTGCTAGCGTATAACCATTTACATACGCTGCAGCATCAGAAGCTAAAAAGATTACCGGCCCACTTAGATCTTCTGGCAGACCCCAACGCTCTGCTGGAATACGTGAAACAATTTCTGCATTTCTTTTCTCATCAGCTCGTAAAGCTGCTGTATTATCTGTTGCCATATATCCAGGAGCAATTGCATTTACATTAATGTTGTGTTTCGCCCATTCATTTGCCATTAAACGAGTCAAGCCCATTACTGCACTTTTGGATGCAGTATATGATGGTACGCGGATCCCACCTTGGAATGAAAGCATAGATGCAATATTTATAATTTTGCCGCCACTATTTTGTTTAATAAACTGTTTAGCCACAGCTTGTGAAAAGAAGAATACCGTTTTTGCATTAATATCCATGACGTCATCCCAATCTTTTTCTGTAAAATCAACAGAATCAGCTCGACGGATAATACCGGCATTATTGACAAGGATATCAATTTTTCCAAATGTATTAACAGCTTGATCCACGATCTCGCCAACAGAAGATTGATTAAATAGATCTGCACGAACATCTAAGAACTTTCTGCCTAAATCATGAACTAAGCCTTGTGTCTCTGTTGGTTCAGAAACATTAACACCTACAATATCACATCCAGCAGATGCTAATGATACAGCCATTGCTTGCCCTAGCCCTGTATTACATCCTGTAACGATGGCTACTTTTCCATTTAAATCAAACTTATTATTTATCATTAAAATCACTTTTTTTTATGGTTTATTAATTACTTGCTGTAAATTCACTAATTAAAATATGTTTTCCACGTTTTAATTTAGTTAACAAAAATGGCACCGTCGCTCTAGGATGCACAATATTGGTATGTATGCGTATAGAAGATAATGCTTCCTTCTCATACTTATCCAAACTTTTAATAACAGATTGCTGTTCTTCTGCTTGAACTTCAATTGTCGGAGATGTTCTACTTTCTTTTACAATCGTTGGCTCTTGATACCAATGACCTACTGCATAACCAGTCTCAACAACCCAAGCATCATTTAACAACTCAAATGTATGTTTTCTTATAGATTTGCCATTATCACAAACGGTAATTTCAGTTTCGACTTCGACTACCCCAGTGCTCCATACTGTTGTCATAATATTATTATCAACAGTCGTTTTGATGTTTGTATGTCGCATTTGCCAATTCACTCCGGAATCGAAACTAAATGCCAGAATATTATCTCCAAAACTTAATGTATCTGCATATAATAAAGAGTGAGTATCAACCCCAGTCCAAGTTGTATAAGCAAATTTATTATATTTGTCTTTCTGAAATAAAATATTTATGGGCCCAGAAAAATGAACAATTGATTCACCGTTAACTCTTTGAGCAATACTTTGGCTAGAAGGCATAGAATAAATATCTTCCTGTACCGAAAGAGGAAGTGGTTCTAACTGCCAAAATTCAGCATCATCTGGTAAACATAGTGGCAAAAATGCTTTCATACACCAATATGGCGATGTAGGTGAATTATATGATTCACACATCATTAAGTTTGGATATGAATACCCTCGAGTTAAAAGACCTTGAGCATCAAAGATAGGTTGATCTGCCCACACTTTGATTTGTCTTTCCCACAGTCCTCTTATCTCTTTTACCTTTGATGTATTGAATTCTACAAGTGACAAAGCTCCCCAAAATGCTGATGTTGCAAAACGATAAACCATCGAACGACCTAATGGAAGAACCTCTCCTTTATCAGAAAACCAGTATTTAAAAGGTTCAAAAAATTCTTTCGCTCTTGCTTTAAATAGTGCAGTTAACCTTGGGTTTGGTTGTTTTACAAAGGTTGAATATAGAATACTGTAGTAATGTATTGCATAAGCACCATAATGGTCGACAGTATTAACATCGCCATCACCATACCAACCATCACCTAAATACCAGCTCTCTATTCTTTCAAAATACGTATTCTGGATTTCATCATCAACAAGATCATATCTTCCAATATTTTTTAAACCCTCTTGAACAAGAATTGTAAAGAACAACCAATTATTTGGTGGCATCTTTTTAAATTGAATCGGTGCTAACCAATTAACTAGATTTTCTTTTTGCTGATCAGTTAATAGCGTATAACTAAACTCAGGAAGCGTAAGCAATAAAAAACCAATAACAGCCATTTCAACTGAACGTTGATCTATGTCTCCTACATGTCCCCAAAAATTAGGGTGCTGTGGATCAGTACCTTCTATAATTGCTTTTTGAATCACCGGCCAATGGTGGAATTCACCGCCACCTAAAACCAAAGGAATAATTCCCCATAAAGGTCTTACAGCACCTTCTAAAGAGCTAGCTTTCATATCAAACCATGCACCACCTGTTCCAAAATCAATCAGGGCACTTTGTGCATTGTAATAAGGAAGAATTGGCTCAAATAAATCATTTACTAACTTTTGATAGTCTTTTTTAGTTTTTAATTCGTTATTGCTAAATGGAGTTGTTATCATTTTAATTTAGTCCAAAGAATTGAGGTAACGCCAAAGACAATACAGGGAAATAAGTTATTAGTAATAAACCAATAATTTGCACCAAAAATATAGGTAATAATGGTTTGATAACCTTAGTTATTTTCTCACCCGATATTCCACAAGATACAAACAAAACAGTTCCAACTGGTGGGGTTACGACACCCATAGATAGGTTGTAAACCATAATGACACCAAAGTGTACTGGATCAACACCTAGCCCTGTAACAATAGGATATAAAATCGGTGTAAATATTAATAATGCAGGTGACATATCCATAAAAACACCCACAATTAATAATGTAATATTGATTAAAGCTAATATGACATATTTATTATCACTGAAGCTTATTAGCATTTCCGCAACAGTATCAGGGATAAATGCAAAGGTCATACTCCAACTCATGACACTGGAACAAGCAATCAAAAATAAAATCACTGCAGAACTCAATGCTGAGTCATATAATATTTTACTTAAGCTTTTCCAAGTAATTGTTTTATACATTATAGAAAGAAGTAAACTATAAATAACAGCAATACCAGAAGCTTCAATTGCTGTGAAAACACCGCCAATAATTCCGCCAATCACAATAATGATCAGCATTAAACTAGGTAACGCTCCCCATAATACATTTAAAAATGAATTTAAATCAATCGAACTTTTTGATACAGGATAATTATTCTTTTTAGCATAAATCGCAGCAACAATCATAACACTCAAGCCGATAATTAAGCCTGGTATATAGCCAGCTAAAAATAATGCTGCGATAGATGCACCACCACCAGTAATCAATGAGTAAACAATAAATACGCCAGTTGGTGGAATTAGCATTCCTGATATTGATGATGCTGCATTAACAGCTGTAGTAAAAGGCATATCATACTTTTTTTCTTTTGCCATTGGCGTAATAATGCCACCAATAGCTGTTGCAGCGGCTATTGCAGAGCCGGATAAAGAGCCAAATAGCATATTTGCAACAATATTAGTTTGCCATAAACTACCCGGAATTCTTCGCCCTATTAACATCGCAAAATTAATTAATCGTCTTGCAATACCACCTTGATTCATTATGTTACCAGCAAGAATAAAAAATGGTAGCGCAAGAAATCCAAAATTATTAAGTGATGAAAACAGTGTTTCACCAGTAGTTGTAACCAATTCAGAAAAATTCATTTGCAAGCTTAAAGTCATTAATCCTGCAATACCTAAACCTACAGCAATAGGTGTACCAATTAATAAGAAAAAGAAAAAAGATAAAAATAGGACAAAAAATGAAATTATTTCAATATTATTTTCAATATAGTCCATTGATGCTGAATTATCTTTGATAAACGTATAACCAACTAGCAATAAACATAATACAATAGAATATTTTATTGTTTTGATTTTATTTTTTTTATTCTTTGTAAATAGCTTATTCAATTGAATTATATATGAAAGACAAATAACCAAACCAAGAATAATAATAACAGATTGTAATAATCCGTGATTCATTTTTAAAATAGGTGTAAATGATTGGTTATCCAGTCCTAAAAATCCACTATAGGCAACAATTCCGCCAAAAAAAATTGAAGTAATAACTGTAATAATAGCAAGGGTATCTTTTTTACTTTCAGATACGTTATCAACGATAATCGGTAAATTTAAGTGTTTAGACTCTAAAAAACAGATTGATGCACCCAGCAATCCTAACCAAATCAACATATAAGTTAATAACTCAGATGATACATTACTTGGTGAGTTTAGTATATATCGACAGAATACTTGATAAACAATTAAAACACTCATCAAACCTAACGTCATTACAAGAATAGGTTTTAATAATTGAATAATCAACTTATCTAAATTTTTAAACCATGAAGAATTATCACATTCATTTATAATATTATTAATCATAATAGGCTCTTATTTGTATAAAGGGGTATAAGTTATACCCCCTCAAACTTCAATAATTAATTTCTTCCTTGAAGTGCAAAAATGGTATTCAAGAGGTCTTTCTTAGCAGGATCGTTCATTGCATCTTGATACATTGGTTGCACAGCTTTCACAAATGGGTCAATATCAATGTCATTAATTTTAACACCTAATTTATCAATAGCGATTTGTTCAGAGTTAGCCATGCTATCATCAACAAAAGTTAAGGACTTATGACTTACTTTATTGAATTCATCTGAGACTATTTTGAAGTCTTCTGGAGAAACTTTTGTTTTAAATTTATCACTGAATACAACGTAATCACTTAACCTAGTATGGTTAGTATGGGTACCGTACTTTGTCACTTCGCCATATTTGATTTCCCAAAGAGCAGCAACGCCACCTTCTGCACCATCAATCACACCTTGTTGAAGTGCAGGGTAAACTTCACTGAAGGCCATTGGTGATGGAACTGCACCAAAAAACTCTAGCATTTTGATGTAGTTTTCACTTCCCATTGTACGAATTTTTAACCCTTTTAAATCAGCCATCGTTTTAATTTCTTTCGATGTCATAATGCCTCGAAAGCCATTACTCAAAAAGCCTAGAGGATTAAGTCCTTTAGCCGATAGCGCATCATCAATTTGAGTTTTTACATTTTCATCGAACATAGTAGTGTTATATTCATCTAATGATCTGAAAACATATGGTAAATTTAAAACGCCAATCTCAGGTGCAATATTTTCAAGTGTCGCTGTATTAGTCATACCTAGAGAAATAACACCACTCTGCACTTTTTGAAGATAATCACTTTGATTACCTAATGTACCGTTCCAAAAAATTTTAAACTTTACACGCCCATCGGTTTCTGCTTTTACGTTATCTGCAAATTCTTGCAATAATACACCTGGCGCTCCATCACTTGGAATATTTGTCGCAAACTTATAAAGCTTTGCAGAGGCCGTAGTTGAAAATGCCAAACAGACCGAAGTAAGAAGTAATGCTTTTTTTAAATTCATAATTGAAATTTCCTTATAGATAGTCCTGATTACCAAAATAATTTATTGTGCCCAAGAGATCTTAATACTGCTTCAAAATAGTAGTAATCACCATATGGGAGCATCGCATTAGCTAAAAATTGTTTATCTAACTGGTGGGCTTGATGAACATACGACGCGGCATCACTTAGTAATCCTTGTGCATCTTCATTGCTTGTTAAGTCATAATTATGTCTTAAAGCCATTAACATTTTTTCCCCAAATGCTTGGTACTTTTTAGCTAATTCGGACTTCCCTTGTTTTTCCAATACCTCAGATAAAAGGTATAGGCCAGCAGCAGTAATAGAGCCTGCAGAGGTATCTTTATACTGCACCTCGCTTTCAGGTAAGCGATAATCCCAAACAGGTACGTTGTCATCTGTAATATGTTCCATAACAAAATCTGACAACTTCATACTTAACTCAGAATAACGACTATCCCCTGTCATTAATGCCATCTGTGCAAAGCCATGGATAGCCCATGATTGCCCTCTCGACCAACATGACTCATCAGCATAGCCTTGAAATGTACGACCTTGTATAGGTTGATTAGTTTTTGTATCAAAATCATAAGTATGGTATGTACTAAAATCATCTCGAACTAAATACTTCAATGATGTTTCAGCTTGTCTTATCGCAACTTCTTTATATGATTCAATATTTGTTTCTGAGTATGCCCACATTAATAATGATAAATTTTGCATACAATCAATAATAATTTTACCTTGAACGAGTTCAGCATGCTCTTGCCCTTCTGTTCCTGCAGTCCAAGCTACAAGGTAATTACCATTCCAGTTAAAACGGCTACGTAATGCATCAGCGGCTTTTAATGCCATCGTTCTCGCTTTTTCATTACCCGTTAATTTATAGTCTGCAACGGCAGTTAAAGAGAATTCAAAGCCCAAATCATGATTTAGCCACATAGGGTTATTAAGAATTTTATCAAAATGAGCATAACGCATACGAGCCATATTTTTATATTCTTGTTTCCCTGTCAGCATGTAAGCTAACCATAGCTCGCCAGTCCAAAAAGAGTCAGTCCAAAAATAATCATCTTCAGGATAAAGCCAAGTAAAATCTTCAGGCCCCGCGCCAACCATAGGATTTCTATTTCCAATAATAGAGGAATTACGCTCGATACTGCTTAAAATATCTTTTTTTAGTTCTATTTTTTCTTTCAACATAAACCTTAACTTTCCTAGTATTCAACAAGGTGCTCTTCTAATGAGTTGACTTTAATTTATTATTACCTGCAAATACGTGATGTAGATCACACCCAATGAAACGAAACATTTTGATGAGTTGTTTCATTGGGTGTAAGATAAATTTTGTGATCTTAATCGAGGGAATAAGGACTAAACAATGAGTATTGAGAGAATTGCTAAAATCGCAGGTGTATCCAAAGCGACAGTTTCTAGAGCTATAAATACCCCATCTATCGTAAAACCAGAAACTGTCGAAAGAGTGAATCAGGCTATTGAAGAAATTGCTTACAAACCTAGAATAAAAAAAACATTATCAATCAACATTTATTTTAATAAGTTAACTATTATCATTCACTCTTCAGTACTACAACCTCATAGCTTCTATTTCACTATCTATGAGTTTTTAAAAAAAGAGGCTGATAAGCTTGGTCTTTCTGTGGATACAATCATTGTTAACTCCGATAGTGAAATCACTTCAATTGCAAGTAAAATAAAGCATTCCGAAGCAATTATTATTGCCGGTATAAATAGTAATGAGTTAAATGACGTTCTTCACAGCTTAAAAACGCCATCAGTTCTCATTAATTGCTTCGATGATTTAATGAGATTAAGCAGTATTAGTCCTGATTACGAGTTAGGTGGTTTTCTTATTGGTCAAAACTTAATACAAAATGGTTATAAAAAAACAAAAATACTTACAACAATCCCTCGTTTAACCATACAGCAACGAGTCGATGGTTTCTCTCGAGCAATGAAAATACATGAACAAGATTTTGATCAAGCTAAAGATATTATTGATATTCGTGACTATGCTGATCCCCAAATTCTCACACTAATGAATAATGACACTGCAGGCCAAGACTTAGGAAGTAGTTTTGTTATGGATAAAATCGTAGACTCAGGAATACTACATGATTGCGATGCAGTTTTTTGTATCTGTGATTTAATGGCTATAGCTCTTATTCAGTCTTTAAAATCAAAAAATATAGCGGTTCCAAAAGATATCGCCATCGTTGGGTTTGATGACTTAGATATATCATCTCTCATCACACCAGCTCTATCTACAGTTAGGCCTGAGTACTCAAATCTAGCAAAATCAGCAATTTACAAGTTAGCACGTTTAAGTAATGATCCACAAGAGCCAATGGTCCGCTCTTATACTGCAGTTAATTTTATCGAAAGACTATCTACTTATCAGTAATTAGTAAACGCCAGTTAATCAGCGCATTAAAAATGAGAAACAAAATCATCATTTTTTACCACGATGAATAACTTCCACTAAACGCTGCGCGTTTTGAAGGAGTTTCAAAAAGAATATCTAATCACCTTTTTAGCTCCGTAGTCGGGACAGGTTTGACTTGGCTTAACTTACTTTGTTGGTACTTCAACAAATTCGCGACTAACTTCTTCCACTTTGTATCGCAGCAAATTAAGAGTCATGGCTGGCTCAGTATTCAGGATTTCCCGATTCAGACCGGCCTTTTGTTTGACCATTTTCCCGTTTTTCTCAACAATACCTTTGGCACTGCGAGTCATGTTCTTAACGGTGAGTTTTTCGGTGGCGATCAATGCCGCCACTTTAATTAATTTTACCGTTTATTTATGAGTAAAATCGGGCCTTTGACGGGCGATTTTCTGGTGGTGTTTGGTAATTTGATGCTTTAATCTTCGCTGGATACGAGTGGCACTTTTTTGATAATACATGAAAACAAGAGCCAGACTTTCCCCCAAAAATATCCCCTAGGTATTACTCCAAAAAGTCTGTTTTAGACTGGCTAAAAAAGAAAGATTTGATTTAATCTACTGATACTTTTCTCTAGCTTTATCATATTTGGATATTATGCAATTACATCAAATTGCATAATTTCCAGCTTATTTTTTAGATAATTACCAATAAAGTATGACTTTTTGCTACGCTATTGATTTACCTCATGACCTAACATCTCTTCACAAACTATATGATCAAACTCCAAGTCAAACTCCCATGCAGTTCTACACGTTCGTCTTAAGTCATGATTAATGAAATCATTAGCTAAACGATGATTAAGATCACCAAGATTTTTCTTTAGATCTGATAAAGCATCTTCACAGAATCTCCGATTAAGAGGTTGACCAACTTTGACTAGGGATTCAAATAAATAAGTTTGCCCATAATCTAAATCTTCAATAATATCTTTGGCTAATTCAGGTATTGCTCTTTGTTTTACTTCACCATTCCCTCCTGTTTTATGATTCTCAGGAGGAATAGTCCAAACATTTTTTTCAAAATCAAAGTCAGAAATTTTAGCGATTCTTAACTCAGTCGTCCTAGCTCCAAAAATCGTGAGTAATTGCATAAATTTACTTCGTTTTAAATGCTTTATTCTTGTGATGGCTAGCCATAAAATTCCAATATCCTCAAAAGCAAAAAAATTTCGTCTTACTTTCACAGATCCACCAAAATCTTCAGCTGAATGTCGATCTAATGGATTGATATTGATAATCCTGTTTTTATAGCCATAGCTAAAAACTGATTTTAAAATTGAGAATTGAGTTGAGATCGTAGATGTTACCAAATTAGAGTGTTCAAAGCAGTTAATATCGCGGTAAACCAATCTCGACTTTAGATACTATGAATATTCAGATGCCCAATAATATGCTTAAAATGTTTCGCATAAGCTTTTTGTTGAGCATCTTTGGTATCTGCATTTTGCTTTTTAGATGTGCTAATTTTATACTCAAAAAGATCATTAAAAGTTATAATATCTGAGCCATCATCTTTTTTCCTTGGGTTTTTACCTTCGCTGATTAACTTAGAATATTCATCAGCTAGATCCACAACCCCGGTGATTTTTATTGCTGGATATTTACCTAAACCAACCTTTATAATCTTACCTTTAAAACGAGATCGGTAGTACCATGAAATACCACCAACTTTTGATATTCGAACAAATAAACCTTGTTTATACCTAAAAGACTCAGTTTTCTCTTGTGGTTTACCCAATAATGACTTCAATTTTAAGTCTGTAATCTTCATTTCAGATTTTGCCATGTAATTCTCGGCTCTGTGATACATGAAACCAAAAATAAATGAGATAAAACAATTAACAAGAAATGCCTTCGTTTAAAATTATCATTTGATGTAATACTTTTCGTATACAACACAATATAGACCACAAATGTACCACGCAACAATAGCTTTTAGCGAATAACAATCAATTAAACAAAGTGATAAAAAGAAACAATAAACATTGAAAAATAACAAGAAAAATAATTCAAACCACTGTTTATAAACAAATTAAAAAGATAAATAACGATGGAAAATGATAAATAATGACGAGAACTAACAAAAACAAAAAAAGCATGGACAGTAGGATGAATATCGTCGCATTGACGTGGCCGATCTTTATTGAGGTACTTTTACGTACGGCTTTAAATACCAGTGATGTCTTTATGCTAAGTGGTTATTCAGATAAAGCAGTATCTGCTGTTGGGGTTATCAACCCAATCACTTTCTTTTTTATTATCATCTCCATGATGGTAACAACGGGAACCGGAATCTTAATTGGTCAATATAATGGTGCTTCTCGTTCAAAAGAGGCCGTGCAAGTTGGCATTGCAAGCGTACTTTTAGCTTTAGTGGTTGGTTTATTGTTAGGCCTGATTAGCTACTTTTTCGCTGCTGATATTATTAGGTTATATGATCTAGACGCTGACGTTGCCCAATACGCTTATGACTATTTAATCATTAGTGGCTCTTTAACTATCTTTATCACATTGGGGATTGTCTTTTCGACCATTATGCGAAGTTATGGTCATTCAAAACCACCAATGTATATCAATCTATTTTGTGGTGTATTGAATGTAATGGGTAACTATTGTGCCCTCTATCAACCTTTTGGTTTACCTGTTTATGGGGTTCAAGGAGTGGCTATAGCTACAGTAACCAGCCAAGCTATCGGTGCTCTGATATTATGGGGGGGCATGATAAAATATCGTATTGCACCACCCCTTTCCAAAATAATGTCCGTGCCCACTATTATTTATAAAAAGATATTAAAAATTGGTGTGATGAATGCCAGTGAAATTCTCTCTTACAATTTGTCTCAAATGGCGATTGTTTATCTGGTTGTAAAAATGGGTACAGCTTCACTGACCGCTTTTACTTACGCACAAAATATTAGTCGTCTCTCCTTTGCTTTTGCTCTTGCATTAGGGCAAGCAAGCCAAATCCAAACCAGTTACTTTATCGGCAAAGGACTTGCTGATGAAATATTAAATAAAGTAAAACGTTATTTTGTTGCTGGATTTATCATTTCAACCACAGTGACCCTTATTCTCTTTATTTGGCGCTTTGAAATTTCAGGTTTATTTACTGAAGATCCGGAAGTTATTCTGTTTACCGCAGGTTTAATCACCGCGTCTATTTTTGTAGAAAGTGGTCGAGTTTTTAATCTTATTTTTATTTCTGCTTTAAAAGGCGCAGGCGATATCAAGTTCCCTGTTCAAATCGGTATTCTCAGTATGTGGGGAATAGCTTTTGGTTTTAGTTACCTACTTGGTATTTATTTTGCTCTTGGCGTGATCGGTGTTTGGATCGCGATGGGATTAGACGAATGGGTTCGTGGTTTAATTATGATGCGACGCTGGGGTAAACAAGGGTGGGTTAAGTTCTCCTTGATATAAGCGATAAGCTAAGTAAGCGATTAAAATCTGCTTACTTGGTTTCTCTCATCCATACTTTATAAATACTTTCTTACTTTCCTTTTCATCTCATTCACTACAAACAAATCATTAACAATACAGCATAAAACTTCACAGGATCGTGATTATACATACTTATTTACATATCCATTTCACAATAACTAATCTTTACAACTGCCTTATATTGACTTTTTAGTCATTTTAATTAAATATCCACTCACAATTAATAATTATAATCTGAATATGTCACATACTAATACGGAAGTTACACCTAAAAACAAAACTTGGCAGATGCCAGACACACTAATCCTTATCTTTTTTGTCGCTATCTTAGCTGCGGTTGTCACTTATATTGTCCCTGCAGGTCAATTTGAGAGTCAAGATATCAGCTATATGAGTAATGGTGTTGAAAAGACTCGCAGCGTCATTGACCCTGAATCTTTTGCTTATGCCACCGATGAGAATGGCGATCCTATTTATAAATCTGTTGCCCTTTTTGCAAGTGGTGGTGGTATTGGTCTAATGAACTTTCCTTTTGAAGGGTTAGTTTCTGGATCTAAATGGGGCTCTGCAATCGGCGTTATTATGTTCATGCTGGTGATTGGCGGTGCATTCGGTATCGTTATGCGTACTGGCACCATCGATAACGGTATATTGCGCTTAATCGACAAGACTAAAGGTAATGAATCCCTCTTTATACCGGTACTCTTTTTACTTTTCTCTCTTGGCGGTGCAGTATTTGGCATGGGGGAAGAAGCGGTTGCCTTTGCGATCATTATTGCCCCTCTAATGGTTAGACTTGGCTACGATAGCATAACAACGGTGATGGTGACTTATGTCGCAACACAAATTGGTTTTGCAACATCGTGGATGAACCCCTTCTCTGTTGCAATTGCACAGGGTATTGCAGGCATTCCTGTTCTTTCTGGGATGAATGTTCGTATCGTCATGTGGATTGCATTTACCTTAATTGGTGTTGCATTTACGATGCTTTACGCGAAAAAAATCAAAGCAAATCCTGAGCTTTCTTTTACTAAGCGTTCTGATAAATTCTTTAGAGAACAAGCACTATCTTCTCATGAATCTCGCTGGAACTTAGGTGATACCTTAGTTATCGGTACAGTTATTGCTGCAACAGCTTGGGTTGTTTGGGGCGTTGTCGTACATGCTTGGTATATCCCTGAAATTGCCTCTCAATTCTTTACTATGGGTTTTGTTGCTGGTCTGATTGGTGTCGCTTTCCGTCTTAATGGCATGACACTTAATGACATGGCTGCAGCATTTAAAGAAGGTGCGGCTATCATGCTCCCTCCTGCAATCTTAGTTGGTTGTGCGAAAGGGGTGTTAATCATCCTGAGTGATGGTGGTGGTTCTTCTGATCCTAGTGTGTTAAACACCATTCTAAACAGTGCCGGTGGTGTGATTGGTGGTCTTCCAGATGTGATGGCCGCTTGGTTAATGTATATCTTCCAATCGGTATTCAACTTCTTTGTGACCTCAGGATCTGGTCAAGCTGCATTAACCATGCCGCTTATTGCACCACTGGCTGATATGTCTGGTGTGACTCGTCAGGTTGCAGTTTTAGCATTCCAGTTAGGTGATGGTTTCACCAATATCATTGTTCCAACTTCTGCATCATTAATGGCAACACTGGGTGTTTGTCGTATTGATTGGGGTGACTGGGCACGTTTCTGCTGGCGCTTCTTGCTGCTACTTGTTGTATTATCAAGTGCGGTGGTCGTTTCAGCTCATCTGCTTGGCTTCTCTTAATTAACAAGAGATAGGTAATTGAAAAAGGCAGGGATTAAATCTCTGCCTTTTTTATATTTATCAACAGTTCGAAAGTCACACTTCGTAGAAATACAAACGTAATAAAACATGCACAAATCATGGTATAAATACAGTTGTATATTCCATACCATGCTGATTAAAGGTCAAAAATATGTACGATCATCCTACCCTATCCCAACTCGATACTATAGAGCTCGCTATTGGTACTCATCAATTCTGGTTTCAAACATCCACCAATGGTCTTGGTCAACCTCAGCAGATCCCCGTCATTGTATTTAAGGGCTCAGAGAATGGTAAACGTGTTGTTGTAACCGCAGGTCTTCATGGTGATGAATTAAATGGTATTTTAACCGCTCAACAGCTCATAAGAACTTTAAAATCAACACCTATTGAGGATATTCAAGGGACGATTATTGTTGTTCCAACAATTAATATTTCTGGCGTTTTAGCTCATCATCGCGATTTTATTCCAACCGATCCTGATGCCTCTCCAGTTAACTTAAATCGCCTGTTTCCGGGAGATGAAAAAGGCAACTCAGCGAACCGCTTTGTTGCTCAGATTTGGAAAAACTTACTGTTACCCAACGCAGATATTGCAATTGACCTGCATACTCAAACGACAGGTGCCGTTTATCCACTCTATATCTTTGCTGATTTCCGTCGCCCTGTTGCGCTTGAAATGGCAAAACTAATGAACCCAGACTGTATCTATAATGACCCCGGTGATGCCGGTGTATTAGAGACAACATGGAATGAAAATGGGATTGATGCAATTACCGTTGAAGTCGGTATGGGACGAAATACAGAAAAATCACTGATAGAACGTGCTCACAGCGGAATAGTCAATATACTGATTCAGCATCAAGTATTAGAAGGAGAATTAACGCCAGCGACAGAAGCTTGCTTTATCGGTCAAAAAACAGAAACGATTCGAGCAGAAGTTGGTGGGTTTGCTATTTCACAGGTTGAATTATTACAGCACGTTGAACAAGGAGACCTACTTTCTATTCAACATGATAGCTTTGGTTCTGAAACTGCCCGTTACTATGCACCCATTGCTGGGCAAGTTTTAAGTTACAACTGCGACTCTCTTCGTGAACCTGGAACGCTGATAACCCGTTTACTTATCTCATAATTTTTCTTTTAAAGCGATCATTCAGAGTCATTGATAACTCGTGTTTAAGTATTGATTACTCTGAAACTTCATTCGCTTTTATCAATGCAAAATTACAAATAACGAATGCAAAAACATTTCTAGAACAAATAGGAAAAATAGTTATAATACTCGTCCTAATTTTTGCCTGTTTAATCACTGGAATCCCATTAGATGTTTGAAGTATTAATTCTTGCCGTTGCCTTAAGTATGGATGCCTTTGCTGTTGCTATCGGTATTGGCACTAGAAATCAACAACAAAGATATAAAGTTGCCTTAAAAACAGCACTCTACTTTGGCTTTTTTCAAGGCTTAATGCCGCTATTTGGTTATCTGGGTGGTAATTCTGTTTTTGGTTGGGTTGAGCATTATGCTTCAATTATTGCCTTTGTTCTTCTGCTATTAATTGGCTCAAAAATGGTCTATGAGTCATGTACTAACGATGATGACAATGATGATTTAGCAAAATTAACGCATCGAATACTGTTTACATTAGCAGTTGCAACCAGCATTGATGCAATGGCAGCAGGGTTCTCTTTAACCCTATTACCGGTAGATCCACTTATCTCTTGTTTAATTATTGGTGTTGTTACTTTTATATTTAGCTTTATTGGGGTGTTGATTGGTAATAAGAGTAATCATTGGTTGGAAAGTAAAGCGGAATTATTGGGCGGTGTGATATTGATTATTATGTCGATAAAGATGTTATTTATTTAGTTTTATCGATTTAATACGTATCGTCGATAAAGTAAGCCAAGAAGGCAATGACTGCGAAGCTCTTTCTAGTTGAAAGTATGTAATCGCTATCGTCTTGGCTTTGATCTACTTAAATTTGGATGAAATTGTTACCTTTTTTACGCTGTCTCGTTCAACCAGTGTAGGCTCTAACTGAACCATTAACTCTTCACTATCTGGTTGATTAATCTTATTTAACAGCATATCGATGGCTTGCTCACCTAATCGATATTTCGGTTGATGAATAGTGGTTAACGAAGGGGTAATATAAGAGGCGAGCTTCACATCATCATAACCGATCAGAGACAGGTCATCTGGAATAGAAATACCTAGCTTAGATGCGGCATTGATGACACCCATCGCCATCATGTCATTAAACACAAATAGCGCAGAGGGTAATTGACCTTGCTGATAAAGCTGATTAAATGCGTTATAACCACCTTCACACTCAAAGTCGCCTTCTACTAGCCACTGACGATTAAGGTCCAAACCAGATTCAGACAGTGCTTGTTCTAAACCAGATAAGCGTTGCTGTGATGTTGACCGATTAAGACGCCCAGTAATACAACCAATTTCTCGGTGTCCTTTTTCAATCAAATAACGCCCAGCTAAGTAACCACCAGCGTGAGAATTATCTTTTATTTTATCACAAGGGAAATTGGATGAGCTCCAATCCATCATAACCGTCGGGACGACTGCATGCTGAGAGAACAGATTAAGCCCATAATCATTACACATTAAGAGAAGACCATCGACTTTCTTCTGTAACAAGATATCAAGACTGGCACTCAATCTTTCAACATCACCTTCAGTATTACAGAGAATTAAATTATACCCTTGTTGATAACAACGGTTTTCAACACCTTTTAGGACTTCACCATAAAAAGGATTGGTTGATGTTGTCACTAGCATACCGATAGTTTTAGTATGATTAACTTTAAGGCTTCGTGCTAAGGCCGAAGGGGTATAGTTAAGCTCTTTGACTGCATCCATCACTTTTTGAGCGATCTCATCACTCACATAGCGAGTCTTATTAAAAACATGACTTACGGTGGACGTAGATACTTTGGCTAGCTTTGCGACATCTTTCATGGTTGCCATTTAATATATAACCCTCATTGACACCACATTTATCAAAACCTAAATCTGAGCATCAAACTAGATAGGCAAGTCGACAGCATATTAATAACTATTTTCGACTAAAAAAAGTTCCACTTCTGAATAGGTGGGAATCGATGTTTGTGCGCCCGATTTAGTCACTGAGATGGCAGCAGCAGCATGAGCAAAACGGATCGCTTGATCTAACAATAAACCTTGCTGTAGCCCTGCAAGTAAACCGCCATTAAATGTATCACCTGCAGCAGTCGTATCAACCGCTTTAACGACAAAACCTTTAATTTGTTCGCTAATAGATCCTTGACGGCTGACCCAAACCCCCTCTTTGCCTAAGGTAATCATCACAAGGTCTACACCCATTAAATGAAGCTTATCTGCAGCTTGTTGTGCACTTGCTTGATCAATAACGTTAATCCCAGTAAGTAATTCAGCTTCAGTTTCGTTAGGCGTGATCACATCAATCATCGCCAATAGGTCGGCGGATAATGATTGTGCCGGAGCTGGGTTTAATACAACTTGTGTTCCCGCCTTTGAAGCAATCTTAGCGGCAGCCTCAATGGTTTCCATTGGTGTTTCTAGTTGCATTAATAAAGTATCGGCTTGCTCAATTAAGGCATTATGCTCTGTCAGCCTTTCAACCGTTAAGCTGTCATTCGCTTCAGCAGAAAGTGCAATACTGTTTTCACCAGAAGCGGCCACTTGAATCATCGCTATCCCTGTTGGCTTATTTTCATCGATCATCACTGCATCAACGTTAATACCATCCGCAGCAAAATCTTTAATAATTTGATGACCAAAGTGATCATTACCTACACAGGCAATAAAAGCAATGTCTGCACCTAAACGTGCCGCAGCAACCGCTTGGTTAGCGCCTTTGCCACCAGGAATAACTTGATACCCTTTGCCTAATAATGTTTCGCCAGGACGAGGGAATTGATTAACTTGCAGAACATGATCCGCATTAACACTACCTAAAACCACTAGCTTGTTCATTTTACACCTTTATTAAAATCCATATATTCCCTTCATACTTGAAGTTGCTAGGTTGAGCAAATATTCAACAATTAGAATCAAGAAAGCGTAAAAAATGAGATTGATCTAATGTTTTTTGGGTTTCACGCGATAAAGCCAAATAAAATAACATAAACTAAATCTAGAGTCTGTTGGATCATTGATATCAGATTAAATTGCAGAAATAATCCATAAATAATAAGTGAATGCCACGTTCACTAGGAACAAATACATGTTATTAAAATCAGCAACGCCTTATCCATTAGGTTCGACAATTAGAAATAATGGATGTAATTTTGCAATTCATGCACCACATTGCCAAAGTATTGAACTTGTTATCTTTGACCAACAAGATAATCCAATTACGTATCCTCTTGACCATGAGTATCTAGGTGTTCATTACACCTTTGTTGAAGGCATTTCAGCAGAAACTAAATATGGTTTTAGAGTTATTCAAGATCAAGAGTCTTATCTACTTATTGACCCTTATGCGAAAAAAACAGATAAGAGTGCAACGTATACGGGGCAGTTTACAGCTGAAACAAGCTGGGATTTTGTCAAATCAGTAGTTATTGATGATAACTTTGATTGGCAAGATATCGAACCCCCTTATACTCCCGTCAATGAAACCATCTTATTTGAAGCTCACCCAAAAGGATTGACTAAGCTCAACAACAAAATTCCTGAAGAGCTACGTGGCACATATTTAGGTCTTGCAGACCCCGCCACCATTGATTTTATTAAACAGCAAGGCGTTACCTCTATTCAATTAATGCCGGTTGCAGCTTCTCTTTCTGAGCCTCATTTAGAGAGATTAAATAAAATAAATTACTGGGGATATAATCCATTACTCTTTATGGCACCAGAGCCAAGATATGCAGTCAGTGATCCAGTCAATGAACTCAAAACTGCGATACGAGAACTGCATCGAAATGGTATCGAGGTTATCTTAGATGTTGTCTATAACCATACAGCGGAAAGTGGAAAAGGTGGGCCAATACTTAACCTCAAAGCATTAGATCCTAACTACTATATTCATAATCCAGCCAGTGGTAGTCACTTTAACTACAGTGGTTGCGGCAATACGTTAGATTTAACTCATCAACCCACGTTAAACTTGGTCATGGACTCTTTGCGCTACTGGGTTGAATACTTCCATATTGATGGCTTCCGCTTTGATTTAGCAGCCACACTGGGGCGTCAACGTGAGAACTTTGATTCTCAATCGGCACTATTTAAAGCGATTGCACAAGATCCTATTTTACGAACCACAAAATTAATTGCCGAACCTTGGGATATTGGTCCAAACGGTTATCAACTAGGTCACTTCCCCGACCGCTGGCATGAGTGTAACGATAAATATCGAGATACCACACGTAGTTTTTGGCGTGGTGACAATAACTGTATGAAAGATTTTGCGACGCGACTGATGGGTTCTCGAGATCTCTTTAGTGCAGGGCGCTGGCCTCAGAAATTAACCGTTAACTACATTACTTATCACGATGGCTTTACCTTGCAAGATTTGGTGAGTTATCAAAATAAGCATAATGAAGCCAATGGTGAAGACAATAGAGATGGTCACGGCGACAATCGCTCATCGAACAATGGGATTGAAGGGGTAACAATTAACCCAGCGATTATTAAGCTTCGTCAGCGTCAAAAGCGAAATATGATCACTAGTTTGCTCTTCTCTTTTGGTATTCCTCATCTATTGGCCGTCGATAGTTTTTCTCATAGCCAAAAAGGGAATAACAACGCATATTGCCAAGATAATGAGCTGAGCTGGCCAGACTGGCAATTAGATCCAAAAGCAGAAGATTTTAGCCGATGGCAGAGTCAGATGGTTGAAGCTCGTAAAAAATACATGTTACCTATTATTAATGCCTTCAGCGGAAAAGGAAGAGAGTTACATCGCATCAATTGGCGACGTCCCGATGGTGAAGTGATGACGCATAACGATTGGTTTGATATTCAATCTCTTTCCCTTCATATTGGTTTGGATAAACAAGGCGATGAATTATTGTGGTTAATCAATCCAACCAATATTCCGGTTCGTTATCGATTACCTGCGGGATCTGATTGGCAATTAATCAGTGATACTATCACCAGCGTACTGGGTAAGGAAAACGATAAACATCATCGTGATTATTCACAAGCTGCGCAGTCTATCTCTATTTTTTATCGTCGAGGCGTTGAGTAAAAAAATAGCCTCAAATAGAAAACCTTTACGTAGTAATTACTTTTATTTATAACTATAATTGCTACATTGTTTCTATTTGGTCGTTTATTTGTGAATTCTTTAAGTCGAGATCTTGTTTTGGTTGTTACAGCCTTAATCTTAATCGCTGTAACAACCAATACAGGAAGTGAACCTTACTCGCCTTTCTACTACGCTTTTAAGCTTTGCGTCTCGATTTTTTCATTAGTTGTGCTTATTTTAATTAGCAGCCTATTTCCAACACTCTTATTATTACTCACTCTCATTCTTCGCTTTATACATGGCTGGTATATCTACTTTAATCACAATCACACTCACATCTTATATTCATTATTATTAAGCGTTGCTTTTATTACGATAATCTACTTAACCGTGATGGATAAGTGGACAAGATATAAACAAGAAAACGCTTAATTAACTAAAACGTACTGAACCTTAACACTTAAGGCATAGTATCAACCTTAATCTTTTGATAATGAATGGGGTTTAATTTTAGTTTTTCTGGAATCACTGTACCAATAGAGATCGATGACCATGTCCCAGCCAAGACACCAATAAACATCGCAGAAGAGAAGCTATTTAAAGACTCTCCGCCCATGATCCATAACGCACTGATCGTAATTAAAGTCGTACCAGACGTTACCATGGTACGAGAAAACGTCGAAATAATGGCATGATCATTAATCTCTTTAATATCACCGTTTGGTTTATTAATCAAAGAGTCTCGGATTCGGTCAGCAATAATAATCGAGTCATTTAATGAATAGCCTAGAACCGCTAAAATTGCGGCGAATGCCGTTAGATTAAACTCCAGTTGAGTAAATGTAAAAAAGCCAAGAACCAAAATCACATCATGGAAAAGAGCAAAAAGTGCACCACTCGCCAGTCGCCATTCAAAACGAAAGGAGAGGTAAATTAAAATCAAAGTTAAAGAAACAAACAGTGCCATTCCGCCCTGCTCTAGCAATTCAACACCAACCTGTGAGCCCACTTGACTATTACTCACAATCTCATGTTTAGTCGAAATTTGGCTCAATGTCTGATCTAATATTGGTAAAATTTCTTTCTCTTCTGTCGCATAACGGATCATCCAACGCCCATTTTCGCCAGATGGTGTCACGGTAACAAAATCACCTAACTTGGGTTGTAAAACAGATAACAATTGATGGTTAGAAATCCCTTTATCAAGATTAACTTCAGTCACTTCTCCACCAGTAAAATCTAAACCAAGATTTAAACCATAAGAGAAAAACGACCCAATGGCTCCCAGTGTTAATATTACAGAGATAATCATTGTGGCATAACGGATCTTACGAATATGACTTTTTAATAAATTTAGCATTATTTAAATTCTCACCTCTTTACGGCTATCTCGACCCCAAACCAGATTAATAATCGATCTTGAAACAAATATGCCTGTAAACATACTGGTGACCAACCCTAAACCTAGCGTTAATGCAAAGCCTTGAATCGGTCCATTACCAATAGCATAAAGCACAACCGCAGAGATCATAGTAGTGACATTGGCATCTAAAATCGTCGAAAATGCAGAGCTAAAACCAATATTGACCGCTTGAGCCAAGCTATAACCCTCTTTTAATTTATCTCGAACCCGTTCAAAAATAATAACATTGGTATCAACCGCCATACCGACAGTTAAAACTAAGCCAGCAATACCAGGAAGAGTTAAAATCGCACCTGGCAATAACGCAATAAGCCCCAATAAAGAGACCATGTTAAAGATCAATGCGACATTCGCTACCCAGCCAAATCGACGGTACCAAAGTGCCATAAAACTCAATGTTAACCCCATACCTAAAGCCAACGCGGCAAATCCATTGGAAATATTTTCAGCCCCAAGAGATGCACCGATTGTTCGCTCTTCCACAATCGTTACTGGCGCAGTCAACGAGCCCGCTCGTAATAAAAGTGCTAACTCTTGCGCGTCTTGTAAACTACCTGCTCCCGTAATTCGGAATTGGTTACCTAATTGAGATTGAATAGTGGCAACACTGATAACTTTCTCATTTCGTTGCATCTTACCTGTATTATCCGTTCTGTACTCTTTAAAAACGGTCGCCATCGGTTTACCAATATGAGTAGCAGAAAAGGCACTCATTTTTTTACCACCGAATTGATCCAAAGAGATATTAACCTCAGCAGATCCCATTTCACCCATTCGGGCACGCGCATCAATAATATGCTCTCCTTTCAACACAGGTTGCTTGGTTAAGCTTATCAATTGACCACGTTCATCTTTAAGGACTTTATCGTTATATTGACGTTCGTGATTCACCTTATAAAACGCTAGGCTCGCCGTCGCACCAATAATATTTTTAGCTTGGGTTGGATCTTGGACGCCAGGTAACTCAATACGAATGCTGTTTGAATTTTGACGTTGAACTAACGCTTCAGTAATCCCTAACTCTTCAATACGGCTACGCATAATCTTTAAATTTTGATTAATTGTTTCCGTCTCAAATTTTTGAATACTTTGTGGCATCAACTTTACTATCACACCTCGACGAGTAATATTACATTGCCACTCAGGATAATGAGCGTTGATAAAATCTTTGATCTCTTTTATCGATGACGATGATGCACTCTGAACTTCAATATTATTTTGACCACTCAATACAACTCGAACACCGCTTAAATGATCGGTTCTCACCTTAATTTTTAAATCATTAAATAGTGCATTTTTCTTATCATTTAATGCCTGATCCAAATCCACATTGAGCAGAAACTGAACCCCACCTCTTAAATCTAAGCCCAATTTGAGTGGTTTAAAACCATACTCTTGAAACCATTGTGGAGCTAAAGAGAGATACGAGAAGGTAATCACATCTTTTGGTGCTAACGATTGAGAGATGATTTTTTTCGCCTTCGCCTGTTGATCTTCATCAGCTAACATGACAGTCAACTTTTGGTCTGATAACGAAATAGTTTGTGGGTTAATATGCTCATATCCAAGCATCTTTTTCACATCTAATAACGTAGGAGTATTATTAGAGTCATGATAAGAAACCTGAATGGCAGGCTTTTCACCATACCATGTTGGTAGCGCACTTAAAGTTAATAGTATAATTGTTATAATAATAACGACATATTTCCAAATAGAGTAATGGTTAAATATATCGTTATTTTTTTGTCTTTTTTTCATATAACTCAACCTTCGCTTTTGCAAAGTGAAATAATAGTTTTTAAAAGCTAAATTTTATTTAACTTTTATTTTTAATTCATTTAAAAATAAAGCTTAATATACTCAAAGTCATTGGCGTTGCTAAAAGGCAGCGAGTGAGTTAGGCCCCATAAGTATAGATATACTATATAGTTGGGACGAACGAACACAGACAACAACCTAGCACCCTCTAGTAAGACGAGTATAAAAAGTCATTTTCAATTAGAGTTATAAATAGGAGGTGGCATCAAGGTAGGCGTAAATAGCATTACTCTCCTTCCAGCCGAGTATTCTATGATTAGCGATGAAATTAAAATAACAACTTAATTGCCTGAATCTATTGCTTATTTTAAGCCTAAAAGCTAAAATAATATCACGATTTTTGGATTGCCACAGATCAAGAAATAGAGGTTCATTAGAGAGTTCAAAAACAACCTTAATCGTCTGGTTTAGCCGGTGTGAGTTAATAATTCCATGCTCACTATAATGGATCTCATTGGTTGAAACAGGGTTGTTAGATTCTAAAGGAGTATGCTCGATTAATTGATCAGTCGAGTTTTGAAGAAGTGAATCAGGAAGTGAAAAATATTGATTGCCTATGCTATGACTAACCTCACCATAACCAAATAATGGTAATAGTGTTAGTGAGATTAATAATAGAAAAACACGAGAAAACATTTTCACTCATTCATTTTAATAAAGAGCCGCAATTATGGGATAATTTAAATAAAACATCAAGACAATAATTATATAAAAGTTAAAATAAAATCAATTAATATCTACTCAATCATCTAAATACCATGAAGATATAAACATATTCATGATAAGAAAATTAAATAATATTTTACTTAAAGTAATAAAGTTAAAAATTAGAAAGGAACAACATAAATTGTCACCGGCACAGTATAAGTTGCTAGTAGATGACAAGTGAATGAAGCCCCATGAGCATAGTTGTTCTTATATGATTGGGGAAAGCGAGTATGGCCAACGGCTTAGCAACTTCAAATAAAAAGGAGATAACACTGGTGTTTATCACTGTAAAACATCACTAAAATATCAAAATGCGATTACATGGCGTTGAGCAACATCAGAATACGTGAGATTTTAATGCTCAAGGCTAAAAGATAGGAAGCAAAAAAAACCCCGCACAAATTGTACGGGGAAAAATAATTTCATTACACATAAATAAGGATTTCATAAAGCAGTAGTTATCAAGATAATTAGCACTCTTCATAACTCATGTACAGTAAGAGTCACCTTATCCGATTTAGTTCAAACTTTTTTTAATTTTTTTCATAAAACATCAAAAACACAAAAAAAGTACAGCAGAAAACAAAAATCATGCTGCCATTATGATATGAATCAGTACTCTCACTACTCTTATTTGTCATATTAATAACAAATATATATCTATCCCCCAAATAATGGGAGTTGCTAGTAATCAGCAAGTGAGTGAGGCCCCATGAATGTAGATCGACTATATGATTGGGGCTAGCGAGTGCAGCCAACAACCTAGCGACTTCAAGTATGAGGGATATATCAACCTTAATGAATGATAGGCATAAATATGAACTTTGAACTCGCCACCTACTTAAAAGAGTTAACGCAATTAGTCAATGTGGATTGTGGAACCAAAAATCCTCAAGGTGTCGCAAAAATTGCTGATATTCTGACGCCAATGTTTGAATCTATTGGTTTTACTGTCACCCGTCACCATATTGATGATGCAGCAGGTCCTTGTCTTCATATCACCAATCAACCTGATGCCGATCATTATGACATCATGTTAAGTGGTCACATGGATACCGTTTTCCCTGATGGTACTGTCGAAAATAGACCATTCTCTATGGATGATAAAATGGCTTATGGTCCTGGTGTAACGGATATGAAGTCAGGCATTTTAAGTGCTTGGTATGCCTTACAAGGACTTTCAAAAGAGACATTAGCAAATAAAGCCATTGTTGTGGCCTTAAACTGTGACGAAGAGATCGGCTCTTACTATTCACGCCCTTGGATTGAGTCTATAGCAAAGAAGAGTGAATTAGTTCTCGTGTGTGAGGCTGCGCGCCCAACCGGTAATCTCATCCGTTCAAGAAAAGGTAATGCAAAATATCAAATCGATTTCCATGGTAAAGCATCTCACGCAGGTTCAGCACTGGCTGAAGGCGTCAATGCTATCTATGAGCTGAGCCATTGGTCATTAGCGATTAAAGATTTAGTCAACCTTGAAACAGGCACAACCATGAATGTCGGTATTATCAGCGGTGGTGTCGCGGTCAATGTCGTACCTGATTCTGCTCAAGCGATTGTTGACCTTCGTTTTTGGAATAATGATGAAGCAGAAGAGATCCACAACACATTAAATACGATGAGTGAAAATCCATTTATTGAGGGAGCATCAATCACCGTTAATCGCTTGGCATTTAAGCCATCCATGGTACCAACAGAAAAAACAGAAGCATTAATATCATTGGTTTCTCAACAAGCAAATAAGTTAAATATCCCTCATGGTTGGGAAGATGCAGGTGGCGGTTCGGATGGTAACTTTACCGCTGCATTAGGAATTCCAACCCTTGATGGTTTTGGTCCCATGGGCGCAGGATTCCACAGTGATAAAGAGTACCTTGTTTTAGATTCAATTGAACCTCGTATTAAATTACTGACCGCTGTTATGCAAGAGGTTTTGGCTTAATTAGCGATAAACTTACACTCTAACAACATGTGTTTTAACCCCTCTTTCCATTGTGATTTAAAGTCAATGAAAAGTGGGGTTTCTTCTTATTGGTACTGAGATGAACAGTTCAACTCAAACACCGTTATTACAATAAATATCGTCTTAAACATAACAACCTAATATCGATACTTCCTTACAAAAAAAATTTGTATAATCCATAAGAAAAACAATTCAATTGAATGATTTTCACGACCATTTCGTATATTAACCCACCATTTTTTGTACTTTTACTTTAACTGGGTATAGATTTAAATAGCTGCATAATAAAAATCAGTATCAAAAACAGATGCCTATAATCAATCACATCAGATAAAAAATGGTATTCATGCAGCACTATTTATACCCAAGATTATTGACGTTGCGACGAGGCGAATACATGTAACCATTATGGAAATAAACCTCGTCCTGCTGCGCTAAATAAAAAGAGAATATTAGCCCAATTCATGTAAAGGAATCGATGATGAGTGCACTAGCCAATTTCCGAAAGAAAAGAATAAGTGATCCTGCATTTAAACTATTTAAAGAAGTATTACCTCCCCTTTCAGCGACTGAACGTGAAGCAATGGAAGCGGGTAGTGTCTGGTGGGAAGGCGAATTATTTTCTGGTACACCACAATGGGATAAACTTCATCAATATCCAAAACCACAGCTAACACCAGAAGAGCAACAATTTATAGATGATAAAGTTCGCCCTTTAATCTCAATGTTAGATGACTACAAAATTGTCCATACTGATAATAATTTATCACCCGAAGTTTGGGACTATCTTAGAAGGGAACGCTTCTTTTCCCTCAATATTACCAAAGAATTTGGGGGATTAGAATTTTCAGCCCTTGCAAACTCAACCATTGTCTCCATGATATCTACTCGTAGTATTAGCGCAGCGGTAACGGTTATGGTACCTAATTCATTAGGACCCGGAGAGTTACTGTCACATTACGGTACCAATGAACAGAAAGAGTATTGGCTACCCCGTCTTGCCGATGGAACAGAAATCCCCTGCTTTGCTTTAACTGGCCCAGAAGCAGGCTCAGATGCTGGAAGTATTCCAGACAGAGGGGAGATCTGTTATGGCGACTATCAAGGTGAACAAGTATTAGGTATAAAATTAACGTGGAATAAGCGTTATATTACCTTAGCCCCTGTCTCAACGGTACTTGGTCTTGCTTTTAAACTCTCAGACCCTGAACAACTGCTTGGCAAAGAGATCGATTTAGGGATCACCTGTGCACTCATTCCAACCGACCACCCCGGCGTTGAAGTCGGTGATCGTCATAATCCTATTGGTCTTGCTTTTATGAATGGCCCAACTCGTGGAGATGATGTATTTATTCCAATCGACTGGATTATCGGTGGCCCAAGTTATGCGGGCCGAGGATGGCGAATGTTAGTGGAGTGCCTCTCTTCTGGTCGTGGAATTTCCCTCCCAGCATTAGGGACATCTATTGGACATCTAACGGCTAGAACAACCGGAGCTTATGCTTATATTCGCAAACAGTTTGGTTTATCTATAGGACGGTTCGAAGGTGTTGCTCAGCCTTTAGGCCGTATTGGCGGGCTAACTTATCTCTTAGAGTCAGCCCGCACATTAACCACGACCGCACTGGATATGGGTGAAAAACCCGGCATTGTCACAGCCATTGCCAAATACCATATGACGGAACTTGGTCGAACGATCTTAAATGATGCGATGGACATTCACGGAGGCAGAGCTATTCAACTTGGGCCAATGAATTATTTAGGGCATCAATACTATGGGATCCCTGTTGCGATTACCGTTGAAGGTGCAAATATACTAACCCGTAACTTAATGATTTTTGGACAAGGTGCGACACGTTGCCACCCTTATGTTTTATCTGAAATGGAAGCCGCTGCAACCCCAAATATAGATGAAGCCAAAGAACAGTTTGATAAGCTTCTCTTTCAACATATCAAATACACTACAGGTAACATATTAAAAGGACTACTTAATTCACTAACTCGCTCTTTCTTTAACACAACGCCCTATAGTGGTGAAACCGCTATTTACTATAAACATTTAAATCGAATGAGTCGCGCTTTAGCTGTCGCATCAGATTTCTCAATGCTCTCTTTAGGTGGGGAATTAAAACGTAAAGAGTTAGTTTCCGCACGCTTAGGTGATGTCTTAAGTTTCTTATACCTTGCGTCTGCCACTCTCAAACGGTTTGAAGATCAAGGTCGCCCTCAAGCTGACCTCCCTTTTGTACACTATGCACTTCAACACTGTTTACATCAATCCGGTGTTGCATTTGATGAATTATTTAACAACTTTCCTAAGAGAGGAGTCGGTCGATTAATCAGAACATTGACCTTTCCAATTGGTATTCATTATTCCGCACCAAAAGATAGCATTGCCTTAGAGATAGCAAATTCTTTAATGACACCAGGAACCCATCGTGATCAGTTGACCCACCTTTGTCATTACGATATTGACAATCAAAAGGATCCAGTCGCGATTATTGAAAGAGCATTTATTGCTATGCATAAGACTAAAAATCATGAAAAACTGATTTATCAAGCAATAAAGGCAGGAAGAATCTCGGCTAAAAGTCCATTAAGTGAGAAGTTAAACCAAGCATTAGCATTGAATATTCTTTCACAAGAAGAGGTAAATGAGATTAATCATGCTGAAAAGATGCGTTCTTATGCAATACAAGTGGATAATTTTAATCACGAATTAACAGAAACAAAATAAAAGAGATGAATAATTAATCACTAAAGAAAAATGCACTTACAGCTTTGTGAGAGATCTCTTACAAAGCTGTAAGAGAAAACAAATTTAACACGCGAGATTAACCTTTATATAACATTTAATAATTAATAATTTCAACACCTTATCGTGACAAACCATTTTACATCACTATTTTATAGTAAAAAATGCTAAAAATAGGCTTGTCCTTTTGTCTCAATAGCTTATTCTAACTGTGTCGAAGGGAAACACGACACCAAACACTAAGGACAGTAAATCTCTTAAAGGATTTAAGAGAGATAATTCAGGATGAGTTATCAACATGGACAGTGAACGGAACTACTTCAGGATGAAGTTAACGTAAGTAGGATTACTTACAGTCAGGATGACAAACAAGGAACAAACTTCAGGATGAGGTTAACGTAAGTCGGATTGCTTACAGTCAGGATGACAAACAAGGAACAAACTTCAGGATGAGGTTAACGTAAGTAGGATTGCTTACAGTCAGGATGACAAACAAGGAACAAACTTCAGGATGAGGTTAACGTAAGTAGGATTGCTTACAGTCAGGATGACAAACAAGGAACAAACTTCAGGATGAGGTTAACGTAAGTAGGATTGCTTACAGTCAGGATGACAAACAAGGAACAAACTTCAGGATGAGGTTAACGTAAGTAGGATTGCTTACAGTCAGGATGACAAACAAGGAACAAACTTCAGGATGAGGTTAACGTAAGTCGGATTGCTTACAGTCAGGATGACAAACAAGGAACAACTTCAGGATGAGGTTAACGTAAGTAGGATTGCTTACAGTCAGGATGACACAAGGATCACTTCAGGATGAAGTAATGGACACCTCTAGGATAGAGAAGCTTCGCTAACGGAAACTAGCAAAAAAAAATCACATTGAGTGTGATGCAGGGAGCACCATATAGTAGCGGGATAGGCTGCAACAGAAACACAGGGCGCGACAGGAGTCGCGCCCGCTCTGTATCTAGAGCACAGAAAACCAACTCACTTAGCCGCTATTACAACTATTCCCTATATATTCGACTAAAAAAATTCAATATCTCTGCGACTCAATAACAACTGAACTATAGTTAACAGATATTAATATCTAAAGGCTATAACTACATGAAACACATCTTCCATACGATTCATCCCGACAATCGTGTTAAAGTTGCCCTTATTGCGGCTTTAGGTTCAACAATCTGTATATCTATCCTTGCTGGGATTGATCAACTCACTAATCATGCTTATTTATTAGCCGCACCATTTGGTGCCACCATGGTATTAGCGTTCGGCGTCCATCAAAGCCCTCTTGCTCAGCCAAAAAATATTATTTTTGGTCATCTATTAACGGCATTTATTGGGCTGCTCTTTGTGAATTATGTGGAAGTAAATGCGATCAGTTTAGGTGTCGCTGTTGGGTTAGGAATATTTTTTATGATTATACTAAAAATCACTCATCCGCCAGCGGGTGGAAACCCTTTATTAATCATGTTAACAGGGCATACAAGTTGGTCATTTTTAATTACACCATTTTTATTAGGCTCTGTTATTATTGTGCTAATCGCTTATGTCTTCCATAAGTATGGTTCAAAGTACCAATATCCATTTAATAGCGATAAATAAGGTTTTTCTTTAAACTTAGAGAGTAATATTAAGAGCTAATTATTCTCTATACCCATCTTACTTGACGTTGCTAGGTTGTTGACTATATTCATTCGCCCCAATCAGATAGAACCCCATACCCATGGGGCATCAATCATTTGCCGCCTACTAACAATATAGTGGTACGTTAATTTGGCTAATTACTTCGGGTATAAGCTTAAAATAGACTTAATATACTGGTAGCTTCACATCAGAAAAAATATCAATCATCTGCTGTTCTGTTTTTGCTTCTGTCGCTCTCTCAATCAATGATTTTGTTAAATGAGGGGCTAATGCAAAAATAAATTGATACATATATTCACAGATAAAAATCCCACGTTTAAAGCAGAGTAACCCTTGATTTGGAGAAAATAGATGGCTGATATCGATCACATCCAGCTCATAATTCACTAAATCATTAGCCGACACCGTCGCAATAATCCCGATACCAAATTCTAATTCCACATAAGTCTTAATCACATCGGCATCAATTGCTGTCATCGAAATCGAAGGGGTTAACCCTGCTTGCTTAAAAGCGGTATCTTGGGTATTACGCCCGGTAGAGCCTTCATCATAACTGACCAGAGGATACTGACTAATCTGCTCTAAGGTAATATTTGGAACCTCAGTTAAAGGATGACCTTTAGGAACAACTAATGACAATGTCCAGATATAACAAGGAAGAGAAACCACTTCATCGTTTGGCATATCTTGAGCTACAACCGAAAGATCAAAAAGTCCTGTCGGAACATTACTATTAATTTGTTGAGAAGTAGAAGGAAATATATTGAGTTCTACTTTAGGGTGAGTCTTAATAAATTCAGTTATCGCAGGAGGCAGAATATAATTCGCGATAGTTTGGGTGGTAAATAGATTTAATACCCCTTCGTCAGGGTTTGTTAAATTATTTGCCATCACCTTGATCTTATCAGCATTAAGTAACGTCTGAATCGCAGAGGTGATGATCTCCTCTCCTACCGCTGTCACGGTACTTAAATGTTTACCATTCCGCTCAAAAATCTGAACACCAAGCTCTTGCTCCAATAATCTCACCTGCTTACTAACATTCGGCTGAGTCGTAAACAGGCGTTCAGAGGCTAATGACATATTGAGTTCACTGTTGACGATTTCAACAATATAACGTAATTGTTGTAATTTCATTGATATCCTTTCAAATTAACGGTTCACAGAGTCATTATACTCCAAATAATCATGGTTATTCGGTAGCTAAGAAGGATATAAACTATTGAATATCCGAAATATGTAGCAGTATGCTCTCTAGCTCATCCCAAGGTAACAATTGATTATCAATCACCTCTAATCGAGACTCAAACCCTTCTAGGGTCATTTCATTCAGAGAGAGAACCCCATTATTAACATTAAATGCATAGCAACCTTTATTGGTATTCATTACCCCTTTGACTCGTTCTGCCGTTAAATCGTTGAGCATAGAAAAGATAAGATCAAAATCAAAACTGATCTCTGAGCCAAAAATCCACCCACAACTAAAATAGCCTTGCCCTCGATTCTCTTTACGAATAAAGCGCGCATTCGGTGGTAATTGAAATTGAGGCTCCATCTCAGCATGTTCATGATGATGATCAGCAATCTCTGATGCTTCAGTTAACCGTGTTCTCTCTTTATCTAATAACGAGAGAGAGAACTCTCCTTGCTCGGCAAAAAGGCCATCAAGCTTTGCAGGGTATTGCATCTCTAACCATTGATTAAAGCTCTTTTTATCACTTTCAGAACATTGATCGACTTTATTGGCTATCACGATATCAGCAACGTCGAGTTGATCATTAAAATTGCTATTCTCTCGATATTTATTATTGGTTAAATTTCGCGGATCAACCAATGCGATCGTCGCTTTCAAATCGATATAATCTTGAAATTGAGGTGACGTTAATAAGCTAATGATCTTATGAGGATGCCCTAACCCCGTTGGTTCAACAATCAAACGATCGGGCTTTTGACGTAATAGTGTTGTTATCGCCACCGACGTCGGCACGCCTGCAGTACAACACATACATCCACCGGGCACTTCTTTGATCATCGCTCCTGACTCCGTCAAGATTGCACCATCTATCCCGATCTCACCAAATTCATTCACCAGTACAGCCCAGTGTTGATCTGTAGGTTTCTGTTGTAATAAATTAAGAATTGAGGTGGTTTTACCGACACCAAGAAAGCCAGTTATTATATTGGTTGGGATTTTCATTTAATCACTTATTTTATCGAAGATTCTGTCTCTACAGTACCATATATTCGGTTTGAATTAGAGCAGTAAAATTGCCAAATATATTCAAAATAATTGATGTTGCTAGTAGACGGCAAGTGAGTAAGGCCCCATGAGTATCGGGGCATTATATGGTTGGGAAGAGCGAGTGAAGTCAACAACCTAACGACTTCAAGTATGCCAGGGATAACAGGCAAAAAAAAACCGATAAGCGATTTAACCTTTTCGAGTTAAACGTTCACCGGTAGTTTTTTAATATGAAAGATTATTGAGGTTTTACCCTCTCATCATTCAAGATTACTGCTCAAGCAACTCAACAGACTGCTTAGCAATAACCCACTCTTCATTCGTTGGGATAACCAGTGCTAATGGAGTATTTGGTTGCGTAATTGGCCCCATTTCACCTAATGCTGCCGCTTTGTTTGCTGCGACATCTTCTTTATAACCGAACATCTTAAGATGACGTAAGATTTCGCTACGCATAGGAACGGAGTTTTCACCGATACCGCCAGTAAATACGATCGCATCTAATTGATCAAGTGCAACCATGTATGACGCAATATATTTAGCGACACGGTAAGTAAAGATATCAATTGCTAGTTGCGCACCATGATGACCTTCAGCAGCTGCGCTGATAATACCGCGACAATCGCTGGTAAGCTCGGACACACCTAAGAAGCCAGAGTTATTATGCAACTCATCATGAACTTCTTGCATCGTCATGCCTTTAGACATTAAATACTCTGGAATAATTGGGTCTAAATCACCACTACGAGTCCCCATCATTAAACCAGCAAGTGGAGTTAAACCCATACTTGTATCTACACTCTCACCATTTTTTACCGCACAAATTGATGAACCATTACCTAAATGCACAGTAATAAAGCTGCACTCTTTCGCTGGACGATTTAAATATTCAGCAGCAGCACGGCTAATGTAGTAATGACTTGTACCATGGAAACCATAACGACGAACGCCATAATCACGGTATAGCTTTTGAGATATAGCGTAAGAGAATGCACGCTCTGGCATAGTTTGGTGGAAAGCGGTATCAAAAACAGCAAATTGAGGAAGTTGAGGGAATGCAGCAATTGCAGCACGAATACCAATTAAGTGAGCCGGGTTATGAAGTGGGGCTAAGTCGCTGATACGTTCGATTTCATTAATCACTTTATCATCAATTTGAACCGCAGTTGAGAATTTATCACCACCATGAACAACGCGATGACCAATAGCCACTAACTTCTCTGTTAAACCAAGTTCTTTAACTAAATTGACAATAATCGCAATTGCTTCTTGGTGATGATTACTTCCCGCAGTTAGCACTTGCTCTGATTTTTGACCTTGATACTTCCAACTGATATTTGCTTCTGGTAATCCAAAACATTCGCCAATGCCGGATAACTCAGCATCTCCTGTTTTTGAATCAATAACCGAGAATTTTAATGAAGAACTGCCTGAATTAATAACTAGAACGAGTGAATTGCTCATGGTTTCTCTCTTAAGTGAACATCAGTATGGATCATTGGTCTGACCCTTAATCTATGCACAAATCATACAATAAAACTCATAATTAAAAAATAGCTGTAAGATATCAAATATTTTTTTAGGGCTTGAAAGAATCAAAGAAAGAAATAGAAATATTTTTAACCCACTGTTTTTTAAGTTAATTTAAAAACTAAGTCCTTACAAATACTAATGAAAATAAAATTTCAATTCTCAATTTTGGTTAGCAACACCATCAACGTAAATTAAAAAATCTCACATTATGCTGCAGGCAAGACACCAAGCACTAACAATAACTCAACACTCAACCCTAAACATAAGGCGAGTTAATTACAATCACCACAAAGTAAATACAATTCATTATTAGTCTAAACTTTACGAAGTAGGTATACTTTACAACTCATCGTTGCTGTACAATCATCATCACTATCTGAGACCATATGAATCGAAAATCAAACAGAGTGGACCCTTTATCAGCAAAAACTCAACTCGAACATAATGACAATATGCTCTCTTCAGCATTTCAGCCCATTGTTAATAGTCAACTACAACTCTTTGGGGTTGAAGCTTTGCTACGCGTTAGGGATACAGAGAATCAAGCGGTTTATACACCAGATTTCTTACAGCGCTTTGAAGGGAATAAATTATTTGAAGTCGAAATTGCGGTAATTTTTTTGCACATTAGTAATTTTTTAACCCAACCTTTCCCTATTCACACTAAACTCTTTTTAAATATCTCTCCAGCAAGTTTAGTCTCTTTTTTCCATAATCCTCTATTTCAAAAGCTATTAGATAAATTAGAAAGAGAGAAGATCACAACAGATCAAATCTGTTTTGAAGTTCTTGAATACAGTTATTCAAAACCCGATTATTTAACAGAAATAGTTAAGAATTTAAAAAAATTAGGTTTTCAGATTGCGATAGATGATTATGGTGTTGAGGCATCTCATGCAGGGCGCGCCTCAGAACTTCAGCCAAATATCATCAAATGTGATCAATCAATTTTACAAAAGTTCATAACTGGTCATACACAACCATTGGAACAACTGATTAGCTTATCAAAAGAGATCAATAGTGAATTACTCATGGAAGGGATAGAGCAAGAAGTTTATTTTAATCGATTAAAACAATTGGATATCGCATTCTTTCAAGGATTTTGGATTGGAAAACCTCAATAGCATCAATGAATAGTCTAACCAGTGTCCTAAATTATGGGAATTCTGATACAAAAAAGCCGTGAATAATTCACGGCTTTTTTTATATCTTAATGACTAATCTCTAAGGATTAACCTTCACTACGTGGCTTGCTTGGACGACGACTGCCGCCATTATCGCTACGGTTACGATCAAAACGACGTTGACCACCGCCATTTCCACCGTTGCCACCACGACGATCATCACGACCACGGCCGCCACCGTTACCACTACGTGGACGATGTTCACGAAGTACTTCACCTTCAACAACGCGTGCTTGAGTCTCACTCTGGCGAATACGTAGCTTCTGAAGCTGTTGTAACTTCTCTTTGGTCATCGTCTTAGGAAGTTGAACTAAAGTGTGTGCATTTTGCATCTTAATTGCACCAATGCTGTTCTTATCTAGACCTAATTCGTTAGCAATTGCACCTACGATGTCTTTAACTTGAACACCTTGATCACGACCAAGTTGCAACTGATAAGTATCCCAATCAGCAGGGCTACGACGGTTGTCACGACCACCATCACGTCCACCGCGCTCGCCACGTCCACCGCGATCACCACGATCACCACGGTCGCCACGATCATTACGACGCTCTGAACGACGCTTGTTGTCACGTTCAATAGCTGCAATCATTGGATCTGGACCTTTATAGAATAAAGGACGCTTACCTTGTTGTTTCTTAAGAAGGATAGCAGCAAGTGTTGCAGCATCCATCTCCATGCTTTCTTGCATTTTTTCGATTAGGCCAACAAAAGACGCTAGGCTGTCATCTTCTTTATGCGTTATCAATTCAGCGCTTAAACGTGTTAAACGAGCTTCTGCAACTTTGTCACGCATTGGAAGTTGAATCTCTTCCATGTGAGTACGAGTTACACGCTCAATAGTACGAAGCATGCGGATCTGGTTAGTACGAACTAACAGAATCGCTTTACCTTTACGTCCAGCACGACCTGTACGACCGATACGGTGAATATACGATTCAACATCGAAAGGAATATCGTAGTTATATACGTGAGTAATTCTTGGCACATCAAGACCACGAGCAACAACGTCTGTTGCAACAAGGATATCAGTTGTACCGTTTTTCAGGTGCTCAACTGTACGCTCACGTAAAGACTGAGGAATATCACCGTGAAGTGCTGCTGCATTAAAGCCACGAGCAGATAACCAATCAGCTAGACGCTCAGTATCTTGACGAGTACGTACGAAAACAATGTTTGCATCGCTCTCTTCAGTTTCAAGTAGACGAGCCATTGCTTCATCTTTCTCTACACCTTTAACAACCCAGAACTGCTGCTCAACTTTAGCAACAGTACGGTTTTCACCCGCGACATCAATGTGTGCAGGGCTACGTAGATAACGGTTAACGATATCTTTAACGATAGGAGGCATCGTTGCAGAGAACAGAACACGCTGTGCAGATGCTGGTGCTTGTTCCATGATCCAAGTTACATCATCAACAAAACCCATTTTTAACATTTCGTCAGCTTCATCAAGTACGAATGTATGAGTTTCATCAAGATGTAAACGATCACGAGAGATTAAATCTTTAACACGACCCGGAGTACCCACAACAATGTGAGCGCCATTTTTAAGGGCACGCATTTGATCAACGATAGATGCACCACCGTAGATCTCTAAAACTTTAAGACCTTTAATATTTTGGCCCAACACTTTAATTTCAGCAGCAACCTGAATCGCAAGTTCACGGGTTGGAGCCATGATGATTGCTTGTGGTTTGTACTGAGAAAGGTTGACTTTATTAAGGATAGGTAGAGAAAACGCAGCCGTTTTACCTGTACCTGTTTGTGCTTTACCTAACGCATCTTTACCTTCAAGAAGAAGTGGAATAGATGCTGCCTGGATTGGAGTTGGAGAGATAAAACCAATCTTATCTAGAGCAGAAAGTAATTTTTCAGATAGATCAAGTTGGCGAAATTCAGTAATAGTATTTTCTTGCATCGGGTACCCAATATCAATAATTAGTATGTAAACGGGGCCCGTATGCCAGTTCCATTCCGGCTGAGTATTCAGCAATAGCGGTGGGCCTCATTAAGGAGGCGCGCATTGTCCATTAAACTTGAGTAAAAAGCCAGTAAAAACTTGAGAAAGTTCACAGTTTTTGTCATTTTCGCACTAAAAAAGGCGACGATGCTCTTTTTTTATTAAAAAAAAGGTATATACGCGAGCTAGTTAAGCAAATAAGGATTACGCACTTTCAAATAGTTAAGACACTCAATATAAAGCGACATTGTTACATTAACGCAGTTAGGCATTCATCAAAAGCAGATAGCCGTGACGAGTAACCAGAAAATCAACATCCTCTAGTAATATAAAATATCTGCATACCAGCCTAGTTCATCCATCGTCATAAAGGAAGTGTTAAACGGTAGAATAAAATTTCATGGTTAAATCGATACGACCTTGAGACATTTTATTCTTTTCGCTATACCATATAACGGTAAAGTACTTACCTTACTCCTTGTTGTCATCGAAATAACATCAACATACAGTAAGCAACAGACTATTTTTCCGTTTAGACTAAAGGACAACTCATGAACAATGAACAGATCTTAGAAGACCTTCGTAGCCGCTATACCACTAAACAGTATGACGCGAGTAAAAAAGTATCTGCTGAAGATTTAGCTACACTATTAGAAGCACTTCGTCTATCTGCTTCATCAATCAACTCACAACCATGGAAATTTGTGGTTATTGAAAGTGATGCAGCAAAAGAACGTATGAATAATACCTTCGCAGATAAGTTTCAGTTTAATCAGCATCATGTTTTTGAGTCTTCTCATATTATCTTATTTGCTCACAATCCTGCTTATAAGCGTTCTGATTATGAAGAAGTGATCGACACTGACATCGCTAACAATCGCACGAAACTAGAAAATAAAGAAGCAGCATTCGGTGCTTTTGCCTTTGCCGAGCTAAATACCGATGAGAATGGAAATACAGCACCATGGACCAAAGCCCAAACCTATATTGCTTTTGGTAATGCCCTACATACTCTTGCTCGCATGAAAATCGATTCAACGTCTTTAGAAGGTATTGATAGCGAGAAAGTGAATGCAGAATTTGCAGCAGAGCTTGAAGGCTATGAGTGTAATGTTGCATTAGCGATTGGTTATCGTGCAGAAGATAAAGATTACAACCTAAATGCACCAAAATCTCGTCTAGCAGCAGAAAAAGTGATCACTATCATTTAATCAACTTATCTTATATTCATCGATTGAAATAATATACCTAAAATAATTGGCGTTGCTAATAGGCGGCAAGTAAGAAGGGTATAGATGTTTCATTTATGAATGGGTATAAAATAACAATGACGAATAAGATACAAAAAGAGCAGATAATCAATAAATGGTCATCTGCTCTTTTTTTGAATCTTCCAATTTATACCCAAAGTAATCGGAGTTGCTAGTAGGCGGAAAGTGAATGAATATAGCCAACAACTTAGCAATTTCAAGTAAGAAGGGGATAAACGGTTAGTTCACGTTACGCTTATGTTTTAGTGCTAACATCTCAAAATCAATATCTGCAGTTAATACTGACAGCTTATTCTTGCGACGTTTTTGAGCCAATGCTACACCTGTCAAAACAAGTAAACCGCCCGCGTAATGGTAACTAGATAACTCTTCACCTAACACAATAAAAGCAATAATTGCCGTTAAAATTGGCATTAAATTCATAAACGTTGCCGTTTTATCTGCTCCTAATACTTTAACAGCTTTCATCCAACACCAAGGTGCAACCACCGAACCTAATAACGCAGCATAAAGCACTAAAGGAATAGACGATTGAGGTAATACATGATGCTCACTATACCAAAGCATTGGCACCAGCATAATTAAAGCAATAAATCCTTGCATATAAACCAACTGCCATGTGCTCAATGGGATATCCCAACGCTTGAGCAACACACAATAAAGTGCATAAACTGTCGTTGCGATTAAAATCATTCCATCACCAACCGAGATCCCATGAGAAATTAAGCTGTGCAAATCCCCTTTACTCAGCATTAATACCACCCCTAAAATTGAAAGTACCGCGCCAATCATCGCACTCTTAGTTAGCTTTTGTTTCAATAAGAAAATACTAAAAATCATGCTGACCAAAGGAACTAATGACGTTAACAGTGCCATATTGGTAGCCGTTGTCGTCTGGGCTGCAAAATATCCCAGAGATTGATTCAATACCATACCTAGTAGTGCCAAAAATGCTAATTTAGTGAGATAAGGACGAATTTTATGACGCGCTTTCCAACATGAATAAGCACAAAATGGAGTTAATACTAATACCGCAAAAAACCAACGGTAAAAGGCAATCGCACCCGGCTCAATAATAGAAGATGCCATAATATTAATAATTGCATTGCCAGACCAAATAGCAACCGCAATGATAGGTAAGAAATAGAACATGGTATTTCGATTTACTCCGAAAAGAATTAAATAGTGATAAAAAAGCATTAATATTAATCAGTTGGGACGCTTGTGCTATTATCAGAGGTAAACCAAGGAAATGGTTTAGCAAGAGATAGATTCAATCAAAGAAGATTGTCGAGCCTTAGTGATATAGGTCACAGTTTAATACGTCTTTTCACATTGATATATCTCTAAACGGACATACATTATGATTTATCGGACACTTTATGAGCAGAGTTTATCACCCGTTATTTTCAGACGATAATCCACCTGGCGACATCTTTTTTGGTCACGCCTCTTTTCTGCCAAATACGGTGACTAAAAAACATCGTCACTCATGGGGTCAAATTCAGTTTATTAAAGGTGGAATTTTAGAGATAAAAGCAGAAGGGAAACGTTTTTTATCTCCTCCCCAATATGCTGTTTGGGTTCCAGCAAATATTGATCATGAAAGCTATATTCGGCGCACGGTTGATTACTGCTCAATGAATATTACGACCCAATATGCCGATCAGCTTCCTAATTACTCTTGTATGCTTGAAGTTTCTCCCATTGTTACCGCGATAATGAACCACATTATTGAGAGAAAAATAACCATTGCGGAAGTTGAAGAAGATCAACGATTAATTAAGGTTATTTTTGACCAAATGCTAACAGCAAAACAACATGAGGAGTTTCTTCCCACCAGCAACCATAAGCTATTAAAGCCCATTTTACTGGAGCTACAAAAAGATCCAGCCTGTCCAAAATCATTAGCGCAATGGGCTGAAGAGAGGCATACCACAGAAAGGACGCTAGCTAGACACTGCCAATCTGAACTAGGAATGAGTTTGACGGAGTGGCGGCAGCGAAGAAAGTTTATTATGTCACTGCAGCAATTACGTAATGGCGAATCAGTAAAAGAAATCGCCTTTAATTTAGGTTATAACCAATCCTCCCCTTTTATTGCGCTATTCAAGAAGCATACCGGCACAACACCAGAACAGTATCGACAACGGTGGAATTTAAAACTAAAAAGCAGTCAATAAAAAAGAGCACCCTTTGAATTCAACACGTTAATGTTAAAACAAAGTGATGCTCTTGCTTTACGTTGTGTCATTTATCAAAAAACTAAACAGATAAATGACACCAATGAAATAGGAGTTAAACCAGTTTCATGTCCTGAATGTAATCAGAGGCAATTTCTGGTGCAGTGCTTGTTGGTTTGCTGTGTAAATCTGCTTTTAATTGGCCTTTACGGTTATGCAGACCCGTTTCTAGCTTTTTCAATGCGGCATTAATTGCTGGGTACATGACTTTATCCGATGCTTTTGCAGAAATGCGTGCACCCTCATAATTGGTGAAAACTTCGACGTGATGCTCATTGTGCTCTTTTGAGATAATAATGTCTGAGCTGACAAGGTCGGGGAAATGAGAGATGATTTTACTAAACTTTCCTTCAATATCTTTACGGGTATCTTCGTTGATAGCTACATGTGGGTTTTGAATATTTATTTTCATATAGTAACGCCTCTCTAGTACAAATGACCTAACTGTCTATAAATGTATAACTAATTAAAGAAATTCATCTTTTAAAGTACAATTTCTACAATACTCCGTTTTCCTAGAAAATCCACTTTCTTTTAATAAAAAAACGGTAACGATCAAAGTATAGTTCAGTTTCTTGGTTTCATATTAAAAAGAATACAGTTATTGCGTAAAAATAGAATTAAATTATAAGATATTGATAAAAAAAAAATAGCATATCCAGGAAGATTTCAGGGAAGTATAGAACACACAACCCAAACAAAAATGCAATAAAATAATATGAGAAATGGATCAAATTTAAGGGTATTACCAGTTATTATTCAAGAGTAATGACAATAACTGGTGATAAATCAAACAGATTTAAATGACGGTTTAACCACAGCACTTTTTATATTTTTTACCGCTCCCACAAGAACAAGGATCGTTGCGGTTAGGCGTCTTATCAAAGCGGGTCGTTTCAGGCTTATTTAATATCGCTGTCAATTCACTAATGTCTTCTTCTTGAGACTCATCAATCATAATATTAGCAAATAATTGATGCTGCTCGAGTCGTTGCTCAACGTCAGCACGACGTGTCTCAGAAGAGAGATGTAGAGTTAAAGGCTGCTCTTCTGTTCCTAATTTTGCCTCACGCTTGGTGTTATATCCAAAACTTTCATGCTTTGGTTTCTTTTCAATGCGACCTTTATAGAAAAACTTAGACATAGCAACCTTCTCACTTAATCTTTAACTTATTTAAATACGGGAAATCGAATCAGCCTCGCTTTATACAGCAAAGTGGGCCACATTTGTAGCGGAAAGTATCACAACTCTAGATAAAGACCTCATAACGACAAAGATAAAAATAGCTATCACAAAGATAAATAGTATAATCGCGCCATAACACCCTCAATTGGACAATATCGTGAATAACCCTACAGAAAAACGCCTAAATAAATTTATTAGTGACTCTGGTTTTTGCTCTCGTCGTGAAGCCGATAAATTGATCGAACAAAATAGAGTGACTATCAATGGCAAGCATCCTGAATTAGGCACAAAAGTTCAAACTAACGATATTGTTGAAGTTGATGGTAAAGCAATTAACTCCGTTGCAGAAGATAAGACGGATCGCGTCTACATCGCTTATAATAAGCCAGTTGGTATCACCTGTACGACAGAACGTCATGTCCATGGAAATATTATTGATGCGATTAAACACCGTGAACGTATTTTTCCTATTGGTCGCTTAGATAAGCCGTCTGAAGGATTAATCTTTTTAACCAGTGATGGGGATATTGTTAATAAAATCTTACGTGCTGAAAATGCACATGATAAAGAGTATATCGTTCATGTTGATCAGCCAATTAGCGAACGCTTTATTAAACGAATGTCTCAAGGTATTCCTATTCTTGGCACAGTCACTAAGCCTTGTAAAGTCACGATGGTAAGTAAGTTTGTCTTTACGATTATCTTAACTCAAGGATTAAATCGTCAAATTCGCCGTATGTGTGAATATTTAGATTACGAAGTCACTTCACTAAAACGTAGCCGTATAATGAATGTGACATTAGATGGCTTAAAACCAGGTCAATGGCGTAATCTAACCGAACAAGAGATGGACGAGATCAATCAAGCCGTTGCGGGTTCAAAAAGCACCACTGATCGTACTGTTAGTGAGACGAAAAAAAGCAAAATCAACCAAGAAGTACAACAGCAAGAGATCACTCAACGTGTTCTTGATCAAGCAAAAAACACAAAGAAAAAAGTATTAAAACTGCCAACAAAGGTAAAGAGCACTCAGCAAGATGATAACTCTGAGAGTAAAAAGAGCAAACCAAAACGCAAAAAATTTAATACGTCTCAACGCAGTTATAATCGCTAACTGAAATATAACCATTAACAATAACTTGCCGTTTAAAAGCACCAGCTATTAACAAAGAGTAAAGTCAGCCAAAACTTAACTCTTTGTTATTGATATATAACCTTCTGAAATGTCAACAATCCGTTAAAATACCCCACCAAATATCTCTTTTGTCATAAAATCAGTGATATAATCAAAGAATTAATTTAAACCAACAATAAATAATGGTGTTGAAATGAAAAAGATCACGCTAGCATTCGCTATCACTATCGCATTAACAGGCTGTCAAGCAACTCAGCGTCAAGATGCAACCACGGGCCAATACGAAACAAATGCAACAACAAAAGGAGCCGTTGGTGGTGCAGCAGCGGGGGCATTAATTGGTGCTATCGCAGGTGATGGCAAAGGGGCTTTAATTGGTGCTGCAGCGGGGGCTCTTATTGGTGGCGGAATTGGTCATCATGTGGATAATCAAGAACAAGAATTTAGACAACACCTATTAAATACTGGTGTACAAGTGAAACGTGTTGGCGACAACCAACTTGTTCTTATTCTTGCCAAAGGTATCGGCTTCTCAACAGGCTCTTTCTATCCTCAAGTTGCTATCTACCCAACATTAGACTCAATTGTTGAAGTATTAAATAAATACCCAGAAAGTAACATCATCGTTAATGGTTATACCGATAGTGTTGGCAGTGCTGAATCAAACCAAATTCTGTCAGAAAAGCGTGCAGAATCAATTAAGAACTATTTTATTGGTCAAGGTCTAGCAGCAAACCGTGCCGTATCTCGTGGCTTTGGTGAGCGTAATCCAATCTGTACTAATGACACAACAGAAGGCCGTACTTGTAACCGTCGAGTAGAGATTACCATTACAACACCACAACAATAATTGATAAAACAGTTAGTCTACCCTTCCCCTATTTCGATTTCAGACTAATTGAACACTAGATATTAGCGCCTATAACAAAAGTCGTTATAGGCGCTTTTTTATCAATCAAGATAACCTGTATGGCGGTTTAAATACTCGTTATAGACTTTAATCGCATTATTAAGCACTAAATCACCACGTAGCATGCCAAAATTATTAATATGAATTAACCCACATGCTTTATGATTCTGCAGACAATATTGTTCAATCTCATGATAGTGTCTTTTTATTTGAGGAGCGATTAAGCAAATATCATACTGCTCTACATGATCATAGAAAGAGTCATACGGATAAGCCGTAATCTGACACTCTATCCTTCGCTTCTCTGCCTCTATTTTCATTTTTTTCACTAACAGTGCAGTTGATACACCTGTCTCACAACAAAGAAGTACTTTAAACATTATCTACACCCTTATATTTAATTTAACCAATGAAAATTAGATAACCTCACCTCAAATGAAAGATCAAAAAATGAATTCAAAGGTTATTTTTATAATTAAGAAAAAATAAACATTATAAGAATGAAATATATAAACAAAAAGAGAACAAACTCAAACAATCGTAATAATATATTAATAGAAGTGATTAATAAAATTAACTTTAAATAAATTATAATTTAAGCATCAATAAAATGACTCAATAAGTCATAAAAGATAAGTTTTCAACACAACTCTCATCTTGCTGCCATAACTGAAAAAGTCTCACTGCCAATTTACCCTCTTTGCTTGGTGTTTTAGCTGTCGTTTTAGTAAAAGCATGAAGTAGAATTAACCTTTCTTTTTTTACACAAAATAACACTCTCGAAGAGATCCCAACAGAGTCTACTCTTAATTTATAAATCGTCCCCTTGTAATGCCAGATCCGATTTTTAAGGACTTTTAGATTTCGAATATGATGCTTATCATCAACCTCTTGACATTGTTGTAATTTTTTAACGATTTTATCTCTATGATAAACCGGAACGTTCATTAAATATGTTGTTAATTTTGAGGAATAACTATTTTGATAAACTTGAACCATCATTTGATTTACACCTAAAATAATTGGAGTTGTTAGTAGGCGGCAAGTGAATGAGGCCCCATGAGTATAAATGTACTCTATGATTGGGGCGAACGAACACAGGCAACAATCTAGCAGCTTCAAGTATGAAGGGAATAGTCATCTTTTTTTAAACTATGATTCAATTTATTAGTACCTTCAAATAATAAAGGTATAATCACTCTAGCGAATTTATTACATAAAGAATGATAGATGATTAATCTCAGACAAATGACCCCCAGCGAATTTTTAATATACAGTGACTATTTCATTGATGATTATAGTCGTGAAATAGCTGATAATTATGGCCACTCCATGGAGAAAGCTAGAGACCTAGCAAATAAGGAGCTCATTCGATGTTTTCCTAATGGTTTGGATACTATTGAGCATGAATTATTGTGTATCGAATCAGGTTCAGAGTTAGTCGGTTATTTGTGGCACTCACTAAATATACATAATAAATCGACATTTATTTATGACTTCTATATTTATTCAAACAAACGTAATAATGGGTATGGTAAATTAGCTATTGCGGCTCTTGAGTTACAATTAACAACAATTGGCATACAGCAGATCAAATTACGGGTCGCCTATCACAATCAAAGAGCATTGAAGCTATACCAAGAAGTGGGTTTTAATATTTCTGGGTATAATATGTCAAAGCAAATAAAGCGGTAATATAAATTATATGTAAGATATACCCCCTTCTTACTATAAGGTATAGCCACTAAAAAAGAAATAATTAGGTTCAGATTACCGTTGATCTGTAACTTAATGACCTATGCACAAAATAAGGAAAGATTATCGATGGCAGGAATGACCGATTTAGATCAACTATTACGTTCAATGAGCCCAAAATTAATGAGCGATGAATTCGCTTTTTGTACGGTGTCAGGCTCGCTCTTTGAGTATATAGAGCTAAACCCGATTGCGACATTTGCAGAGTCAGAAGGCCTAACACTGATACTTGAAAAATCAATCGCAGAGAAGAAAAATTTATCGTTTGAAGGCACGTATCGTCAGATTACATTAACGGTTCATTCGAGTTTAGATGCTGTCGGTCTTACCGCCGCCGTTGCAAACAAACTTGCGATAAAAGGCATCAGTGCCAATGTGATTGCCGCCTATTACCATGACCATATTTTTGTTCAAACACATAAAGCTGACGCGGCGATTTTAGCCCTAAAAGAATTTAACGTTCAGGACAAATAAGAGAATAAACCGGTCACTTAAAAGACAAAAAAGTCTAGATTTACCCGATTTAATCTAAGAACCTTGGCAATTCCAGCAGATTTCAAAGCTGGGCTCATTTTTTTCATGGCAATGTGAGCACCACCACGGTTCGGTCTTTGTTTGTAGTGCAGCTAACTCATCTTCAGCTAGTTGAAACTGATTTTGAGTGACCCAAAGCTCTACACTTTGTAGGTCTGTGGGTAACTCACCAATCCCACCAATTAAAGCTTCCCCTCTCATTTCAACATCAATATACGAGGATTCAAGTAGCCCTTTCCATATATGAGCTTGAATTAAGTTGCCACTAATTAATAGCCGTTTTGTCTGTTCCATTGAATTCCTCTAAATGAACATTAACCAAATTATGCTTTTATGAAGAGTATATCGACTTTAAATATAAAGAGTATATACCTAAAATAATTGGCGTTGCTAGTAGGTAGCAAGCAAGTGAGGCTCCATGAGTATAAGTGTACTATATAATTGGCGCTAACGACTAAAGCCATTATTGTTATAAACCTAGCCTAGCGACTTCAAGTATAAGGGGAATCGTAACTTTACTTTTTTTCAGAACCTAGCAGCAAACAAACCTCAATCCGTCCCACAAATATACAAAAGCACGGTTTCACGGTAAGATAACCCCATAATTGCTCAAGATCTTAAAATAAACAAGATTGAGAGCATTAACAATACATATCAAATCAATCAGTTACGGCGACTAATATGTTTCAAGACAATCCGTTATTAGCACAATTAAAAAAACAGATGCAAGACGAGTTACCTAAAAAAGAAGGAACGATCAAAGGAACCGATCGTGGCTTCGGATTTTTAGAAACTGATGACAAAAAAGATAATCTATTTATTCCCCCTCCCTACATGAAAAAAGTCATACATGGTGACCGTGTTACTGCCATTGTTCGTACCGAAAAAGAGCGTGAAATTGCGGAACCTCAAACCTTAGTCGAACAAGGTATGACCCGTTTTGTCGGCCGTATTAAGCTGATTAAGAAACGTTTATTTGTCGTACCCGATCACCAACAACGTAATGATCCTATTGCTGCTAAGTTAGTCAAAGGATTAACGAAAGATCAATTTGTCGAAGGCGATTGGGTTGTTGCTAACATAACCCGACATCCATTAACTGCGGATGAAGGCGGTTTCCAATGCCAAATCAGTGAAAAAATTGCGGCTAGTGATGATCATATTGCACCATGGTGGGTAACACTTGCTCATAACGATCTCCCGAATAGTGAGCCTGAAGGTCGAAGTGAATGGCCACTACTTGATGAAGGCCTACTCCGTAAAGATCTCACCGAATTGCCTTTCATTACGATTGATGGTGATTCAACCAAAGATATGGACGATGCACTTCATACGACACAACATGACGATGGGACATTCACATTAACCATTGCCATTGCGGATCCAACAGCTTATATCGCGGCCGATGACGCATTAGATGCTGAAGCTCGCTCTCGTGGCTTTACCATCTATCTTCCGGGTAAAAATATCCCGATGTTGCCTCGTGAATTAGCTGACGACCTATGTTCATTGATCGATAATCAACAACGACCAGCCATTTGTTGTGAAGTCACTATTGCAGAAGATGGTACTATCCAAGATGATTTCAATTTCTTTGCTGCCAATATCGTTTCTCACGGTCGATTAAGCTATAACAATGTCTCTGATTTTATCGAACAACAAGAGTCTACAAGCTCATTGAATAATGACGTTTGGCAACCATCATCTGAAATTGCACCACAACTGTTAGCATTACGTGCGCTAGCAAAGGCTCGTACAACGTGGCGTGAAACGCATGCGGTCACCTTCCCTGATCGCCCTGATTATCGTTTTGAATTGGGTGAAAATAGTGAAGTGTTAGCTATCCATGTTGATGAGCGTCGAATTGCTAATCGCATGGTTGAAGAAGCGATGATCACTGCCAATATCTGTGCCGGTAAATTACTGCAACAGAAATTTAATCTGGGTATATTTAATACTCATGCGGGATTCTCTGCTGAACGATTTAATGATGTAATGTCTATTTTAGAAGAGACTGAAGCACCTTTTGAGAAAGAACAACTTCTCACTGTTGAAGGCTTTAGCGCACTACGTCGTTGGTTAAATCAGCAACCTTCCACTTATTGGGATAGCCGCCTACGCAAGCATCAATCTTATAGCTTAATTGCCCAAGATCCTGCGCCACATTACGCCATGGGCTTAGAGGTTTACGCAACGTGGACATCTCCTATACGTAAATATGGCGACATGATTAACCACCGTTTAATCAAAGCTGCAATTCTTGATCACCAAGATGAGCAAACTATCCCTCAAGATCTTGCAGAAGAGTTAATGCTACATCGCCGTCATCACCGTATGGCAGAGCGTACGATTTCGGATTGGTTATATACCATGCTACTCGCTGACGATGTCGAAAAGAAAACGGTTTTTTCTGCTGAGATTTTTGACATTAACCGTGCAGGAATGCGTGTTCGTCTGTTAGAAAATGGCGCAGCGGCCTTTATACCTGGTTCATTAATTTGTGATACAAAATCACGTATCGAGTGTAGTGCAGATAAAGGAATGATATTGATAGATAACCGCCCTGAATTCAAACTGGGTGATGTTGTCGACGTTTATCTTTCAGAAGTAAAGAAAGAGAGTCGTAACTTAATCGCCGCTCCCGTATTGGCTTTTTTAGAGCCAACACAAATTACTGAAGAAAATAAGTAAAAGGCATCATCACTTTCTGCGGAAAATAGAAAACCAAATAGAAAGCGAGTAATCACTTCTCACGCTCGATAGGAGACCATCTCTCTTATCGAGCGTTATTTTATTCAAATAGTTAAAAAAGCAGGACTTATGGCGTTAAAATCGACCATTTACAAAGCGCATATCAATGTTGTCGACTTAGATAAACACGTTTATCTCGACATCCCACATACTATTGCTTGTCACCCCTCAGAAACATTGCAACGTCTAATGTTACGCGTTGTGGCGTGGGGGTTGAACGCAGATGAAGCATTACAGTTTACCAAAGGGGTAAGTTCGACCGAAGAGCCGGATCTGTGGCAAAAAAGCTTAAGTGATGAAATTGAACTCTGGATTGATCTTGGCTTACCCGATGAAAAGCGCATTAAGAAAGCAGCAAGTCGTGCTAAAAAGGTCATCATTTATGCCTATAACGATAATGCAGCAAAAGTGTGGTGGAAGCAGAATAAAGCAAAAATTGAAATGATTAAAAATGTTTCTATCGTGTTTATCGATAACCAAACATTATCTCAATTAGAAAAAATTGTTGATCGATCAATGCAGCTGCAATTCACAATCGAAAGTGAGCAAGTATGGTTAAGCAGTGGTGATGATAGTTTAACGATTAACCCTGAATGGTGGTTAAAAAGAGACTAAAGAAGAGAAATCGGCAGAAAAAATAAAAAATATGATCTTTTTTTATTATAAAAATGAAAAAATTTGAGCTAGATCGAGAAAAAATTAACAACAAAAAACAAAATAATAATAAAAATCAACAACTTGAAAGTTTAAAACTCGATTTGTTACTGGTTATTCAATCAAAGATATCACAAATAAAATAAAAAAAGCAGTCTTGTATGAAAAGTTTTTATTCATATAATACTGAAAACCGGAGAGCTTGCAAAAGCCTCCGGTTTTTTTTTGCCTGTACTTTCTATTGTAACTTTATACTGTAACTCTGAAGGAATAACGTAATGCGTATTGAACAAGATCTTAAACTGGGCTTTAAAGATGTATTATTCCGCCCGAAACGCTCAACGTTGAAGAGCCGTTCTCAAGTAGAACTAAATCGTAAGTTTACTTTTAAGCACAGCGGCCGTCAGTGGTCTGGTGTTCCAATTATTGCCGCTAACATGGATTCAGTTGGTAGCTTTGCAATGGCAAAATCACTTGCTGAACACAATGTAATGACGGCGATTCACAAGCATTACACCGTTGATGATTGGGCTGAGTTTGTAAAGAATAACGACGCATCAGTCCTTAACAATGCGATGGTTTCAACAGGCACCTCTGAAGCAGAATTCCAAAAAACTAAAGATATCATGGCATTAAGCGATGATTTCATTTTTATCTGTATCGATATTGCTAATGGTTACTCAGAGCACTTAGTCCAGTATGTTGAACGTGTTCGTGCTGAGTTCCCAGACAAAGTTATCAGTGCTGGTAACGTGGTAACAGGCGACATGGTAGAAGAACTTATCCTTGCAGGTGCAGACATGGTTAAAGTCGGCATCGGCCCAGGTTCTGTTTGTACAACTCGTGTTAAAACAGGCGTAGGTTACCCTCAATTATCAGCAATTATCGAATGTGCTGACGCTGCACACGGCCTAGGTGGCACAATTATCGGTGACGGTGGTTGTTCATGTGCTGGTGATGTTTCTAAAGCATTCGGTGGCGGTGCAGATTTTGTTATGCTTGGTGGTATGCTAGCGGCACACGAAGAGAGTGGCGGTCAGTTAATCGAAGAAGATGGCAAAACATTCATGAAGTTCTACGGAATGTCATCTAAGAGCGCGATGGACAAGCACTCAGGTGGTGTAGCAACTTACCGCGCAGCTGAAGGTAAAACCGTGGTATTACCATACCGTGGTCCAGTAACAAACACTATCCAAGATATCATGGGTGGCGTACGTTCAACTTGTACTTATGTCGGTGCTGCGCGCCTTAAAGAGCTAACGAAGCGTACAACCTTCATCCGTGTTCAAGAGCAAGAGAATAACGTTTACGGCCGCGAGTAAGCCGTAACACTTCGGAATTTTCGATAGATTTTTTCAGAGTTGAATAGAAAAAGACCGCATTTTTAGCGGTCTTTTTTTTGCTATTTAATCTTGTTATTAATAACTGTTCTTTTTACTCCAGTGATCACTTAGCCACATTACCTGCGACATTTAACGTATCCCATGTACGGGCAAAAGGAGGGGCATAGCAAAAATCAAGGTAACCTAATTGCGAGGTTGTCATTTTCGCCGTCACAGCAACAGCCAGCGCATTCACTCGCCCTACCGCACCTTTTTTGCCGACTACTTCTCCGCCCAATAACACTTTACTGGCTGGTGAATAGATCAGCTTAACCATGATATCTTCTTGACCTGGGTAGTAATCAGTCTGATTCTTATCTTCAATCAACACCGTCTTATACGGAATATCAAAACGTTTAGCCGTTGCTTCTGTGATGCCCGTTGTGGCTAATTCTTGATCTAATACCTTCAAGCATGAAGAACCCAAGAAGCCCTCTAAAAAGGTCTCTTTACCCGCTAAATGGTCCGCCATCATTCGTGCTTGTTTATTGGCCGTTGTCGCGAGAGGAAGGTAGACAGGCTGTTCTAACACTTGATGATGCGCCATCGCACAATCCCCCATCGCATAAATATTTGCATCATTCGTTTGACCCAATTTATCCGTTAGTAGCGCACCATTTTGGGCTTTATCTAGATCAAAAAGCTCGGTATTTGGTTTAAAGCCAAGAGAGAGAATAATAATATCTGCAATAACACTGCCACTATCGGTGATCACGTTATAGCTACCATCACTATTATCTTCAATACGATTTACAGTACAATTTAACTTTAATTCACACTGTTGATTAATCATATCCTGTTCAACAATATTGACCATTTCTGAGCTAAATTGATGGGTTAAAATAGAGGCTTCGCGTTCGATAACCGTCACGTCTTTACCTAGATGATGTGCGCTATCAAAGACTTCTAATCCGATAAAACCGGCACCAATCACACAGATGCGTTTAAGATCTAGGTTATTAAATGCTTCTTTAACCGCTAAACCATCTTCTTGAGTCGTCAAAGTATAAACATGTTTAGGGTTATACGACCCAAAGTTTGGTTTAATCGGCGTAGCGCCAGTACAAATAATTAATTGGTCATAGCTTTCACTATAGGTTGTCCCTTCTGACTCAATAAATAGTGTCTGATTATCACGATTTAGCGATAAAACTTGGCTGTTTACACGAAGATCTAGGCCAGATTTAATCGCTTGCTCTGGGGTGCGAGAGATCATTCGCTCAGTATCATCAAACATATTGGCGGTAAAATAAGGTAAACCACATGCACCGAAAGAGACATAATCTCGTTGCTCAATCACCACAATTTCTTCATCTCGACAGTTTCTTCTATATTTAGCAGCAAAGCTCATACCTGCAGCATTACCACCAATCACGACTGTTTTTTTCATTTTTTCTATTTCCATAAACATGAATAAGTCCCTGCTATTCGTTCAATAACAGGGACTCTATTTTGATTAAATCATTTTATTCAATCAATCTTAAATTGTTGCTTGTTCATTTTGTGGTTGAACCACTGCAGCATCAAACTGCTCGTTATTTAATGTTTTATTACTATGCGCAGTTAATAGGCCAGATAACATAGAACCAGAGATATTCAGTGCCGTACGCGCCATATCTATCAATGCTTCAATCGAGACTAAAATTGCTACAACGGTAATATCTAAGCCCATCATCGTTAATACTGCGATAGCGGCAAACGTTGCACCACCACCCACACCAGCAATACCAAATGAAGCAATTGCAATCACCACAACCAACTGAAGGATGAAACCAAGATCAACAGGGATACCCATCACTTGTGCCGCCATAATTGCTAACATAGCAGGGTAAATTCCCGCACAACCATTCTGGCCAATGCTTGTTCCAAAAGTCGCAGACATATTTGCCGTCTCTTCATCCACCCCCATTGTTTTGGTTTGCGTATCAACATTAAGAGGAATAGCCGCCATACTTGAACGAGAACCAAAACCAAACACCAATACTGGCCAAGTCTTCTTCATAAACTGTTTAGGAGAAAGACCAAACATTGAGACCATGACAAGATGAACAAGGTACATGGCAGTGATAGCGGCATAACTTGCCACTAAGAAGCGTCCCATTTCAGCAAGAGCAAATAAGTTATTGGTCATCATAAACTTAGTCATCAGTGCAAATACACCGTATGGCGTCAGTTTCAGGATTTCACGAACCATTGAAAGTACCACTTCTTTCGCTGCATTGATAAAATCAATAAAACTTTGTATTTTTTCTGGCTTACGCTTTTTAACTTGGAGTACACAATAACCAAGGAACATACCAAACAGAACCGTGGATAACGTTGAAGTTCGTTGTGACCCTGTTAACATATCAAAAATATTCGAAGGAATAATTGAAAGTGCAAGACCAGAAAGTCCTTTATCTGCCAGTGAGCTCTGCGCTGACATAATAGATTGACCACGTGCCGCAACCGCATCACTGCTTCCAATTGAGTTAACCAGCGTATTTGCATCAATACCAAATAGGTAGATACTAGCGACACCAATAATCGCAGAGATTGCAACAGTAAATAATAATACCCCAATCACTTTAGGCGCAATTTTAGACAATGCACCGTTTCCATCAACATTCATAATTGATGAGATCATTGCCACAAAGACCAATGGAATAACGATCATCTGAAGCAACTTAATATAGCCTTTACCAAAAACGGTAATTAATTCAGAAAAACCCGCCAGTGATTCATTGCCATAACCAAAGACTAATTGGATTGCTCCACCAAATAATAAACCTCCCACTAACGCACTTAATACTCGATAATTAAAACTCTTCTTCTGCTTTTTAAACTTGGATAACATAAAGTAGAAAGCAAAAAAGAGAAGACTTAACATAATAAACGCCATACTCATCAGTACACCTCAACAATCCATAAATAATTAATAATAAAGAAAAATTTTATGCGGTTATTATAGATTTGAGAAAAAGATATTCAACATTATCAAGCAAAGAGGAAATTAAATTCATATCACAATTCCAACATAAAATATTAATTTCATTGTGAGTTAATTAACACAAATAAAGGTTAATTTATTAATTAAATAATTAAAGGTCTCAATTTTACATCATTAATAAATATAAAATATTAGTCACCTTTTTGATATAAATCAATATTAATAAGACGTAGATATAAATCCTGTCTTATATCATTATTATTAATAGTGATAAACAAAGTAAATAAAGATAATTGAGAGGAAAATAAAAAGCCAACCACCTAAAGAATTAGACAGTTGGCAATAACAAAGGAATGAAAAATATAAATATTAAACTAGCTGCTTATATAGCGCATGATACTCTTTTGCGACATCACTCCAAAGGAATTTTTTCCCCATCGCTCGTAATTGAACTTGACGGAATTCATTCTTCTCTTGGATATAGAAAAGTAAGCTTCGTTGTAGGGTCACTAACAGCGTCATTGGCTCAGGAGTTAGGAAGCTAAAACCTGTTGCTTCTTCTGGTTCATTATCAAAATCAATCACCGTATCGGCTAAACCACCGACAGCTCGTACGATAGGTAACGTTCCATACACCATGCTATAAAGTTGATTTAAACCACAAGGTTCAAATAAAGATGGCATCATAAAGAAGTCTGAACCAGCTTCAACCCAGTGGGCTAAACGGTTGTTATAAGCTTCAACAAATGCCAACTTATTTGGGTATTGAGCAGCAATGGCATGCAACTCTTTTGCTAATACCGGATCACCTGTCCCGACAATCACCACTTGAACTTGATTCTTCAAGAATTCAGTCAGGATCGGTAGTAGAAAATGAATACCTTTTTGTTCGGTTAAACGACAAACCATCCCATAAATAGGAATATCACCAACAGGGAGTCCCACTTCGGCTTGTAAGGCCTTTTTGCAAGCATTCTTACCACGAACCATACTATTTAAATTAGCACGATATTTTTGTGGAATGTCTTTATCTAACTCTGGGTTCCAGTCGCCATAATCACAACCATTAATAATCCCAGAAAGATCATCACGGCGGCTAGCAAACTGATCAGACAGACCATGAGCACCAAGATAGGACGTTAACTCTTCAGCATAAGTCGGGCTAACGGCATTGATCTTATCGGCACATAAAACGCCAGCTTTAAGGAAGTTAACGTAATCGATATGTTGTTCAAATTGCAGATTAAAGTTTGCCAATAACTCAGGAATGAATTTAAGCTCATAATAGGAGTAAATCCCCTGAAATACCGCATTATGAATCGTAATAACACTTTTACTATTTTGATAAAAAGCACTATCTTGGTAGCGATATTTAAGTAAATAAGGAACTAACCCGGTATGCCAGTCATTACAGTGAACGATATCTGGTTTAAACCCGATCTGTTCAGCACAATCTAATGCGGCAGCACTAAAGAAAGCAAAACGCTCGCCGTTATCCTGATATGCTTGATTATTTTCAGCATAAAGCTCTTTACGATCATAGTACTGGCTAGCATCGATACCATAAACTAAAGTTTGATCAAGCTGCATTTCCATCAAGTTATAATCTTGCTCAGGAGAGCCAGAAAAACTCGGCAATGTGCATGCTTTAACTAATTTTGCTTGTTCACGATTCTTAATTGAACGATAGAAAGGCATTACAACACGGACATCATGTCCTTGTTCAATTAATGCTTGCGGCAGAGACTTAGCAACATCTGCTAAGCCTCCAGTTTTCGCTAACCCTTCAACTTCAGATGCAATAAAAAGAATCTTCAATTGTTTAGAAGCCAACTTTCATTCCTTTTTCAATCACAACAATACCTTCATCTGAAACATGAAAACGCTGACGATCCTCTTCAATATTCTCGCCAATCACCGTGCCTGGGGCAATTTCAACATATTTATCGATAATGGCACGCTTAATTACGCAGTTTGCACCAATCTTCACATCACCAAGAAGAACAGATTCAGTGACTATTGAGCCTTCTGCCACATTCGAGCGGAAACCTAAAACAGAATGGTCAATTTGTGCCGCTTGAATATAACTACCCGCAGAAACTAAACTGTTGTGAACTTCAGCACGAACCCCATTCTTATCAATAAAGGTGGCAGGTGGTAACGCTGGGTAATGTGTATGTAGCGGATGCTTACGGTTATACAGTGTAAACGGTGCATCATCCATTAGCAGATCCATATGTGCCTGCCAGTAAGAGTGGATAGTACCAACATCACGCCAGTAAACCGTTTTCTTTTCCCCATCAATGTAGTGAGTGCTGAAGTCATAAACATAAACAGGGTTATTAGGGAATAATTTAGGAATGATATCGTGACCAAAGTCATGAGTCGAATTCTCATCCGCGGCATCTTCTTCTAGTTCACGGTATAGCGTTTTTGCTTCAAAGACATAGTTACCCATAGATACTAACGCGTGATCAGGATCATTTGGTAGTGATTTTGGATTTGCTGGTTTCTCTTCAAATCCGATCATACGACCGTCTTCATTGACTTCGATAACACCAAAAGAAGACGCTTCGCTCAACGGCATACGAATCGCTGAAACCGTTAACACAGCCGACTTTTCTTTATGGAAATCAATCATCTGACGAATATCCATTTTATAAATATGATCACTACCGAAAATACATACATGTTCAGGTTGTGCATTTTGCATGAAAGTCATATTTTGATAAATCGCATCCGCCGTTCCTTCATACCAGTTTTTACCGGTACGCATCTGCGCAGGAATTGGATCGATAAAGCGATCGGTGATAGTCGAAACCGTCCACGCTTTCTTCATGTGCCCATAAAGAGATTGTGATTTAAATTGCGTTAAAACGTAAACTCGCATTAAATCGGCATTAATGAAGTTATTCAATGCAAAATCAATCAGGCGATAACTACCACCAAACGGCACTGCAGGTTTTGTTCGAGAGTTTGTTAATGGACGTAAACGAGAGCCTTCGCCACCCGCAAGTACCATACCTAAAATTCCAGCCATATCTAATTCCTTCTAAATAAAATTTTTATCTGTTTATAATTATTGTTTTTTTGTTAATAAACCTATTGGTTTGATCTTATTTATAATAACAAAATTTCTTGTAAACAAAAATCACTGTTTTGTAAATTATTTACAAAAATGAAACAATATTCATAATATCAATGCGTTTGCTCAAGAAAACAATCATATTACAAATAAAAAAGTGATAAGCTGGATATTTGTCACACAATAAAAGTCAGTATGTCATTAGATAATATCAACCTACTAGCCCTTAGGCGGAACAACCTTAACCTTCTGATAAAACTATCTATTTTATTGAAAGCCAAGCAAGTATCAATGGCTGCAAATCAATTGGGTATTTCTCAATCGGCAATGAGCCATATCTTAAATCAGGGAAGAGATCTTTTTAATGATCCCTTACTGGTACGAGGTCAAAAAGAGATGTTACTGACTGATAGAGCAAAAGAGTTGCAAATTCAACTGGAGCAGCTGCTAAGTTCAGTCTCTTCGCTCTTTAAAACAACTAAATTTGATCCTTCAGAGGCAGTTGGCAAAATACGTTTTACTCTGTGTGACTTCTCCGCTGAAAAATGCATCGCGCCTCTACTCACTTATGTTGCTGAACTAGCTCCTCTACTCGAAATTGAGTATGTTCCTTTTATAGCCGATCCTGATTGGTTGATTCAAGAAAACAAAATTGAGCTATATATTGGCCACCCTTCTCGCTTATTAGGTATCCATCAAGAACGTATTGCTCATCACAGCTGGTGTTTTTTCGCTCAAAAAAATAAGTTATCTAGCAATCAGCTGAAGTTAGCCGCCCCTTCCGCTCAATTTAACCTCATCTCCAATCAATCTCTGTTAACGAATGACTGCCAATTTGAGTCAGAATCAATGTTGGTATTACAACATGGTTTACAGTCTGAATATTATAGCGTTCGTCTTCCTTCTCACATGGCGTATTTAATGGAAAAATTACCCAATATTGATCAGTTAGAATACACACCGAGCTCAGAAGACGAGGACATGGATATTGTTATGGCTTGGAGTGAAAAATGGCATGATAACCCTCTACATCACTGGTTTCGGAATCAATTATCACGGATCTATTTAGAACAATTATTCCCAAATATAATCACTGAACAATCAAATGACAGAGTGTAGATTCTCAACAGTTTTTTAAAATCATTAGAAAATATCGTTAACAAGTAGGACTTTAAAAGGATTTATAATCAATGTTTTCAACCTCATCAAAACAACTACAACAACTTGACCTCAACCTTCTTCTCGGGCTCACGATACTTTTAGAAGAGTGTCATATTAGCCATGCGGCGCAAAAGTTATGTATAACGCAGCCAGCTATGAGTCAGATGCTTGTAAAATTACGACAACTTTTTGATGATCCCCTATTAGTTAAACAGGGTAAAACCTTTACATGTTCTCCTCTTGCCAACCAATTAAAACCACAACTCCAGCAGATACTCATCCAAGCTGAGAATATTTTAAAACCGCCCCAATTTGATCCTCAAAATAGCCAAGGAACGATCAAGTTTGCAACTCAAGACTATTCCACCAGCACGATGATTGAAGGGTTATTACGATTAATTAAGCCACAAGCCCCTAATTTAAAATTAAAATTTGTTCGCACTACCGAGGACCTCTATCAACAATTAGAACAAGGAGAAGTTGACTTGATTATTGGGGGTCTAGATGCGCCGCCTGCGTCTATCCATGCTCGTCGAGTATTATTAGAGTCCTGTGTGGCAGTCTCTAGCCGAGATCACCCATTAGCAACTAAAAGGGGACTCACTCTTGCTGATATTGCTCAATATCCACAAGCAAAATACACCCCCAAAGGTATTAGTGAAGCAACGGTCTCACAACGCTTCAGACAACACAATCTTAAGCGTAATATTACCTTTAGATCGAGTTCAATGATGGTATTAATTGCATCATTAAAAGCAGGAAAACATGTCGGTTTTGTCGCACAAAACACCTTAACAGATGAACTCATTGAATTAGATGTTAACTTTACCTTACCTGATTTGGACGTTTTCGTTTATTGGCATGCACGATCACACCAAAACCCACTACATCAATGGTTTCGACAGCAATTATTCAATTTTGCCGCCAAAAGTCACCCTCAAATAAAGCAAGATAAGCTTCTAATAAATAAGTAAATCGAAATTAATCTAGCCTGTAAATATTAAATATCTCTCTCATCCGTATGAATAATGAGCATTTAACATTATAATAACATTAATGTCTGTATACCCCCTATAGTCGGAGTCGCTACCGTAATCACCGTACAAGCCTAGCAGCTTCAAAATAAGAAGGGGTTAACGTATTAGGAGATAACTGTGGAAAAAATATTACCAACACAAGCGTTATTACAGTGGAAGGATGAGAAACCTAATACGACGTTTCTCCGTCAGATCGATCAACGTCAATTTGTTGATTACCGCTTTCAAGATGTTGCCAATCAAGCACTCACCATAACAGCCGCATTACAAAATTTAGGTCTTGAACGCGGGGACAAAGTCGCGTTGATGTCCAAAAATTGTGCCGAATGGTTTATTACCGATTTAGCCATGATGTTTGGTGGCTTTATTAGCGTTCCGATCTTCCCAACGGCAGGAAAAGAGACCATTGAGCATGTGTTGTCTCATAGTGAATCTAAAGTCCTATTTATTGGTAAACTCGACAGTACCAAGGTCATTGAAGAGATTGATTTAACTAATCTAACGACAATCTCTCTGCCTTATCCAACAACCTCGTGTCAGCATACTTGGCAATCACTTTTAGAGAGCAATACACCAATCACTAATATCCAGCATCCTGAATTCAAGGATGTTATGTCTATTGTATATACATCTGGTACCTCAGGACTCCCTAAAGGAGCGGTGCTAACCTATGAAGGGTTTTCATGGACATCAATCCAGTTGATTAAACATCTGCAATTAGCTGACAATGAACGCCTATTTAGTTATCTACCACTGGCACATATTACTGAACGTGTATACATTCTAGGTACCTCTGTGATTGGAGGGGTTCAAGTTGCATTCCCTGAGTCATTAGAGACCTTTATTGATGATGTCAAGATGCAAAGGCCGACGCTCTTTGTTTCGGTTCCTAGACTTTGGACACTATTCCAACAACGTATTCTTGAAAAACTGCCACAAAAGAAACTGAACTTTCTACTCAAAATTCCATTTGTCTCCTCTTTAATTAAGAAGAAACTAGCAGACGGTTTAGGACTTGATCAGGCGAGAGTGCTCGGTTGTGGATCAGCCCCCGTATCAGCAGGATTATTACGTTGGTATGAATCGATCGGACTGAACATCACTGAAGCTTGGGGAATGACCGAATCTTTTGCATACGGGACGATTAACTACCCATTTAACAGCGATAAAATAGGCACTGTCGGTCATGCTAGTCTCGGTGTAGAAATTAAAATTGCCGAAGAAGATGGGGAAATTCTTGTTCGAAGCGAAGGGTTATTTGCCGGTTATTATAAAAACCCTGAAGCGACAGCTGAAACGATTATTGATGGTTGGCTCCACACAGGAGATATTGGCTCATTAGATAATCAAGGTTACCTCTCAATCCAAGGACGAAAAAATGATACCTTTAAAACAGCCAAAGGTAAGTTTGTCTCTCCTGTACCGATTGAGAAACGTATTTTTGAATTAACAAAAATTGAACAGCTTTGTGTGGTTGGATCGGGGATGCCAGGACCCATTTTGCTCGCTATCCCCCACCACTTTCCCAATTTTGATCGACAACGTTATTTGAAGAAACTGAATCGCGCGTTAAAACAGATCAATAGTGAACTAGAATCACACGCAAAAATTCGAGGTATTTTAGTGATTGATGAACCATGGAGCATTGATAATGGCATCTTAACACCAACACTTAAAATTCGTCGTCATATGTTAGAGAAGAACTATCACGATATAGGGCTAAATTGGCCGAATGATAAACAGGTTATCTGGGAGGATGAACTGTAACGGCTGACTCACTCTTCCTACCTCATGCATTACCTACCGGGCTTGGCGTTGTTCTTCGATGATAATATCAAGCCCGAAAGAGGCACCACAGTAAGTTATCTCGTCTAATAGTCACCAATATACCTAGAATAATTGGAGCGGCTAGTAGATGGAAAATGCGAGAGACTCTATATGATTGGGGCGAACAAATTTGGTCAACAACTTGCAGCTTCAAGTATGCAGAATATAACTCAATACGGAAACACAATAATAACACCCAAACCAGAAACGAGAACATCTCACCAAATTTATATACATATTCAAAGGAACTAAATATAAGTTTCAGCATTAATCAATAGCATCTCCACACATATCCCTTTACAATTAGGTCAATTACTTTAAGGAGATATCTTATGACTGATCAAGTAGAAGCACCATGTGAAGCTTGCGGCTGTGCAGGCGAAATGGGCTTTATTATTAAAGCTGGAGACGAAGTGGCAACCGTCACTATTTTTGCTAACGGAGCAAATGTTTTACTCGCTGAGCTAGAACAGTACCTTGCTATCGCTCGCGAAGTTAACGCTAACATGGAATACGAAGCAACCGCTGTTGATGAAAACAGTACTCAGCTTGATGCGCGTATTCAATTTGAATGTAGCGCAGAAAAAATCATTTTTGAATTAAAGAGTCGCTCTTTAAATCGATAAGCTGATAAACCAATATTATTTATAAGAGTATTACTTAAAAAGTATTACCCTAAATAATATTGGCTAGAAGCAAATAAAAAAGCGTCGTTATTATCATTCTGTATTTTACAGTTGGATAATAATGGCGCTTTTTTATTATTTAGCTATAGCTATACCCAAAGTAATTGGAGTTGCTAGTAGGCGGCAAATGAGTGAGGCCCCATGAGTATAGGTGTTCTCTATGATTGGGGCGAACGAATGCAGCCAACAACCTAGCAACTTCAAGTAAGAAGGGTATATAGCCAAAGTAATTGGAGCTGCGAGTAGGCGGCAAATGAGTGAGGCCCCATGAGTATAGGTGTTCTCTATGATTGGGGCGAACGAATGCAGCCAACAACCTAGCGACTTCAAGTAAGAAGGGTATATAGCCAAAGTAATTGGAGCTGCGAGTAGGCGGCAAGTGAATGAGGCCCCATGAGTCTAGGTTTTCTATATGATTGGGGCGAATGAATATAGCCAACAACCTAGCAATTTCAAGTAAGAAAAATATATAAGCCATTTTTATTCAACTATAGTTATATTATCTATGAAGTTTTATTTTATATCTTCATTATTTAACATGATCAGGATAATTAAATCGATAAGGGATACTATGATTAAAAAATTACTTCCACTCACAATCCTATTTAGCCCATTAGCGACGGCTGATAACCTCATCAATTGGTGGGACATGAGTTTAACTGGATTATATGGACAAAATTATGAATTCTCGCCATCAGATAAAGAAACAACAATAACTTTCGAAACTGCAGGTGATTGGAAATACGGAGACTGGTTTGCCTTCCAAGATGTCTACTTCTATAACGACTCAAATACAGGCCAAGCACAATCGACTTATGGTGAGATAGGTCCACGCTTTAGTGTGAACAAAATCTTTGGCACCAATATCCATGCCGGACCATTAACAGATGTCTCCTTAGCGTTAACCTTAGAAGAAGGCCGTGGCCCTAGTGAGAGTTTCCTTTATGGTGTCGGTTTAGACTTTGATATCCCCTACTTCAATTACTTCCAGTTAAATACCTATCGTCGAGAAGCATTAAATGATAGTCGTAATGAGAGTTATGGCTGGCAGTTAACACCAAGCTTTAGTGCAGACATCCCTGTCGGTAATAGCCGAATTATCGTTGACGGTTATATTGACTGGGTGTTCGCCACAGAAAAAGATGATTATAAAGAGAACTTCCACTTAAACCCTCAGGTTAAATATGATTTAGGCCAAGCAGTACTTCCATCAAATAAAAAAAATGCCCTATTAATCGGTATTGAGTACGATTATTGGAAAAATATTTATGGGAATACGGACGGTGTTGACCAAAATACCTTCTCTTTTATTATTAAGTCCCATTTTTAAAAAGTAAAATCCATTCTATGCCTATAAAAAAAACCATAACTTCAAGTTATGGTTTTTTATTTATTACTAATGATAACGAGAAGACTAAAAAAGTTAATTCGCCTTCACCAACTCAATTTGATTACGCTTACTAATGATATCGGCCAATATGGCAATCGCAATTTCAAATGGGGTTTTACTGCCAATGGGTAAACCGATAGGCGCATGTAGGCGATCAAGTTGTTGCGGTGTAAAGTCACCAATCCGTTCAAGCCGTTCAAAACGCTTCTCACTGGTTTTTAACGATCCCATCGCTCCGATATAATACGCATCTCCTTCTACTGCCGCCATTAGCCCTAAATCGTCAATACGAGGATCATGAGCCAGAGCAACTATCGCTGATTGACGGTGAGCAAACTTATCAATGAAAAGATCAGGTGAGATCCATGTGACATCGACGCCACCCGCCTGTTTATCAAACGTCCAGCTTGCAGCAAGCGATTCACGCATATCACAAATTTCGACCGAATAACCCGCCATTAACGCCATTTTAGCGACCCACTCACTGACTTGGCTAATCCCTAAGATCAAGATCGACCAAACCTGATCGTAGCGAATGGTGACACCTCGATCATCCAGCTTAATTGCTGTTGATATCGAATGATCTTGCGGTAAATAACTCCGCTCTCCACTCTGAAGATCAACATAACGAACAAATGATTGATGCTGCTCAGCTAATTCAAACATTTTAGTAAAATGTTCCGACTTATCAGAGATCTTCTCAACCAATAATTGAATCGTCCCACCACAAGGTAGCTCGACTTGAATATCATCAGCAATAAGCTCTTTGCCGTAACGAAAAACAGCCGGTAAATCAGAGATTTCATTGCGGTTCAATTTCTCTATAAATGCGTCCTCTAAACAGCCGCCAGAGATAGAACCTAACCTTGTTTTACCATTCCATGCAAAAAGAGAACCTTGTGGCCGAGGCGCAGAGCCATAAGTTGCTAATACAGTACACAACCAGAACTCTTCCCCCTCAGCCAACCACTTTTGCAGTCCTGATAAAAGATTAATATCAGTGAGCTGCATCTTTCCTCGCTTTTTCAAGATCAGCACGTAACTTAGACACTTGGTCTACAGTGATCGTTGATTTGTCATTAGTGAAATGATCTTTTAAGTATTTAATAAGATCGGTTAATTGTTGATCGTTAAGCGCTTTATCAAAGCCCGGCATATCATCAAATGCAGTAATGTGTGAGTAAAACTGTGGCTGAATACCAAAGACAATACTGGTTAATGTATTATTGATATTCTCTTGCGCTAAGGTTGCATTGCCAGCAAGTGCGGGGGCAAAGTTGGGCTTACCTTTCCCTTCTGCACCATGACATGCCATACAATGACTCATGTAGATTTGATGACCATCACCATCTTTCTGCTCACTATCGGCAACAAAAGGCTTACCTGCGACATCTTGATCGCTATCTAATAGATAAACAGTCGCAGCATGAAGGTCTTCATCATTAAATTGACTCAAACTATGATAAACGGCGGTATACATATTACCCACTACCGTCCCTTTACGAGAATAACCTGTATTGAGTAAAGATTTAACATCTTCAGTTCCCCAACCATTGGCTTTTAAGGTTTCAGCGGTAATATCAGGGGCAAGTAAGTTTTCAATAATTGCGCCTTTAAAGTGCTGACTCTCATCCATCGCAAAGAAGGTGTCTCTTGGTGTATGACACTCCCCACAGTGACCAAATGAATTTAAGATATAATTACCTCGATTCCAGTCTGCACTTTTACTGCTATCTTCAGGGATTGGGCTCTGATCATTAAAGAATAGATTCCACCCTTTTAGGCCAAAACGAATATTTGCGGGAAATGATACATCATTCTCTTTATTCTTCTGGCTAGATGGAGTAACCGACATCATATAAGCATAAAGTGCTTTCGTGTCTTCCTCAGTAATCTTGTTATAAGAGGTATAAGGCATCGCAGGATAAAGATTTCCTTTAGGTGCCACACCGCTGTGCATTGCATCATAAAAATCTTGATAGCTGTAATTCCCAATACCATTCTCTTTATCCGGTGTAATGTTAGTGGAATACATTAGACCAAATGGAGAATCAAACCCTAAACCACCGGCAAAAGGGTCACCATCACGGGTAGTATGACAGCCATAACAATCAGAAAGGGTCGCGAGATACTTTCCTTTTGCAATTAACTCTGCATGACTTGTTGAGCTGTTACTCGCATTTGGAGCACTCATCACCTGAGCACTAAAAAAGAGTGGAGAACTCAGCACACCAGCCATTAATATCAGTGATTTTCTACTCATACCGTGGTTCCTTCTGTTGCTAAGATCACCTCTTTCATCGCTTCATAGTACTTCACATAACCCGTACAACGACAAACATGATCACCCAGAGCCTCTTCAATCACACCTTGTACATCATCAGCCTTAATTGGGTTTCTTTTTAGCTCTTCAACTAACGCAACTCCCGCATTGACAAAACCTGAAGTACACCAACCACACTGGAATGAGAAATGCTTCATGAAGGCTTCTTGAACAGGGTGAACTTCTGTCACTTCACCGTTAGTATTCACTTCGGCATGACCTTCAATGGTTCTTAACTTTTTGCCATTAAATGCCACGGCATTGGTGATACAGGTACGCACAATTTCACTGGTGCCGTCTGCTTTATCTTCAATCACAGAGCAGGCATAACAGACACCTTGCCCGCAGCCAAATTTTGTTCCCGTTAAATTAAGATATTCATGGAGAAAATCCACCATCATAATTTGTGGATCAACATCAATTGGGCCATATAATTTATCATTAATTGTTAAAGAAATAGTCGCCATGATTATGCTCCCTCCATAATATCTTTCGGTGTAATTGGTAAGTGATAGAAACGCTTATTGGTTGCTTGGTAAATGGCCTCAACGAGTGCAGCGACAATCGGGATCATCACAACTTCTGCAACCCCTTTAGCTGGATCTGAAGCTGAAAGTGGTGGCATAATCGTGTGATTCATATTCCAAACACCATTATGTTTAGCCAAAGGCACTTGGTAACGATTTAAGTTCCAAGTCCCATTACCTGCGCCAGTCTCATCGGCAGGAAGGTATTCATATAAGGTATGACCTAACCCCATTGTCAAACCACCTTGTAGCTGACCTTCAACCAGCTTTTCTACGTGCATCGTACCAGGCTCTAACCAAGTCTGCGTTTCAAGTACCTGAACACGACCCGTTGCTTTTTCTATGGCAACGGCTGCTAATGTGGCACAAGGGGTATAATACGTAACCATCGCATTATTGAGCGAGGTATCAGGATAGAAAGCGGCTTTACGTTCAATGACATGATAACCGTGCTTGTTAGAACGCCCTTTGCCTTTCGCGCCAATACCATATTGCACAGCAAGGCCATCAAGTGGGTAATTTTTTACTTTACCGTTAACTTCAAAATCAGCGGTTGACCATGCCCAGCGGTTAAAACCATGGGTCATCACACTGGTAATTAATCCCATCGCATGAGCTTTCAGTGCCAAAGTTTTAAAATCTAAAGGTGGGTAACCTTCAACAGTCAATTTTCCATCGACCCATTCAGCATCATTGGCATTATCAAAATCCGGTCTAGCGTAAGCACCATTAGCATACTGACTGTTCCAAATTTCAACGGCGGCAGGGAAAAGCGTCTCTTCAAACAGAATTCTTGCTGCTTGCTCTGTTGAGTGCGCTTGGAAGAAGCTCGACATACTGGCCGACGATGCCATTCCTACAACCGGTGTCCAACGGGGGTTTTTCGCCATTTTATCTTGTTGCTTTTGAGATATCATGTAGGGATCATCCGTCTCAAAGAGCTCCATCGCATCAAACTCTTGAATAACCGCCATCTTGATCTGATCAGCAAAATTACCCATATACTTGGCAATTAATGCACCTTGAGAAGTATCGATACCCGTTCCCATCTCGACAGAACAGGTTTTCAATACAATCTCACCTTCAGGGGTGATCTCGATTGATGATGACGGCGCCGCTCCACCTGTACCATAATCTTTAGTGACAATACTAAAACCGACACCATATTTTTTACCTGGATTTGCTTGCTCAAACTCTGCTTTGTTTTTATCTCTCTCAGTCCAAAGAGGATGTTTTTCAGCGAGTTCTAACATTTCATGATAACGAACAGCACCAATCGGAACGGCCCCTTGAGTATTTTTCTCTCCTGAGCGTAAAACATTAATCTTTCTTAATTCGATAGGATCAACATTCATCTCCGCCGCAGCTTCATTAAACATCATCTCAACAGTCGGCATCGCCTGAAGTGTACCGTAACCACGCATCGAACCCGCATGCGGTGTTTGGGAGGCATAACAGACCGCTTCAATGTCATTTTGAGGGAAATAATAAACCCCCTGTACTGCACTTGCACCTACCATCGTCACCGAGGAGGAGAAGTTTACGCGACCGCCACCATCAACCACCATATCAGAGACAAAACCGGCAATTTTTTTGGTCTTTTTATCAAATGCTAATTGATTTTTAATATCAAATGGGTGACGTTTTAAACCCGATTGGAACTGTTGGAAACGGTCATTGGCAATTCGAATTGGTGCTTTAGCAAACAGGGTTGCTAGCATGCCGTAATAGGGGAAAATCGTATGATCTTTCGCACCAAACCCACCACCGATATAAGGGGTATGTACCACAAGATTTTTTATGCTCGATGTCAGTGGGCTATTGGCAAGGACTTCGGCAGCTTGTTGATGAAAATCTTGAGAGGATTGAGTGGTGATAACGACATGTAACGTTTTATCATTAATGTCATACCAGCCATTAAAGGCTTCCGCTTCAAACATCATCGGTTCAATGGACTGTGTTTTAAACTGGCGATCAATGACATGCCAATCTTCACGCTGCGTTATCTCTTTGCGAAGCCCTTCTGCTAACGACATCGCGATACCACCGGTACTATGACTATTAGCATCTGCTGTCGGCCAAACCGGTTTATGGTCGACATAATTAGGGAAGAACAGTCCATTCTTTAATGTACTAAAGTTATCTTCCCCCATCGAACCTTGAGCCCCCTCTTGACGCACAATTCGCCATGCAGCATAAGGGTCTTTAGAGAGAGCAACCAATGGGGCTTTATCGCCAAAGTTGATAAATTTTTCATTAAATTGAATTTTGTTTTTGGCTTTCTGGAAAGACTCAAAGGAATCAAACAACAAAATAGCGACTTCATGACCAAGGTAATCAGGGACATGCCCTTCCGCCAGTAACATATTGTCACCGTAATAAGGTGGGAGTTTAATTGCATTATTTTTTAGATCATTTGCGGTTACAACACGATATGGTTTTAAATCACCACTAAGAAGATCTAAATTCAACCCAAGATAAACACGGTCAGCAATTGGCACTCTTACCACATATCCAAAGTGTTGTTTGTCAGGCCAGCCGGGGATATCTTTGGCGCGATAATCTCGGCCATAAATTTTCTGCCCTGTTACTTTCTCTAACGCATCAAAACGATACTGTGGTGTATCGCCTTGCTTCCAATCTGCTTTTAATTTTTGATGGACGGGTGAAGTTGCTGCTTCTGCTTTATTAAAAAGCATCGGCGCACTATATACAGTAACGCCCCCAACGACACACTGTTTAATAAACGAACGTCGACTTGTTTTAAATAAATTAGTCATTTCTATCCCTATAGCACATTCAAGGTTATTTAAACTATAGTTGAAAAAAAACATTTCTGAACTATTCTAATTATTTATAAAATATCAAAAAATACCGAGTTAAATAAAAAGGTCTTTTTTTGTGAATTTTATATTGAATTTTTGATCGTTGTTAATTAAAGCTTCGACGCTATAATTCAACACATTATCCAATGCAGATTAATTTAGGAATCACTATGTTACATGACAACCACGCACTATTTATTGACTTCCCTGAGTACAAAGAGCAGATCACTGCATTAAAAACATCTAACCGTCACTTCCAAAAGCTAGCGGCTACTTATGATGAAATTGATCATAAAATTCGTCGTTTAGAAGAGCTAGGTAGCCCAATTGAAGATGCTGAAATGGAAACATTAAAGGTTCAGCGTGTTGCATTAAAAGATGACCTATTAAAAATGATTAAAGAAGCTTAACTTAATAAAGTATAAGTACTTTTTAATTAAAATAGAAAAGGCTTAAATAATTTCTCGTTTAGAGACAATTATTTAAGCCTTTTTTGTGCCTATTAAAATGTATTTAATTAATTATTGAGACGTTCAATGTAATAATTTAAATATATCGCCTAACCCAAACTAAAAATACCGTTTAATATCAATACATTAAGCTTGTTTGTAATTTTATTATCTTACCTATCTAATACTGAAAAAATAGATCCCACAAATAACATGGCGATTATTCCATCAACGACTAGAATTATAGGTACCTTCAATTATTAAGGATAATTATGAAAGTCTTAATTGAATTTACAGAAACAGGGTATTTTCGAGAACAAGTTTGGGAAGCGCCAATCTTTCGCGTCAAAGGACAAACACAAGCTGTCATTCCTTCTTGTGCTTCTCGATTAATCAATGAACATCAAGCCATTCTGTCGACCGATGATGATGAAGATATCCACTTAATATTTTAATATCAATTGAATCATGAAAAAACCTAAACAAAAAACCCCTCTTTATCTATTTATAATTAAACGGATAAACAGGGGTTTTACTCTAGTGGATATCTTTTAATACATGACTCAATCAGCAACTTAAAAGATTCGCTTAAAAAGATCGCTTAAGCTTCAACTTGCTGTGGTTTAGCTGCAATAATCTCTTCTACCGTTTCAGGATCAAAGCCTTCATGTAAACGGTATTTACTCTTATAGATCACTGCACTTACTGCCATTAGAATAGCTGGTAAACCCACCATCATAAATTGAATGCCCATAATCGTTTCTGATGACTGTTCAACATTAGGGATATAACCAACAACAGTTAAACCAACACCAACGATGAAACCACCCGCAGCACCCGCAAATTTCACCAGCATAGTTTGTACTGAGAAGATAACGCTCTCACTACGACGACCTGTTTTGTACTCACCGTAATCAACAACATCAGCTAACATTACCGTTTGAAGTGCGTTTGCAATACCGATACCAAACTTAATTGATGCGCCCGCTAGACCAATTAACACAATATTGCCTGGTGCAAGAATAGTCATTGCTAGAAGGATAAGACATGAAAGAATTGGGAAACCACACGCCGTTAACCAGAGCTTATTACGTGGAATTAAGCCAGCTAGACGAGGGAATAAGAATACACCTGCAACTTCAGCTGCACCAGCAACCATCATATATACTGGGAACAGTTCAGGATTACCTAACGCATAAGAGAAATAGTAAATTGCGAAACCACCAACCAATAAGTTTGCAATTTGGAACGATAAGATAGTACCAATTAGCACTTTAAGTTGATCATTTTGACCAATAATGACCATCACATCTTTAAAGTTAAATTTCTCTGGTGCGGTATTTGTTGCGGTTGCGACTTTCTCTTTCACATTACGCGCAATAAGAATCGCACTTAATACAAACAGAACAGCAATAATGATTGAAACGTTAAAGAAGCCTTTGCCTTGATCACCATCACCTAACACACCAACAATATGAAGGCCATAAGTACCGGTAATGAACCATGCTAGGCTAGCAAACAAGCGAGGCCATACAACTAATTTTTCACGCTCAGGACGAGAGCTTGAAAGTGCAGGGATCATTGACCAATATGGAATATCCATAATGGTATACGTTAAACCCCAAAGGATATAAGCAACCGTTGCATAAACGTAAAGTGCAGTGCCTTCAAAATTATGAGTACTGAAAAGGCCAACAAGAACCACTGCATTTAATAGTGTACCAATCACAATCCAAGGACGGAACTTACCAAACTTAGAGCGAGTATTATCAACAATCACCCCCATCATAGGATCGGTAACCGCATCAAGGATACGTGCCGCGAGGAAAATCGTACCAACAAAGGCGGCTGAAATTCCAGCCACATCCGTAAAATAAAACATTAAGAAGATATAGATTGGCGCACAAGCAAAATCTTTACCTAATGCACCCACGCCATAAGACATTTTTGTTTTTAGTGTAATTTGGTCTGACATCATTATTCCTTTTAGTCATCTTCAATTAAATCGCTAGTGTAATTAGCTATCTCAGTGACTCATTCAATTCAGGTGTAAATTTCGAAAAGGATTGTATGTAACTAATTACATAGATTCTGTGATCTATGCACGATCAATGGAAACGTTTACAACCTATAAATTGGAACTGTGAAGCCCGTCACTAAAAATGCAATATTAGTTTCCCCTTATCATCAAAATTACCTTTTTTGTTTAATTTTTTAACAAAATCCAGTGGGAACGATTACAAAATGGGTTCTGAAAATAAAAAACAAAAACATATCATCAACTTATCAAGCAATAATCTTCCCATCACAAATAAGAAAACAAACACATATTGTCAATGAAAAGTAAAATTCAAACTCAATATGAAAGAGTTCAAATCTTTTCAACAATAACTGGGCAAATATTCACACTTAACATTTACAACGCTTATTTTACAAATTGGATTGATTTTATTCACTTTTTGACACCATAATGACTAAGTTTATTGGTAAAAAAGTTTAACGGGATAACAATGAAGAAATCCGGTATTACCAATAATAAAATACTCAGTAACAGGGAATAGAATAGATATGTTAACGATTTCAATTGATGACGGTTCAACAAATACCAAATTATCTTACATAAATGACATTGGTGAGATGCAAACTCTAACGATCGGAAACTCATGGAGAAAAGGATTTAAGTCAGCTGCCTTGCGTCAAAATAAACGCGTGGCAAACTACTTAATCAATGGTAACAAATATACCTATGATGTGACCTCTGAACATTCACTCCCGACAACTCATATCGATTATCAATATTCTGATTTGAATTTGCTGGCCATTCATCATGCGTTATTAGAAACAGGACTGGCTCCTCAACCTGTCAAAATCATCTGTACTTTGCCAATTACCGAATTTTATAATGCAGATGACTGTCAGAAGAATGAAACGAATATCGAGCGTAAAAAAAATAATCTTCTTCGCAACGATGTCGAGCTCAATAATGGGGAAACGTTTACTATCGCAGAGGTAGAAGTGATGCCAGAGAGCGTTTGTGGCGTCTTATCAGAAATCTTAAAAGAGAATGTTAGTCAATTTTCACGCACATTAGCTGTCGACATTGGCGGTTGTAGCATCGATATGGCCGTTATTGTTGGTGAGTTTGATGAAGTTGCCGAAATTAAAGGCAATGCTAATATGGGGGTAAGTTGGGTAACTGATGTGGCTAAAAACTCATTAGCGAATGCAGACAGTGATGCCTCTTTCTTAGTGACCAATGAGTTGATCAAAAATCGTCATGATATTAACTTTGTTAAAGAAGTCGTCAATAACCATGCAAAAATTGATGAAGTACTAAGTTCAATAGAACAAAGAATTGAAGAATTAGCCAATGCGATCTCTGCTGAATGTCGTAAATTCTGCAAAAACCCCAACCGAATTCTATTGATTGGTGGTGGTGCAACCCTCGTTTATGAGGCGATGTGTCAAGCTTACCCAGCCCTTGCTGATGGACGAATTAAAGTCATTGAAAATTCACAATCAATTCTATCTATTGAGAATATGAACTACTTCAATGAAGAAGCAGCGTAAACTTAATCGGTATAAAGTGAATCATAATTAATATCTTAACGATATGATTAAATGAAGTTATATCCCCAAAGTAATTGGAGTTGCTAGTAGGCGGCAAGTGAATGAGGCCCTGAGTATAGGTTTTCTATATGATTTGGGTGAATGAATATAGCCAACAACCTAGCATCTTCAAGTAAGAAGGGTATACACCTAATCGTTGGAATTGCTCGTCACAGAATGAGTACAATCATCAAAGTAGCAGTTTCAATTATGAACGATATATTAACTAGAAAAGCAATAAAGTAGAGAGAGTCGAATGGCGAGAATTACCTTATCCTTAGATCTGAACCCAAATGATGCCAATGAGAGAGAACTGTTAATTTTATTAAAGCAGTGGCACCGAGCCGTGAGTAATGGTGATCTATCTAAAGTACAATTTGAGGAAAAGATAAAAACACTGTTATTAGCTGGTGGTTTTATCCAGAAGTTAACCCCCTCTTTAACCGATTCTCTAGCTGATAATGTAACTCGTGCCAGTTATGAAACCTTAAATCACCATATATCGACTCTGCAAGACAAAAATGATCACTCATTGAATCAACTTTCAGATCGTATGAATCAATTATTCACTCTATTGGAACAAAAAGCGGAACCATCCGCGGTTGAACCAAGTATGAAAAAGCCAACACGTAAACGAGCAACAACCAAGGCAAAAACAACGACAAAAAATACATCAACACCACCAGAAGAGGTAACAATAGAAAACGAAGCCTCCGAAACAACCCAAGAGCAGATAAAACAACAATCAGCAACCAAACCACCAGCAAAGAAGAGAGCTGCAGCAAAAACCACCAGCAAAGTGGTTAATAAAGAAAATGAAGCAAATGAATCAACAACCAAAAAAGAAGCAATAAGCAAACCCAAAGCGGCGAGAAAACGCCCATCTCAAACGACGAAGAAAACAGCAGAAAATAACGCCACATTATCGGAAGATAACAGTATTCAACCTAGCGACAGTTCATCAACAATAGAAAAACAAAAGCAAAAACCATCGTTAGAAAGTACACCAGCAACAGATAATGAGATAAAGGAGAAGATAGCTAAAGTCCGTTCAAAAGGACTATTTTAAACACGAACATCTAACACAATTAATAAGTATAAGTTTTAGACAAATAAATGTCAGTAATAGAACTTAAGTAGAACACAAACACTACAACGGACTATTACTCTAATTAAAACGACTTGATTCAAACAGAGGATGTTATGAAACGACCGTGGAAACTAGGCTTATTGGCCTTACTCCCTTACCCTACACTCGCAAGCAATATTAATACACCAGATTTAACCCTCACCATAACCGGCTTTCTCTGCCTCGCCATTTTTATTATTTCATACTGTTTTGTCATGGCAGAAGAGCACTTAAAAATGCGTAAGTCTAAACCCGTTCTTCTTGCTGCTGGTTTAATCTGGATCTTAGTTGGCTGGCAATTTAGTCAACTCGGTATGTCCGAACAGGCAAGTATCGCAATCAAACACAACTTATTAGAGTATACCGAACTGCTACTCTTCTTATTAGTGGCGATGACTTATATTAATGCATTAGAAGAGCGTCGACTTTTCGATGTATTGCGTGCTTGGATGATTAAAAAAGGATTTAGTTTCTATCAGCTTTTTTGGTTAACCGGTTGGCTCGCCTTTTTTATCTCCCCAATTGCTGACAATCTGACCACTGCATTATTAATGTGTACGGTAATATTAAAAGTCGGTGGCAATAATACTCGCTTCATTAATATGGCGTGTGTCAACATTGTTGTCGCGGCTAATGCTGGGGGAGCTTTCAGCCCCTTTGGCGATATTACTACCTTAATGGTATGGCAAGCCGGAATTGTCGAATTCAGCCAGTTCTTAACTCTATTTATTCCTTCTGTGGTCAATTTTATTATTCCAGCATTTATTATGTCTTTCTTTGTCGAGAAAAGTAAACCAGAAGCGATTAACGAGTTTATTGAGCTTAAACGTGGCGCAAAGCGGATGGTTTGTTTCTTCCTATTAACGATTTTAACGGCTGTTTTATTCCATAGCTTACTTGGTTTCCCACCTGTTATCGGTATGATGATGGGGCTTGCTTACCTACAGTTCTTTGGTTACTTTTTACGTAAAACACTGCCAAGCTCTATTGCCAAGAAACGTGCATTTTATGAATTAAAACACGACGAAAAAGCCTTAAAACGATTAGGGAATATCGTTCCTTTTGATGTTTTTAATCGCGTGTCACATGCCGAGTGGGATACCCTGTTATTCTTCTACGGCATCGTGATGAGTGTCGGTGGTTTAAATTTATTAGGTTACATGGATTTAGTCTCTAGCGTCATGTATACCCAATGGGATCATACTTTAGCCAATGCCTTTGTCGGCATTCTCTCCGCCATTATCGATAATATTCCTGTGATGTTTGCTGTATTGGCAATGGAGCCAGATATGGCATTAGGGCAATGGTTATTAGTTACCTTAACGGCAGGTGTTGGCGGTAGTTTGCTCTCGATCGGTTCTGCTGCAGGGGTGGCACTAATGGGGCATGCTAGAGGAAAATATACTTTCTTTGGGCACTTACGTTGGGCTCCTGTTATCGCATTAGGTTATGTCGCCAGTATCCTTTGTCACTTGTGGCTCAATAGCGCGCTGTTTTAGACTGAAAGATACCCAGATAAAAACGCATTAGAGTCACTATATTGATAAAGCCCGCTTTAACTCCGAGACTATATATCGTCTCCGAATTTAAAGCGGGCTCTATTTTTATTTTTTGTTATTGATGAAATTATGATTCTGTCAATAACCTTGTCTCATAACGGTCATAACGCGCCTTAACAGCCTCATCAGGCTCACCGGTTAATAAGCTGGTGGCGATAATACCTATCGTCGCAAAGAGCATTCCAGGAACGATTTCATATAAGTCAAAAATTCCCCCCGTCAACTGCTTCCAAACCACAATCGTCACGCCACCAATCACCACACCTGCAATCGCACCAAAACGATTCATTCGACGCCAATAGAGACTCAAAATAATCACAGGTCCAAATGCGGCACCAAATCCAGCCCAAGCATAAGAGACTAAACCGAGTACGGAACTATCTGGCTCCATTGCTAAGACTAAAGCAATCAACGAGAGACCAACAACCGCAGCTCGACCAACAAACACAATCTCAGTTTGCGACGCTTTTGGACGAAGTAATTGCTTATAGAGATCCTCTGCTAAAGCGGAAGATGAAACCAGTAACTGAGAATCAGCGGTACTCATTATTGCCGCTAAAATAGCCGCTAATAAAATACCGGCTACGACAGGGTGGAACACTGCATTAACCAATAACATAAAGATAGTTTCGCTGTCTTCTAAACCACCTGCCATGTTTGTATCAACATATAAAATACCTGCTAAACCAACAAACACCGCCCCGACCATAGAAACGCCAGTCCATAATACGGCAATACGGCGGGCACTGGTGAGATCTTTATTTGAACGAGTCGCTTTAAATCTCGCTAAAATATGTGGCTGACCAAAATAGCCCAACCCCCACGCAGCTAAAGAGATGATCGCAATTAAAGAAAGCGGCTCACCAGAAAGATCTGTCCATAATGTCAGTAAATGAGGGTTTTTAGCTTCCAGACTATTCACCAAGTCCCCAACACTGCCATTCATTGCTGCAATAGGCACAATCATTAATGCTGCAGCCATCAACAAACCTTGTACTAAATCTGTCCAAGCAACAGCAAGAAAGCCACCAAATAAAGTATAAGAGACAATACAAATAACGCCTACGACGACAGCGATTGAGTAATCCAAACCAAATACGGTCGCAAAGAGTTTACCACCAGCTACTAAACCCGAGCTGGTATAAAAGAGAAAGAAAATCAAAATAAATACAGCAGAAACAGACTGGAGAACGTTTGATTTATCTTCAAAACGACGCGCTAAATATTCAGGAATTGTCAAGGCATCATCAGCTTCAATACTGTAAGTTCGAAGGCGACGAGCGCAAATTAACCAATTAAGCCAAGTACCAATAAATAGGCCACCCGCTAACCACAATGATCCAATACCCGCAGAATAAGCATACCCCGGGAGGCCTAACAGTAACCAACCACTCATATCAGACGCTCCAGCAGAAAGTGCTGCTGGCCAAGGCCCTAAAGATCGACCTCCAAGAAAGTAATCAGATGAGTTAATTGTCCGCTTATAAGCATAAACTCCAATCACTAGCATCATGACCAAATAAACAACAAATGTCGCCGTAATGGCTATATTATTATCTATCATCGTTTAATCTCCTTTTTATAAAACTCCATTTAACCTTTATCCTCTCATGTTTGAGGCTGCTAAGTTGTTGGCTACATTTATTCGCCCCAATCCTATAGTAAATACTCATGAGGCTTGATTTACTTACCACCTACTAGCCACTTCAATAACGTTGGATATAGGTATTTTTAGAAAGGCATATTGATATTATCCTGCCCCCAACTCTAATAATGATGCATTACCACCAATCGCAGTCACGTTAATGGTGATTGTTTTCTCAGTAATAAAATGTAAACAGTAGCTATCACTACTAATTATAGGTAAACGCTTTGGCTCATTTTCAAAAACAACCGGAATAATCTCGCCAGTTCGTTGACTTATTAATTGATATAGGCGTTGAGTCACATTTTTTTGTCCAGTGAATGCAACACCATTAATCAGATCTAAACGACAAAGAGATTCAACATTATCATGCGTTGTTAGTGCAATAATGTCCCCTAACGCTAATCCACTCTTAGCCAATGGATTAAATAATTTAATAAGTTTATTCACATAATCAAGATCAGGCTCAACCACTGATAACATAACGCTATTTCCAGCCACAAGCGTAGTAATTAATTGACCAAAAAATGCGGTTAAGGGCATATTTTTTTCTATTCCCACTAACCAAACACCACGCCCTGCAGTTGATAGAGAATTAGACTCGCCTGTCGGCCCCGGTAAAGAGTCTATCGTTTGCAAATGAGACAATGCATGTTCTAGTTTTAACTCAATCATTCGCATCGCATAATGCCAATCATGATGTTCGCTCACGAGATCGGAAGTAACTAATGCTTGATGCCAAGCAGTTAATTGCCCCACACGCTCAGTCACACCAAGACCATCCCATTTTCCTTGAGACTCTTTTAATTGATTAATCTGCGATAAGACGCTTAATTCAATACTCTTTTTACTCACTGTTGTCATCACTTGGCTCCTTATGAGTTAACAGGATCAATTATCTGATCTTGGCTGAAACGGTAAAGATAATGTGGACCACCGGCTTTAGGACCTGTGCCTGATAATCCCTGTCCGCCAAACGGTTGAACACCAACAACCGCGCCAATTTGATCTCGGTTAACGTAGCAATTCCCCACTTTAGCTTGCTCTGCAATATGAAGGTAACGGCTTTCGATTCGACTATGAACGCCCAAAGTTAACCCAAAACCACTTTGATTAATTTGTTTAATGACTTTATCAATATCTCCGCCTTTAAAACGGATCAGATGCAAGACAGGACCAAAGTTTTCTCGACTTAAATATGATAAATCAGGAATTTCAAAGGCAGTCGGTGCAACAAAATAGCCTTTATCACAAATTTGAGATAGCTCAGATTCTGCAATTAAATGCCCTTTTTGTTTCATCACATCAATATGGGTTTGTAATTTATCTTTGGCAGTTGCATCAATAACGGGTCCAATATCGGTTTTATGAAGGTAAGGTAAACCAATCGATAACTCGTTCATTGCACCTTCAATTAAAGTTGTGATGCGATCAATAATATCCTCTTGAACAAATAGAACACGTAATGCAGAACAGCGCTGGCCTGCTGATGCAAAAGCAGAATGCACAACATCACGAACCACTTGTTCTGGCAATGCAGTACTATCGACAATCATGGCATTTTGCCCACCCGTTTCAGCGATAAAGGTCGCAATATTATCTGAATCTCTTAATGCTAATGTCTGGTTTATCTGTTGTGCTGTTTCCGTTGATCCAGTGAAAACAACACCAGCAACTCGACGGTCTTTCACTAATTTAGCACCAACGTCAACACCAGTACCTGGCACAAATTGAATCACCTCTTTAGGAATGCCCGTCTGATAAAGCAACTCTATTGCACGATGAGCAATTAAACTTGTTTGCTCCGCAGCTTTAGCAATAACGGTATTACCTGCCACAAGTGCCGCGGTTACTTGCCCTAAAAATATCGCTAATGGGAAATTCCATGGACTAATACAGACAAAAACACCTTGGCCTGTTCGATTGAAAATTCGAGTCGTGCCATCAAATAATTCAACTTCTTTACCTTTTGAAAAGATAAGCTCGGATTGATTCGCGTAATATCGACAAAAATCCACAGCTTCTCTGATCTCATCAATACTATCTTGTATAGTTTTGCCCGCTTCACGATGGCAAAGTGCAATCAATTCATACCAATTATCTTCTAAAAGATCGGCTAACTGATTTAGATAACTGGCACGTTGTTCAACCGGTGTTTTTTGCCAATCGTCAAAAGCGTGTGTTGCATTCAACAAAGATCGTTCCACCTGATCGTTTGAACTAAAGTTGATCTCACCAATAATGAGATCATGATCATAAGGTGCGGTAATCATCTTATTTAACGTTGACACTTCCGAACCGATGATCAAGGGAGAAGCTTTCCAATGATGATCCATCCAAGGTGTCAATTGCGCGTTAAAGTCATTCCATTCGGACTCGATCTCAATATTCATTCCTTTTGAGTTAACTCGTTCAGGAGAAAATATATCCTTTGGCAACACGATTTTATCGTTATGTAAATATTGGTTTTTTTGTAGTTTTAATAGCGGGCTTTCCGTCAATTCACTAATCGGACACTCAGCATCAACAAGGCGATGAACAAAGGAGCTATTCGCGCCATTCTCAAGCAAACGACGAACAAGATAGGGAAGTAAATCTTTATGATTACCAACAGGCGCATAAATACGAACATGATTTTCATAGTGTTGAAGTACATGTTTATAGAGAGAGTCTCCCATTCCATGTAAGCGTTGAAATTCAAATTCTTGATGACGCGCTACAGAGATAATCGTCGCAACAGTATGGGCATTATGACTAGCAAATTGAGGATAAATCAATCCTTTCACATGGTCAGAAAGTAAAAAGGTTGCACAAGCGATATAAGAGGTATCTGTCGCCTCTTTTCGAGTGAAGACAGGGTAGCCAGAAATCCCTTTTTGTTGGCAAAGCTTAATTTCACTGTCCCAGTACGCCCCTTTAACCAGACGAAGCGGAATAACATCACCTTGTTGTTTCGCTAATGCAGCTAGCCAGGCTAATACTGGAAGAGCTCGTTTTGAGTAGGCTTGAACCACTAAACCAAACTTTCCCCAACCTTGGCAAGCAGGATCTTGATACAGCTTTTTGAACAACTCAAGAGAAAGCTCTAAACGGTCAGACTCTTCAGCATCAATCGTAATGCCAACTCCCTTTTCTCTCGCTAAGATTATTAACGCTTTTACAGCATCAAACATCTCGGTTAATACACGTTGACGATTAGAAACATCATAACGAGGATGAAGGGCAGATAACTTAATAGAAATCGTTGGCTTAACGCTGTCAGTGCGAGTACCAATGCTTTTTATTGCATTTTGATATTCAGTATAATATTTATTCGCATCAGATTGAGTCAGTGCTGACTCACCCAACATATCAAATGAATATTGATAACCTTGATCAATGTTCCGTTGACCATTCTTCATGGCTTCAACCATAGTTTGACCTAAAACAAATTGATGCCCCATAATTTTCATCGCCTGATTCATCGCTTGGCGGACAACAGGCTCAGACATTTTATTGACTAATCGATTGATAACACTATTTGATTGACCATCTTCATTGACATCGAGGTTTATCACCTTCCCTGTTAACATCAGCCCCCATGTAGAAGCATTAACAAAAAGTGATTCTGAATTTTTTAAATGCGCTTTCCAGTCAGCAACGGAGAGTTTATCTTTAATCAATGCATCCGCAGTGGCATTGTCAGGGATTCTCATTAATGCTTCAGCAAGACACATCAATAAGATACCTTCTTTAGTATCTAAGCTATATTCCAGCAATAAAGCATCAATCATTTGAACCGCTTTATCATCTTCACGGACTAAAGTGATCAATTTTGCTGCCGTCTCTTCCGTTTTGCTGTTTAGTGAAGCACTAACCTCAGCGAGTGGAATCAACCGTTTTAAAAAATCAGATTCATCAACACAATAAAGTGGCGAGATCTGCTGCCAAAGTTGATCTAAGGGTTGAGTGACTATTTTTGGATCCATGACTTCAATCGGATTAAACATATGAATTCCTCTTTCATACAATAAAAGCAATTAAACAACCTTTAATTACTTAGTTTTTACATGTTTTTATTTTTATTTAACGTTAATCCACATTAATACACTTAATCCTATGATTTATCAATAATTAAACCTTTTCAGCGTGCTAAATTTGATACGGCTTTAAAAGGGAACTATGATCAAGTTGTTTCAGTTTACGGCAAGTGTTAACTCAATTTTTCCATTTGATTTTTTTAAGGAATAGTAAAATAGACAATTAATCATTATTAAAAATAATTACATTAAATGTTTAATATCATATACTTATACTTGATTGTATTTCTCTTCCCGATTTATATTTAAAATTGAATGATAAAAATGATCCTGTTTTCTTGTTATTTTCAGAACGATGATCAAGTATATATCAAGAATATTGCCTAACTTTCAGCCTGATCTTACTAAAGATCATCTCTTGATCATTTTTACGAAAAGATGATCATCAATGGAGCTATTATAAATGGATCTTTTCCTCTCTAATTTGTTGTTTTCTTTTTCTGTTACAGGGCCAATCTGTATCATGTTATTACTTGGTATCTTTTTAAAGAGAGTTAACTTTATTGACCAACACTTTATTGATATCGCGTCTAAGTTAGTATTTAAAGTCTCCTTACCTATCTTACTTTTCCTTGGCATTATTAAATCCGATCTATCAACCTTCAATAGTAGCTCGTTAATTAGCTATGCCATTTTTGCGAATATCTTATTTTTTATTCTATTAACCTTCATCAGTCGATCTTTTATAAAAGAAAGAAAAGATCGAGGTGTTGTTATTCAAGGTGGTTTTCGTGCGAATAGCGGAATTATTGGTCTCGCGTATGTTGCCAATACTTATGGGGAGAATGGGATTGCGCTAGGGGCTATTTATGTTGCGGCAATAACGGTAACTTATAATATTCTAGCCGTTATTACTTTAAGTAAACAAAGTAAGAATAAGCTCAATACTATCAAGTTGATGTTTCTTTCTATTATAAAAAACCCGCTCATTATTGGCATTACTTTGGGATTTTTTGTCAAATCTGTTGAAGTATCATTGCCCTACTCTATTATTCATGCAGGAGATTATCTGGCACGAATGACGCTACCTTTAGCATTAATATGTACCGGTGGTTCGCTAAATTTTTCTCAATTGCGTTTAGATTCACGTAGTACTTATTTTTCATCGTTAAACCGTTTAATTTTTGCACCGATATTGATTACTTTAGGCGGATACTTATATGGTTTTACAGGGATTGATTTAGGAATTATTTTTTTAATGAGTTCAGCTCCCACAGCGGCGGCAAGTTATGTCATGGCAAAAGCAATGGGGGGAATGCAACTTTAGCGGCTAATATTATTGCACTGACAACGTTATTTTCAATCATTACCAGTAGTTTAGGCTTAACTATTCTTTCTACATTTCAACTCATCTAACCGATTTCAAAATAAATGAAATTATTAGTATATGGTCAGTGAATAATTATATATACCCAAAGTAATTGTCGTTGCTAGTAGACGACAAGTGAATGAGACCCCATGAGTATAGATGTTCTATATGATTGGGGCGAATAAACACCGTCAACAACCTAGCAGCTTCAAGTATGAAGGGGGTACAGTCGGTAGATGAGTGAGCCCCATGGGTATAGATGCTCGACATGCTTTGCTATTATAGACAAATCAATAAGCTTCACTTGAGTAATCCTATTTTCCAAATTTGTAACCATCACAAATCAATACTCAAAAATAATTTTATTACTTATATTTTAAAACGTTAGCATTCTAAATCTAAATTCTTCTGCCTATTTCACAAGTTAAATATTTCGATTATAAAAATTTTGACAAAATACCGTGTCAGATCAATTTTGTATTTTATTTTCAGTCTTAAAATAGCGACAGAATTTACTTTTGATTAATGTTTGGATTGAAGAATGAAAAATTTTACGATTACCTACGTAGTACACCCATATTATGATGTTCCTTGTAAGTACAGTATTAATGCAGATAATGAATTAGCTTCATTAACTGTAGCGGAAAGAGCATTAGCAATTCGTCACCCAGAAGGCGTTTCTATTATTCAATCTAACGAAAAGCGTTAATCTTTTTCGACACTTAAATTTAAATAAAAAAAGCAGCGATTAACGCTGCTTTTTTATTGTCTCAATATTTAACTCAACCATTATCGAAAAGTTAACAAGGTTTAGTGACGAAACCACAGCCAAAAACATTTGAATACATATGACGATTAAAATCTGATCGATCTTTTTTAAGTATTAAGGGGATAAGCTAATTAAGCAATTCATGGTCTTCAGGTAATAAACGTATAATCCACAGTACTAATTTATGCTTCATATTAACACCATCTTCTTTATCTGTTGCTAATGGTGTGATCTGCTTATACTTCACCAACATGCGATAAATGCATTCAACTCTATCTGTAGAAGAAACGCCTCGCTCTAAATTATCAAAGCCTTGCTGTTTAGCAAAACTAAAACCTAACTCTAATGCTTTTTTGAGTAATTTTGCTTCATTCTTATGTTTTTTCATTTATCGATCCTTAGCTTAATTCAATTCTTAATTTTTATATTCATATTTCAACATCAGTCAAAAGAGTTTATCAATCCAATTTACAGTGTAAATTATTCTAACTCATAAAATTAATGATAAAACAGGCTTATCAAATATCGACTTAAAGATTTAGCTATACCTAAAGTAATTGGAGTTGCGAGCTGGCGACAAGTGAATGAGATCCCATGAATGTATGATTGGGGCGAATTAACGCAGTCAACAATCTAGCAGCTCCAAGTAAGATGGGTATAAAATAGTTGAGAAAAATCTAATTTTATACGCTTTAATTAAATGACACGATGACGCTGAATAAAATCAATTGAATAACTGTTAAACTCATCCGGTTTATCTATATTGCAAACATGACCGCAATCAGGAATTTCTGATAAGTAACTTAGGCGGTGTTTTGCCACCATATCTTTAACTGGCTTTAAAAACATATAATCTTCAGTACCCATAATATAGAGCGTTGGAATAGCCAACTCTCGTTCTTTAAAGACCTTCATTATCGGGTTAACTTCAGTTGCTAATTTGAACCATCGTTTAAATTCTTTCTGGCACAGTTTTTTTGCTTCTTTGATAAAAAGATGACGAGACTCTTTATGCGTAGATTTCGGCATAATAATGTAAGCAAAAAGTTTATAAAGCCACATATAGGGAACCCAATCTTTACAATAGTGTCCAAGCTTAATTAATATCTCAGATCGGCTATCCAATCGCGTGATTGCGCCTCCTAATACCATGCTTTTCACTCTCTCAGGATGATTTTCAGCGATAGCTCTAATCACAATGGTCCCTAATGACATTCCAATAAAATGAGCCACCTTTATATTTAAATAATCTAATAAACGTATAATGTCATCACTAATGGCTGAAAAAGTATATTTCTTCTTAAAAATATCATGAACTAAATTTGCCGAACCACCATGGCCTCGAAGATCAACAAGCAGAATATTAAAATGCTTTTTATACTCTTTAATCTGTTTGAACCAAATTGAAGAACTCCCACCAGCACCATGCACAAACACAACCCAATTATCACAATCAGGGCGCTGATAAATTTTATGATGCAAAATATCACTGGTCATTTTTTATAATTATCCTATTCGACATATTCCGTTTTCTGTTCCGATAGTAACAATTACCCATTATAAAGCAAATAGCACACATCACTTAATTAGTAACAACGTGAACTAACACCAATTCCCTACTCACTTAAAGGACGACGAATTTTCATTCAAATTTTTAATAAACACTCAATTAAGAAGAGCGTGTTCACAACAATGAATGACATTAACACTCAATGATTGAAATTTTATAAGCCGTTCTAGCGTTGTTAGCTTGATATTTAATAGAAGTAAACTAATTTACAGTGTAAATCAAAGAACAAGGCTTAAGTACTTTTGGGTCATGGCATCGATTTATAATGTTGTAATTTACACTGTAAATTTTTATATCAACCATATTAAGAAAAAACTGAGATAAGATGTCAATTTACAGTGTAAATATTCAGTCATAAAAACGGCTGAACAGATAGACGGAGTAAATCTATTCCGGATTTTTTTCCAGAGAAATGATAACGTTCGCCTAAAGTATCCCATGAATGATTGAGTAACACTTTATCAATAAGAACGCTTAATGCTTGATTAAATATAGGACGTGTAAACAATAAAACAATTAACCAAGTTGTCACAGAGCCGACAACGGTGTCGAAGCCAAGTTTTCCTTTAGAAAATAGTTCAACCTCCCTTAATTCATCTTTAGTTAAGCTGTAGAGGGACATATCAGTATCAGGGGTAATAAAGCGTTGTTGATAAATATTAGCGACAAGATTCGCGGTCAAATTAGAATAGACATGAGGTAATTGATAAGAGAAATTACGATAAAAACCAGTATTAAGATGATGAAACAACCGTGAACTGGTTTGAGATAGAGACTGAATAACTTGCGCTGAATAACAACCACTAGTGACATCGCGTTGAAAACCTAATCTAACGATGGAAAACGAATTTTTACGCCAGAATTGCATTAACTCAGATGTAGCACCAAAACTTGTACTGATAAAATCAACTTGCTGCTGTGTCGAAATTTGAGATAAAGCCGATAGAAGCTGAGAACCAATCCCCTTTTGTTGTAATAAAGGATTCACTGCCAGTCGTAATACTCGATAACTCTTCAAAATCGCAGCCTGAGGCTCATAAGCGTGTAGAGCGAGTGATTGAGCGATAAGATGTCCTTTAACTCGTCTCTTCCCTTCAGCAATGCTCTCAGAGAGCGAGAGAGATAGATTGCCTTCTTCAACAAATAATAAACAACCGACTAAGCGTTGACCAAATTTAGCGATAATTAAGTTAACACCTTCACCATCCAAAAGCTGACGTAAATCAGAAGGTGAAGTTTGATAATGCGCGGTCACAAGTAGCCCCATAATAGAAGAGAGAAGTTGAGGTTGTTGTATTAGGCCATTAGTACTTAATTGAGTAATAATTAACTCGTCAGTTTGAAAGTCTGTTGGCTCTATGATCAATGAATTATCGACCTCAGCACGAAGCAATAAAGCATTAAACGTCCATTTTTCTAAAGGGTCATCTTTCTGCCAACGAATAGGTTCATCAAGATGAAGAAATCGAGCTTGAGGTGCGATGGTTTTTAGACTTTGTTTAAACTTGATAGCAAACCCTCGTCCGGCACCTTCATATCCATGTACAGTCGAGCTAAAGACCATTCGGCTATAATGTTGAACAAGATGGATAAGTAGAGAAACAGGTACAGCAGCAGCTTCATCAATAAGAACTAAATCGGCATTAGGCAAGGTTTGATGCAGTAAATCAGGCACAATAAACTCAACCGTCGAATGACCATTTGTCCATATATTCCGAGTCACCATCTCCCCACCCTCTTGGGCAATCAAATGATAAAAAACTTTCTCGACAGAATTCAATTGAGGCGCAGATAAAATCACAGCAAGAGGGCGGACTTGAATAAGCTCTGCAAGGGCTAACCCTAAAGAAGAGGACTTACCTCGCCCTCTATCAGCAGTCAAAATAAGAGGACGACGTCGATGCCCGGTTACCACCTTTTTTATTGCCTCAATCGCTTTAGATTGATCCTCGGTTATTGCAATTTGTTCACTAATAAGATGGGATGCAGAATGAATATTTAAAGGCGTGAAGGCAGGTAAATGTGAGTGTTGTTCAATAACAATAGTATTGTTAGAAAAGAAGTGGCTTTCAATCCATTGTAGAAAAGAACTGTGCTTTTGATGGTCACGATAATTCCAACGAGTTAACTCTGGATCGATAAACGTACTGACATCAGCTGGAAAAATTAAAAAGAGATTACCGCCCGCTTTAATCGTACCAGAGATAGCACCAAAACTGTCGGCACAAAACCCTGAATAACTATTGTAGATAACAGCTTCAAATTCTTGACCTAGTGTTTTTCTTACCTGTTTATTCGATATAGATGAAATCGAAGAGATAGAATGTTCACCAACCCAAAGTAAATTATCATAAAGAGGGGCAATCTGTTGTTCAATGAGATGAGAAGCCCAAGCTAAATCACCTTTTAAAACGATTAAACGTCGAATCCGAAATTCATTGTTCTGCTTTTTTATCTGTTGAAATAAGGTTGTCACGGTACGTTCCATTCATTGATTCTGAGCTTTATCATAACATATCCCCTTTTTACTTGAAGCGACTAGGTTGTTGACGTCGTTCATTCGCCCAATCATATAGAACATCTATACTCATGGGGTCTCTTTCACTTGTCGCCTATTAGCAACTCCAATTTCTTTGGGTATAGAGACCAAAAAGGTCGCAAACGCGACCTTTAATTAAAACAGTGAATAAGATAATTGATGAGTAATCTAATGGAGTAGATCCTTAACATACGCAAGGATTTGTGACATCTGTTGGTCATTCACTTGTTTAAGATTGAGATTCAAATTACTACCTTGTCGATGATAATTCGCTCGTCCAGAAATAAGCTGACTAGTTTTAGTCGTTGTTTGAGGCTCGCTTGGCTGCAAGGATTCGATAAAGTACTCAATGCGTTGAGTGACCTCTCGGGTCATTCGACTAATACCTTGGACATCAACATAATGCCAAAATGGTTGCTCACGCTCTTGTAATTGGTCGATAAGCTGAGCCTGCTGTTCTTGAGTCAAAGAGTAATAAAGTTTATGAAGTCTAACCATCGTTGGACGACCTAACTCAGCAACACTTGGGTAAGCTTTTAACAACGCCAAAGGTAATGCAGCAGCTTTTAACGCACCGCTCACAATAGCTTCATTACATTGAAAAACTTTAGCCAGTTGTTTTTGATCAATAACATCCCCACGATCCAACATGCTTTGCATCTCCTTACCTCGCTCAAAGAGCGATAAAGGTTTATGGGCATTAGCGACATCAGAAAGGAATTTAGCGTGTTTTGTAGTAATTCCTTTCGCAACGTAGATCAGAAAATCATTATGAGAAAGGATACAAGACATACGACGACGGCTGCCATCAAGAACCTCTATCGTACCATCATCTAACCAGCGACCAATCGCAGGATATTGTTGTCCTTTATCTTTTAAAGTAACTAAAATATCAGCCAAAGCATGTTCATTTAAAAAAGCTTGTTCACGAGCATTTTCTGCAAATACCGTCGTTTTATTGGCAATTTCATCAGCTTTAACAGTAATAAGTTCAAAACCAACACTCTGCTCACCTGCGATGGCTAATTCAATAACAGAAGCTTTGTCTTGAACGGCTTGTTGTGCTTCAGCTGGTGTCGTTGCTTTTCGCTTGTTGGTTTTGCCAAATAGGCGGGCATTTAAATCTGCCGTTTTAATTGCCATTTATACTTTCTCCGTTATCTTTGACCAATGACTGTGCATAACCCTTTCAAATTCTAGCGCAACTCGCTGAACGGCTTCTTGTGCCGTTGAAAGTGTTTTCTTTCCGCCTTCAAAATCGCCCGCTGTTAAGTCAAATACAGTGCTGTATGTATCAGCACAAGTCTCAAAAGCTCGACTACGAGGGATCGTGGCCATCATAACTTGATCACCAAGTAGATAATTCATTTCGGTTAATACTGCGACTTGCTTTTTATTATCATCTTCAAACATGGTTGGCATTAATCTAACAAAAGCTAAGCCTGGCCAATCATCAGGGAACATCTCATATACAGTCGGTAAATGTTGAAAGAAATTAACCGTTGAAGCCCAATCTAAACGTTTTGCAGCACACGGAATAATAAGTGCATTAGAAGCATACATTGCATTCCAAACCAGTGGATCGACATGGGGACCCGTATCAATCATGATGATATCAAACTCATCTGCAATCGGATCAATGACCTTTTCTTTGAGTAATCGCACGAGATCTAATGACTGATTTAAAGCGAGATTTTGCCAAGATTCGGCATTAAACATCGCATCTTCAGGAAATGCAGCAATCGTTTTAAGATTAGGGTATTGGGTTGGAAGCAGTACATTATCCATCAAAAATTGCTTAGATGTTTCAATCTCTTCAGGAACGTTGTCTAGCATCACATCGACTGCAGAGTAGATAGTATCTTGCCCTTGTACACTAATCGAAGGGTTTAAAAAAAGACGTAAAGAGCCTTGAGGATCTAAATCTATAAGACAAATACGGTAACGCTTTTCAAGATTTAAAGCTAAAGAGGCCGCAACGTGAACGGCTGACATCGACTTACCAGTTCCACCCTTCTGATTTTGAACATTAACAACCCAAGGTTTATGTTTTTTATCTTTATGACGCTGATGAAAAGCAGGAACATTTGCTGAACTCATCAGTTGATGTGCTTCATCTAGAGTAATCGAATAATGATTAGCATTATTTTTGGTAAACTTATGCCCCTCTTTTTCCATTCGACTGATAGCATCATCTAATTTACGTCGTGTTAATCCAGAGCGAGTTTCCATCATCGCTTTTGACATAGGTGGAAACAGGACATCTTTTCTCTCTTCCATGACGATTTCAATACGATCACTTTGAACTTGTTTAGTTTGTTCAGCAATAGTATGAAGATTTTCAATTGTCTTTAATCTATCCATAGCTCTTTTTCATCATTGATTAAGTTATATATAATTGTACAGCAAAAAATCACATTAACAACAAAACGCTGAACATTAATGAGATTTATATCAAAAAAATTAATGAAATAAGGTAGCATATTACATTGAAAGCCTACAAAAAATAAAATGTTACGTTGTCACTTTTTTACATTGTAAATTAGAAAAACACCGGAACAGTGTAAGATGGGTGAAAATTTACGGCTTATGTGATTTCAACTTCAATGATTAAAAAATAGTGATATTAATATCAATTTGGCATTCTAATTAATCATTAAGATAGACAACACTCAATAAAACTGAGGCTTCATTAGAAGTTAAAAGTTAAGTAACTATACCTACAATAATAAGAGTGATTAATAACCGATAAACGAATGAACCCATAGAACTAACAACCAAGCGGCTTTGAGTATAAAGGTATCATGAAACTTAATTCACTTGTTACTATCAATGAGAAAAACACAATCATGATCATCGTTCTATAACAAAAATAAAATAAACCAATAAATAAATTGCTGTTTTAAATAAAATCACAGAACAATGATCAAGAAGATAAGAAAATAATCAAACTCAACACATGGATTTATCCACCATGATCATCATTCTGGATATTAGGAACGATGATCAAGTACTATTTAAAATAGAGTATAATATTAGAAAACAAAAACAAACGAAACAATGATCAAAATTAAGTCAATTCAAATGACGATGTAAATCAACGGAAACATGTGAAATCGACGATAAAGTACGGTAAATGTTTGTTTGATTGATGATCTTTGACTAAAGTAGGAAACATAAGATCATACGAAATAATCAATAACGATAAAATTATGATGATCATGCTTCCTGTATTTAGATCTATATTAGAAATCAGAATAAATTTAACAATCATAATAAGAATTCCTTGATCACCGTTTCAGATAAAAAGTAAACCATAACAAAAAATCAACATAACATGCGTTTATTCAATTTTTCTCATTGTTTTAAGTTATAAAAGAGTATAAATAACAAATACCAGCACCAATCTGTGGATAAATCTGTGGGTAAAGAGTGAGGTATACTTGATCATTGTTCTTATTCAGTATGATCATAGTTTCTATCATTAGATGATCATGTTTCTATATAGAAGTGATCATTGTTGCGGTACGTTGTTGATCATAGCTCCACTCCAATGTTGATCATGCTTCTGCTTACCTGTTATTATAAACCCATAATTATCAGCACGTTACAGCAGTAATTTCAGCTGGATCATATAATCATATATATCAATAAGATCAACTTAAACAAAAGATCAGTTTTAAAAATAACAACAAATAGATCTTTCTTTCTTTCATTAAATATTTTATTCTATTATGGAAACATACTAATTTTACGGCTAATGATAAACGAATGTAGGGAATACAGTGAAAAGTAATCAAGAAAAATTACTTATACCATCACCTAGAAATCATAAAGATGGACATCTCTTTGAGATACAAGGCTCTATTGTTGATTGGTTATCTCAATACCAACACTTTAAAGGTGTGACAAAAAGTATCATTGAATTGATGAACTTAATTTCTCTGCAAGGTATGTCTTCAAAAGATGGCATGGTATCAACCACTGATCTTGTGAATGCTACAGATGGCAAATTAACACGTGCTGCAATCCAACAACGTTTAAGAACAGCTGTTAATATTGGATTATTCTCACAACACCCTATTCGGTTTGAACAAGGTTTAGCTGGCCGTAGTATGTTAAACCGATTTGTAAATCCAAATCATTTAGTAACAACGTTAGGCGTGACTGCACTTACCAGCGATAAACATATTGAACAAAAGAAACAAAAAAAATCTAAGGCATTAGCTCAAACCCATGTAAATAAGAGGCTGTTAACAGAACATGGGCTAGGTACACCACCAGCAATGTTAGATGAAGTTGATCAATTTGTCGTTTCACCCACCAGTTGGGCTGGAATTATAGATCAAGCATTAGCTCCACCACGTACCCGTCGTAGTTACCAAAAAGCAATGGTTGCAATCAGTGGAACTAAAGCTATTATCGAAACTCGATCATCAAAATCAATTATGACATTAGATGATATGATGACGTTATTTGCGCTATTTACTTTGACCGTCCAATACCATGATCATCATGTGGAAGATTATGAATTACGTTCACGTGTTATGGGAAATAAAACACCTGCATACATTACGGATATCTTAGCGTTACGTGGCAAAAAAGATAGTGGACCAGCACGTGATGCGATTCGTGAAAGTATTGATCGTATTGAATATACCGACTTCCAACTTCATGAGTTAACGGGTCGTTGGTTAAGTGAAAATATGCCTGAAGGTTTCAAAAGTGATCGTTTCCGCTTTTTAGCTAGAACGATCACCGCATCTGATGAAGCTCCTACTGAAGATGATCGTGGCGAGATCAAGATCAAACCTAATCTTTATATTCTAGTATGGGAGCCTTCGTTTTTTGATGAGCTTTTAACTCGAGATTACTTTTTCCTATTTCCACCAGAAATTTTACGTCAGCATCCATTAGTCTTTCAACTATATTCCTTCTTCAGAAGCCGTATGGCTCGTCGTCATAATAGTGTAATGCTATTAAGTGAACTTAACCAAAAACTAGCAAGGGGAATTGATTGGCGTCGTTTTTCTTTAGATCTTTTACGAGAGCTGCGTAAGTTAGCAAAAGATCGAGTCAGCGATGATACATTTGCGGTAAACCTATGGGGTTATCACTTGATCATTACTCCGATTAACGAAAAGAAAAATCGAGATTATCAAGTCGATATTACAGTCGATGTCGAAGAGGTCATTCGTTTTTCTCGTGCAAAAACGGCCAACGCAGGTAAACGCTCGATGGCACCGACAATGCCAAATCCATTAAGGAATGAAATATTACCTCGACATGAACTTGATCATCTTTCCGAAGTGATTAATGGTGAATTTGAACCCATCAAACGCCAAGAGACAAAAAAGAAAGGAAAATTAGGACGTCGAGTGAAACTTCGGAAACACTTAGCGATCATTAATGCCGATGAAGTAATTATTACACTTTCCAAATATACTTCTGAACAAGCACTAGAACGAAGTATTACCGCTCTTTCAGCTATAACAGGGCATACCGTTACTTCAATTAATGAAGAGTTTAGTCAGTTAATCGAGAAACTAGATTGGTTAAAGGTTAAAGAACAAATTATTTCTTATGAAACATTAAGTCAAACTGTCGAATTATTTAATAAAGAAAATCAAGATCATCATTTATCAATAGAAAAATTAATCTCAGGCTTAGCTGTACGTCGTAAAGTCACAAAATTGATTCATGAAGGACATATTAATCAACAGGTTCTTGATGCACTTAATGATATCGCAACATTGAACTAGAAATTTACACTGTAAATAAAATATTTGATTATTTTTCGAGATGAGAAAGTGAGACAAAAACCCTTTAATGAATCAATTAAAGGGTTTTTTATTGGGTAAAATTACTAATCGAGTCTGTTTTTGTACATAGGATGTTGAAGATAAAGAGATTCCTAACTATATTTCAAGTCTGGAATAGGGATATCGAATAGATTATATGAAGAGAATAAAACGAACGGTATTAAGTTTAACATTATACTTTTTTTGTCAAAACACCCTCGCGGAAGAACGATTAAAAATTGGGGTTGTGTTAAGTGGTGGTGGTGCAAAAGGTGCTGCACATATTGGGGTTCTTGAAGTTTTAGAAAAAAACCGTATTCCCGTCGATATTGTGACAGGAACAAGTATGGGGGCTTATGTTGGGGGTATGGCTGCACTTGGTCTCTCTTCCAATGAAATCAAAGACCGAACCATGGCAATTAATTGGAATCGTGGTTATCAAGATCGTGCCAAAAGAAATGAAAGATTACTGCGAAATAAGCGAGATGAAGATAATTATCAACTTCATACGGACATAGGATTAAGTCTTGATGGTGAATTTAAACCATTAACTGGGCTAGTCCAAGGACAAACTATGGCTGTATTACTAAGGGAAGCCACCCACAATCCTCCTACCTTTACCAGTTTCTCTGATCTACCTATTCCTTATCGTGCGGTTGCGACAGATATTGCAACGGTTAAGCCTGTTGTTCTTGATCACGGAAACTTACCAACTGCAATGCAAGCTTCAATGTCAGTACCAGGTGCATTAAAAGCGGTTGAATGGGAAGGAAAATTACTGATTGATGGAGGGATTGTTAATAATATGCCCGTTGATCAGGCTAAAGAGATGGGGGCTGATATTATTATTGCCGTAGATCTTCGAGACTCTCTTGCGGAAAAAGGCGATTTAAACTCGGCATTTTCAGTTGTTAATCAGTTAACCACTCATATGACTAATGCTGGGTCTAATGCACAAAAAGCCTTGTTAGATACAAAGAAAGATATTTACCTTAAACCTAATGTCTCATTTATGACAGCTCCTGAATTTAATAAAATGGAGCAGGCCTATCAACAAGGTGTGATAACTGCAGAAGCGGCATTACCCTCTTTATTAAAATATCAATTAAGTGAAGATGAATACCAAGACTATTTAAATCATAAATTAGACCGCCGTTCAGCCATCATTAATAATGATCGAATTTATATTGATAAAATTGAAATTGTCAATAAATCAAATATGAGTGATGAAGCGTTAAAACAGATGCTTGCGATAAAATCTGAAACATTTGCAACTAAAGAGTCAATTGAAGCATCAATTCAGAAATTATATGCCCGAGAGTTATTTGAAAAAATCACTTATGAGATTATTGAAGATGACGCGAATCAAACAACCATCAAAATTGATGTCAATGAGAAGAGTTGGGGACCAGGCTATCTTAACTTTAAGTTAGCATTTGAAGATGACCTTTCGACTCGGTCAGACTATGTTATTGGTGCTGAATATACTTTAACCGATCTCACAAAACGAGGTGGTGACTGGAAATTAGAAGCACAACTTGGTAGTTGGAAAAAAGTCGCAACCAGTTTCTATATTCCACTAGACTATCTACAAACTTATTTTTTTGGTACAGGTATTTCGTGGAGTCGAGAAGTTCGAAATTTTAATTTTGCTAATGATGATCTAGATGTTGATCTTCCATTCGATACTCTTGGATTAGATGATGTCTCTTATAATTCTGGGGATGTTTATACTGAGTTTGGTTGGAATTGGGATATGGCAGGAGAACTTGCATTTGGTATTCAGGGGCAAACAGGGGACATGAAACCAAATTTCGAAGAGCTAAAACAGGACTTTAATAGTTATGGTGGCTATTCACGTTTCACTTACGACACCTTAAATAATTGGTATTTCCCGGCAAGTGGAACATCCATTGATTTTGAAATTGGGTATGCTCATGTTGAATCTAAATTAGCTGGCTTAACGAGCAGTGATGCAACTCTATATTATACCGGACAATTTATTAAACCCTTTAGCCACAAAAAACATACCTTAACATTTAAACTTTCGGGTGGCGGCTCTGAATCTGATGAGATAATACCCATTTATGTCCAAGATCTTGGTGGTTTGCATAACCTATCTGGTTATCACCAATATGAATTGAGTGGTAAATACTCAATATTAACAGGACTTATTTATCGTTATCAAATATCAGAGTATGACTTTGGACTTTTCTCTTCTGCTTTGTATGTCGGTGCGTCAATAGAGCAAGGTGGAGTCTGGAATCAATCTAGCGAGATTGACTTTGAAAGTAGTTTAACGGGAGGAAGCCTATATATTGGAGCTGATACACCGTTAGGACCTTTAATTCTTGGTGCAGGTAAAGCTGAGAAGAGTGATTTTTCACTTTATTTACAGTTAGGCAGTTATTTGTAAATTATTTTAGGCTCTTCGACGTTTCAAGTGGATTTCAATATTTCAGCAGCGGGGCTCGCTATCATATAGATCATAGTGATGAACGTGGCTGTATTTCTATAGCCGCGTGCCCTTGACCTCGCTGCTTGAAATAAACTATTCAGACCCTCTATTCGTGCATTCGTATAGGTCGAAGTCCAGCGTTGAAGTATTCTCTCTGAATGCTTTTCTAACGTTGCTAGCGCTTTTCTTACTGGCTCTAAAGCATCTGAGCTTCCTATTTCGTCAAGTGTAAACTTGATGAAATTAGTCAGGCGCCAACGAGCGGCTTGAGCCGTTTTCGCTTCTCTTATCCAACGTAATTTTTCTTTTACTCGCCAAGCTTTCGCTGTCTCAAGCTCATACTGCTCTAGGTCAAGTAAAGCTTGAGCTTGCTTATCTGTCATCCGACTTTCAGCATTCTTTAACACTGCCCAACGAAGCGCCTTCGGCATGTCATTGTGCTTTCTTTCCTCTTTCCGAACCTCATCAACGGCTCGGGTAAATAACTGTACAACATGGAACCAATCAACGGTGACATTCGCTTTCGGAAATTCATCTTTGACACCACTTAAAAAGGACGGAGACATGTCACACACGACTTCAAGGACTTGCTCTGAATTTGCTCCGTGCTTTTCAATGAAGGTGGTAAACTCAGTGACGGTTTTCTTGCCTTTTCCTGGTATAGCAAAGACAACAGGGAGGGTTTTACGCGCCATATCAATGAAAACAGTGACGTAATTATGTCCACGCTTTGACGCTGTCTCATCAAATCCAAAGGCGTGGAGAGACGACAGGTCAAGTCGTGATAAAGCTTGCTCGACGTAATATTCCACCACTCGCCAAAGCCGCTTATCCGTCACTTCCATAAACTTAGCGGCAGCGTTAACGGGCATCTCTCTTACGAGTGTTAAGGCCACTTCTTCGAACAACAAAGTAAAGCCACTACCCGGCCTTGCCCAAGGCACTTCAATGCGCCTTACCCCGTGATTTTTGCAGTGAACTCTAGGTATCTTCGCAGTGATATAGCAATGGTGCTGAAAAAAGTTGAGATGACGCCATGTTTTCTCTTTGAAATCATGTGCAGGGCAAGCGACACCACATTCTGGACAGGAGTAAAGTACTCCACGTTCAGCCCCAACTTGTAGATGAAGCTCATAAGGAGAATGTTCTGTATTAAGAGATTGGTCGATAAGTTTCCACGGTGCTTGTAGCCCTAACCCGAGCATAAAAATATCAGAAGAATTCAACGTGACTGGACCTTATATTGACGCCTATTTAGAAGGTGCATATTTTAACCCAAATCCACTTGAAACGTCGAAGAGCCTTATTTTAATGATTAAATATCCAGTATCTTGATAAAAAGGGGCTAATTGTTGTTTAAAACAGCAGTTCGGCTCTTTTTTATTCATGCAAACAAATAAATGCAATTTATTTTAAAAAAGCCCTTGCCAACCTTTGAGAACTCCCTATAATGCGCATCCACCGACACGGAGAACGACGCTAACAACCATTAGCAACGTCACCGAAACTTAATGAAGAATTGAGTTAACATTGTCGGAATTGCTCTTTAAAAATTTAAAACTTATGAAATCTGTGTGGGCACTCGTCATCGAGAATCAACAAAAAGATTACTCAATGAACTGAGTGACCAATACAGTGTAAGACATAATTTATTATGGATTATACTGGCACAGTCAATTCACTATCATTCTGTTGGAATGGTAGTCGCTTTAAGATTACAGTCTAACTTTATTTATAAGGTTGGATTTAGTTTTGAAGTCAGTATTCGTTGAGCCGGTCGCCTTTTTATAAGAGCGGCCAAAAAAACTTTAATTGAAGAGTTTGATCATGGCTCAGATTGAACGCTGGCGGCAGGCCTAACACATGCAAGTCGAGCGGTAACAGAGAGTAGCTTGCTACTCTGCTGACGAGCGGCGGACGGGTGAGTAATGCTTGGGAAGTTGCCTTAATGAGGGGGATAACTATTGGAAACGATAGCTAATACCGCATAATTCTCTACGGAGCAAAGCAGGGGACCTTCGGGCCTTGCGCATTAAGATACGCCCAAGTGGGATTAGCTAGTTGGTGAGGTAATGGCTCACCAAGGCGACGATCCCTAGCTGGTCTGAGAGGATGATCAGCCACACTGGAACTGAGACACGGTCCAGACTCCTACGGGAGGCAGCAGTGGGGAATATTGCACAATGGGCGAAAGCCTGATGCAGCCATGCCGCGTGTATGAAGAAGGCCTTAGGGTTGTAAAGTACTTTCAGCAGTGAGGAAGGTGGTAAGTTTAATACGCTTGCCATTTGACGTTAGCTGCAGAAGAAGCACCGGCTAACTCCGTGCCAGCAGCCGCGGTAATACGGAGGGTGCGAGCGTTAATCGGAATTACTGGGCGTAAAGCGCATGCAGGCGGCCTATTAAGTCAGATGTGAAAGCCCGGAGCTCAACTCCGGAAGGTCATTTGAAACTGGTAGGCTAGAGTCTTGTAGAGGGGGGTAGAATTTCAGGTGTAGCGGTGAAATGCGTAGAGATCTGAAGGAATACCAGTGGCGAAGGCGGCCCCCTGGACAAAGACTGACGCTCAGATGCGAAAGCGTGGGTAGCAAACGGGATTAGATACCCCGGTAGTCCACGCCGTAAACGATGTCTACTTGAAGGTTGTGGCCTTGAGCCGTGGCTTTCGGAGCTAACGCGTTAAGTAGACCGCCTGGGGAGTACGGTCGCAAGATTAAAACTCAAATGAATTGACGGGGGCCCGCACAAGCGGTGGAGCATGTGGTTTAATTCGATGCAACGCGAAGAACCTTACCTACTCTTGACATCTACAGAAGCCAGCGGAGACGCAGGTGTGCCTTCGGGAACTGTAAGACAGGTGCTGCATGGCTGTCGTCAGCTCGTGTTGTGAAATGTTGGGTTAAGTCCCGCAACGAGCGCAACCCTTATCCTTGTTTGCCAGCACATAATGGTGGGAACTCCAGGGAGACTGCCGGTGATAAACCGGAGGAAGGTGGGGACGACGTCAAGTCATCATGGCCCTTACGAGTAGGGCTACACACGTGCTACAATGGCGCATACAGAGGGCTGCAAGCTAGCGATAGTGAGCGAATCCCAAAAAGTGCGTCGTAGTCCGGATTGGAGTCTGCAACTCGACTCCATGAAGTCGGAATCGCTAGTAATCGTGGATCAGAATGCCACGGTGAATACGTTCCCGGGCCTTGTACACACCGCCCGTCACACCATGGGAGTGGGCTGCACCAGAAGTAGATAGCTTAACCTTTCGGGGAGGGCGTTTACCACGGTGTGGTTCATGACTGGGGTGAAGTCGTAACAAGGTAGCCCTAGGGGAACCTGGGGCTGGATCACCTCCTTAACGATTTGATATTTCGTGATGAGTACCCACACAGATAACATAAGTTTTAGCTCTTTAACAATTTGGAAAGCTGACTAGTAAACTCATTAGTGATTTTTTAATCATTAATAAGTTGAAAAGTAATAATTGTTTATTCGAAAGAATAAACGAGTTCTCAACACAATACACATTCAAGTGTCTTGTATTCAAATTAACATCATTGATGTTAATTCTATATTGAGTCCGGCAAACGATAATCAACATTACCCTGTTGATTATCAACAATCAAAAACCTTGGTTGTTTGAACATACATAAAGACCCTTTCGGGTTGTATGGTTAAGTGACTAAGCGTATACGGTGGATGCCTTGGCAGTCAGAGGCGATGAAGGACGTGCTAACCTGCGAAAAGGGTTGGTGAGCTGGTAAGAAGCGTTATTAACCAACCATGTCCGAATGGGGAAACCCACTTAGCATAAGCTAGGTATCCTATAGTGAATTCATAGCTATAGGAGGCAAACTCGGGGAACTGAAACATCTAAGTACCCGAAGGAAAAGAAATCAATTGAGATTCCGACAGTAGCGGCGAGCGAACTCGGATTAGCCCTTAAGCATAGTTAGAGTTAGGTGAACACGCTGGAAAGCGTGGCGATAGAGGGTGATAGCCCCGTAGCCGAAGAGTCTAATTAAGTGAAATCGAGTAGGACGGGACACGTGGTATCCTGTCTGAATATGGGGGGACCATCCTCCAAGGCTAAATACTCCTGACTGACCGATAGTGAACCAGTACCGTGAGGGAAAGGCGAAAAGAACCCCTGTGAGGGGAGTGAAATAGAACCTGAAACCGTATACGTACAAGCAGTGGGAGCCCTATCACCAAAATGACTTCGTCAACCTTAACCGTTTATAGAATGGTTAAAGGTAATATTGATGACGATATCATCAATAATTTGTTTGAAAGGTCAGATATCGTCATCGATATTTAACCGCCCAATCAAGCAGAGGACATTTTGGGATAGGGTGACTGCGTACCTTTTGTATAATGGGTCAGCGACTTATATTCAGTGGCAAGGTTAACCGTTTAGGGGAGCCGTAGGGAAACCGAGTCTTAACTGGGCGACACAGTCTCTGGATATAGACCCGAAACCGAGTGATCTAGCCATGGGCAGGTTGAAGGTTGAGTAACATCAACTGGAGGACCGAACCGACTAATGTTGAAAAATTAGCGGATGACTTGTGGCTAGGGGTGAAAGGCCAATCAAACTCGGAGATAGCTGGTTCTCCCCGAAAGCTATTTAGGTAGCGCCTCGGACGAATACTACTGGGGGTAGAGCACTGTTAAGGCTAGGGGGTCATCCCGACTTACCAACCCTTTGCAAACTCCGAATACCAGTAAGTAATATCCGGGAGACACACGGCGGGTGCTAACGTCCGTCGTGGAGAGGGAAACAACCCAGACCGTCAGCTAAGGTCCCAAAGTTGTGATTAAGTGGGAAACGATGTGGGAAGGCTCAGACAGCCAGGATGTTGGCTTAGAAGCAGCCATCATTTAAAGAAAGCGTAATAGCTCACTGGTCGAGTCGGCCTGCGCGGAAGATGTAACGGGGCTAAATCACACACCGAAGCTACGGCAATATAGCTTGCTATATTGGGTAGGGGAGCGTTCTGTAAGCGGTTGAAGGTGTATCGAGAGGTATGCTGGACGTATCAGAAGTGCGAATGCTGACATGAGTAACGATAAAGGGGGTGAAAAGCCCCCTCGCCGGAAGACCAAGGGTTCCTGTCCAACGTTAATCGGGGCAGGGTGAGTCGACCCCTAAGATGAGGCTGAGAAGCGTAATCGATGGGAAACGGGTTAATATTCCCGTACTTTTTACGACTGCGATGGGGGGACGGAGAAGGCTAGGTGGGCCTGGTGATGGTTATCCAGGTTCAAGTGCGTAGGCGGAAGGTTTAGGTAAATCCGGACCTTTTTTAACGCTGAGACACGATGTCGAGCTACTAAGGTAGTGAAGTCATTGATGCCATGCTTCCAGGAAAAGCCTCTAAGCTTCAGGTCGTAAGAAATCGTACCCCAAACCGACACAGGTGGTCGGGTAGAGAATACCAAGGCGCTTGAGAGAACTCGGGTGAAGGAACTAGGCAAAATGGTACCGTAACTTCGGGAGAAGGTACGCTGCCGGCGGTGATGGGACTTGCTCCTTAAGCTGCTGGCAGTCGCAGATACCAGGTGGCTGCAACTGTTTATTAAAAACACAGCACTGTGCAAAATCGAAAGATGACGTATACGGTGTGACGCCTGCCCGGTGCCGGAAGGTTAATTGATGGGGTTATCTTCGGAGAAGCTCTTGATCGAAGCCCCGGTAAACGGCGGCCGTAACTATAACGGTCCTAAGGTAGCGAAATTCCTTGTCGGGTAAGTTCCGACCTGCACGAATGGCGTAATGATGGCCACGCTGTCTCCACCCGAGACTCAGTGAAATTGAAATCGCAGTGAAGATGCTGTGTACCCGCGGCTAGACGGAAAGACCCCGTGAACCTTTACTACAGCTTGGCACTGAACATTGACCCTACATGTGTAGGATAGGTGGGAGACTTTGAAACCGCGTCGCCAGATGCGGTGGAGTCAACCTTGAAATACCACCCTTGTATGCTTGATGTTCTAACGTTGGTCCCTAATCGGGATTGCGGACAGTGCCTGGTGGGTAGTTTGACTGGGGCGGTCTCCTCCCAAAGAGTAACGGAGGAGCACGAAGGTGGGCTAATCACGGTCGGACATCGTGAGGTTAGTGCAATGGCATAAGCCCGCTTGACTGCGAGAATGACAATTCGAGCAGGTGCGAAAGCAGGTCATAGTGATCCGGTGGTTCTGAATGGAAGGGCCATCGCTCAACGGATAAAAGGTACTCCGGGGATAACAGGCTGATACCGCCCAAGAGTTCATATCGACGGCGGTGTTTGGCACCTCGATGTCGGCTCATCACATCCTGGGGCTGAAGTCGGTCCCAAGGGTATGGCTGTTCGCCATTTAAAGTGGTACGCGAGCTGGGTTTAGAACGTCGTGAGACAGTTCGGTCCCTATCTGCCGTGGGCGTTGGAAGATTGAAGGGGGCTGCTCCTAGTACGAGAGGACCGGAGTGGACGAACCACTGGTGTTCGGGTTGTCATGCCAATGGCATTGCCCGGTAGCTAAGTTCGGAATCGATAACCGCTGAAAGCATCTAAGCGGGAAGCGAGCCCTGAGATGAGTCTTCCCTGGCACTATAAGTGTCCTAAAGGGTTGTTCGAGACTAGAACGTTGATAGGCAGGGTGTGTAAGCGTAGCGATACGTTGAGCTAACCTGTACTAATTGCCCGTGAGGCTTAACCATACAACACCCAAAGGGTTTTGATGGACTCAAAAGAATACGACTCGACGAGTCAAAAGATACTTGAATGAAGTATTGAGAATATTATTACTTAAACAAAAAAGTTAATTATCAGACTTTCCAAATTTCGTTAAACGCGAATATTCGCGGTTAACAACAAAATTTGCTTGGCGACCATAGCATTGTGGACCCACCTGACTCCATTCCGAACTCAGAAGTGAAACACAATCGCGCCGATGGTAGTGTGGGGTCTCCCCATGTGAGAGTAGGTCATCGCCAGGCTTCAAATTCTGTCTTCAGATTTTAAAATCTGAAAGCAAACTAGCTATTTATATTTAATTATTAAATATAATAGGGGTGTAGCTCCAATTGGCAGAGCAGCGGATTCCAAATCCGCGTGTTGGGAGTTCGAATCTCTCCACCCCTGCCACTTTAAAGAAAGCCTTCATCTTCGGATTAGGGCTTTTTTGCATTTATGATTAATGAAATAGGGATATTTATAGATAAAGTTGATGGCTATTTGGCCGAGCAGCGGATCCCACCATACCGAAGATCAGGCGTGTTGGCGTTCGAATCTCTCCACCCCTGCCACTTTAAAGAAAGCCTTAATCTTCGGATTAGGGCTTTTTTGCATTTATGATTAATGAAATAGGGATATTTATAGATAAAGTTGATGGCTATTTGGCCGAGCAGCGGATCCCACCATACCGAAGATCAGGCGTGTTGGCGTTCGAATCTCTCCACCCCTGCCACTTTAAAGAAAGCCTTAATCTTCGGATTAGGGCTTTTTTGCATTTATGATTAATGAAATAGGGATATTTATAGATAAAGTTGATGGCTATTTGGCCGAGCAGCGGATCCCACCATACCGAAGATCAGGCGTGTTGGCGTTCGAATCTCTCCACCCCTGCCACTTTAAAGAAAGCCTTAATCTTCGGATTAGGGCTTTTTTGCATTTATGATTAATGAAATAGGGATATTTATAGATAAAGTTGATGGCTATTTGGCCGAGCAGCGGCTCCCACCATACCGAAGATCAGGCGTGTTGGCGCTCGAATTTCCCCACCTCTGCCACTTTAAAGAAAGGCTAAATTTTGTGATTAATCTATTTTACTTGATTTTTTAATTCTAATTATTTTCGGATGATTAATATTTTAATAAAGTTTATGTTATATGTATTGATGTTAATGTGTAAAAGATAAAGGAATCTAATTGGTTGATATTTAAGGGTGATGATTGTTAGTTATCTTGTTTTGACGACTGGTTTGAATAAGGACATGGCCGTATAGAATCATGCCAATGTTATGTCTTTGATAGTACGGAGTTTAAGGGGGATTTCGCTAGGTGGAATAGCTTGAAAAGTATTATTAAGGTTGTATATTGCTGTTTTATTGAAAATAAAATTGTTGAATTAGAATATCGTGATTTTTTCTAAAAAACTCAATGTAAAGTAAGCTACATCAGTAATATGCGAGTATTTGGAAGGATAATTAACGGATTAAATTCTTGGTGTCAGTATGAGTTAAGATGGGATGCATGATGAACTATTCAATGCTTATCCCCTTCTTACTTGAAGTTGCTAGGTTGTTGGCTACGCTCGTTCGCCCCAATCATATAGCGCAGCTATACTCATGGGACCTCACTTGCTTTCCGTCTACTAGCTGTTCCAATTACTTTGGGTATATATAAAATTTAATATAAGTAAGAGTACACGATTAAATTTTGATAACTAATAAGTCACAATCTAATTTATCACTTAACTTACTTTCAGTTTTATCAAATATTGCACCCCAATGATGATGATGACCCATAATAACGAGGTCTGAATTTAATTCTTCGGCTTTATTTTCAATATGCTTCGGTACATCACCATCACCAATATGAAAACTTTTAACGGGGTAAGGAAGATCTTTACTTAACTCCACCAGTTTTAGGATGCGGGTTTTATTCGCGTCATGGTGTGCTTCATCTAACTCTAACTCAATATCAATAAAGCTAAGATTACCAACACCCGGTTCGATATGAATAAGGTGCAAATCAGACTGATTGGCTTGTGCGATGAGACTTGCTTTTACTAACAACTTACGGGAGTTAGGGTAAGTTGGATTGATAGCAACAAGAATAGAGTGGTATAACGACATGAAGCACCTCTGGTTGGAAAAACAGATGTTTATTTATAAGGTTCTGTTATTTATTATCAAGAAAATTACGTATCTTATTAATAGTAATTTCATATTGAGTATAGATAGAGGATACATATTATCAAACAAGTTTCTACTATTTATTATATTTATTGTTATTAAAAAAACTTATAAGTCTATTTAATTAGCATTTTACTAACCTATCTTATTGTTAATAAATAATTAAAGATGATGTATCCAAAAATGAAAAGTTACATTTCAACCTAAGTGGTTTCGGAGATGATTTTTTCGGAATAGAATGCGTCCTATCGAATAAGGCTGGTAACGATTAATAATGAGTTGTCTTATTTATTCGAAGAACATTAAATCAAAATCTCCTTTATATCCTTTTTTATTTTGATTTTATAATTGTTTCAATTTTGAGGTGAGCAATGAACTACTCTACTGAAGTACAAAATATGTGTCCAATTTCAAGAGGCCCACAACATGCCTCTTCTCCAATTCCAGTAGAAGGAAGCTGGGTTTCTCCAAAGGATGTTATTGCGATTTCAGGTGTTAGCCACGGTGTTGGTACTTGTGCTCCACAACAGGGCGCAGCTAAGCTTACCTTAAATGTTAAAAGCGGTATTATTGAAGAAGCACTAATCGAAACTATCGGTTGTTCTGGTATGACTCACTCAGCTGCAATGGCTGCTGAAATTCTAACAGGAAAAACTATCATTGAAGCATTAAACACTGACTTATTGTGTGATGCTATCATGGTAGCGATGCGTGAAATCTTCCTACAATACGTTTACGGTCGTACACAAACAGCATTTTCTGAAGGTGGTTTACCTGTAGGTGCTGGCCTTGAAGATTTAGGCAAAACATTACGTAGCCAAGTTGGTACTCACTACGGAACAAATGCTAAAGGCGTTCGTTACTTAGAGATGGCTGAAGGTTATGTTCTAGAACTTGCTCTTGACTCACAAGACGAAGTTATTGGTTATAAATTTGTCAATATTGGCAAAATGATGGATTTCATCAACGCAGGTAAAGATGCGGTAGAAGCGATGAATGAAGCGACAGGTACTTACGGCCGTTATGCTGAAGCTGTTCGCGTTATCAACCCACGTCACCAATAATCATACTGTATATTAAATATTAGTCTTAGGAGAATGAATCATGGCACTATTTGAAAGTTTTGATCGTCGTATAGCACAAATTACTCCAGTTCTTGAGCAGTATGGTTTTGCTACTTTAGAAGAAGCACACGCTTACTGTCTTGAAAACAACGTAGATCCAATTGAGATCGTTAGAGAAACTCAACCAATTGCATTCGAAAATGCAACTTGGGCTTATACTCTAGGTGCTGCTATCGCACTTAAAGAAGGTGCGACTAAAGCATCTAAAGCGGCTGAGTTCATCGGTCACGGTTTACAAGCATTCTGTATTCCAGGCTCTGTTGCTGATCAGCGTCAAGTTGGTATTGGTCACGGTATGCTAGGTGCGCGTTTACTTGATGAGCATACAGAATGTTTTGCATTCTTAGCAGGTCACGAGTCTTTCGCAGCTGCAGAAGGTGCAATCAAAATCGCACTTAACGCAAACAAAGTTCGTCAAGAACCACTTCGCGTTATCCTTAATGGTCTTGGCAAAGACGGCGCTTATTTAATCGCTCGTATCAATGGCTTTAACTACGTACAAACTCAGTTCAACTACACAACGGGTGAACTAGATGTTGTTTCAGAGCGTCGTTTCTCTGAAGGTCTACGTGGTGAGATCAACTGTTACGGTGCTGATGACGTACGTGAAGGTGTTGCAATTATGCACCACGAAGGCGTAAACGTATCAATCACAGGTAACTCTACTAACCCAACACGCTTCCAGCACCCAGTTGCAGGTACGTATAAGAAAGAGCGTCTTGAGCAAGGTAAAGCTTACTTCTCAGTTGCTTCAGGTGGCGGTACTGGTCGTACTCTTCACCCAGATAACGTGGGCGCAGGTCCAGCTTCTTACGGTCTTACTGATACTATGGGTCGTATGCACAGTGATGCTCAATTTGCCGGTTCTTCTTCAGTTCCAGCACACGTTGAGATGATGGGTCTTATCGGTATGGGTAACAACCCAATGGTAGGCGCAACAGTGGCTATCGCTGTAGCAATCGAGCAAGCTTCTAAATAAGTTTCGTTCTATTCGCTAAACGATATAAAGAAAAACCGCAATGTTCAGCATTGCGGTTTTTTTGTATTTATACAAAATAGAAAAAACGCTAATGATCTATACCCAAAGTCATTGGCGTTGCTAGTAGGCGGCAAGTGAATGAGGCCCCATGAGTCTAGGAGTACTCTATGATTGGAGCGAATGAATATAGCCAACAACCTAGCAACTTCAAGTAAGAAGGGGATAGGATTTTTTGTGAATGATTAGGTTTGTTATACTTTAAGGATTATAGAGTTGGGTGTTTCTCTCTTTCATTCGCCAAAATGCATTATCTCCTTTTTTATCTTTAGGGAAAAGAAACCGGCTCATACGCATTGTAAATGATAATTATATTCATTTACTGTTCACATTGGTCATGGATTCAAATAAGATAGTCGTCTTGAAATCCAAAATACTAAAAAATTCATGATCCTCCTGACCCATAAAGATTATTTTAAGATTGCTTTTCCTTTTATTGTTTCAACGGTAACTCAGCCATTATTGGGTGCGGTGGACACGGCGGTAATTGGAAAACTTGGTGTAACAGAAATGATTGGTGGTGTGATAAAGCTTAACCTACAATGGACTGTGGGGGGCATTTTGATAATGACCCTGTTATTGCTGTTGTTCAAATACAAAATCGTGATGTTGTTTACCACGTTACCAAACCTTATTGAACGGTATCTGGATATGAGCATTTGGTTATTGGTATTCCCACTAGTCGCCGGTTTTGGTCTTACTCTTTATGGGATCTTTACAGGTACTGGTACTACCCGACCTGTACGTAATTCAACCTTCCTCGCTATGGTCGTTTTCTTGGTGGCTCAATTTATTGCTGTTCAATATTGGGGTGATCATGGTTTATGGTTAGCATTTACTCTGTTCTATGTTGGCCGCTTTGTCTTCTTGTATCCTTATATCGGTCGTGTGAAAGAAAAAGCATTTTAATTCAGTGTTTTATAGTGTTTTTCTGCAGTCGTTCCCAATAGGTAAATATGAGCATCTTGTTGAAATAGGATTCAGCAGACAATCAGATACCCCCTCCGAGGTGTTTTCTTGTTAAAATTAGCATGATACCATTTGTTATAATATAACAATTGATAAGCTGTCGTGACTTCTCAACCAATAATTTCTGTTAATAATCTTAGCCTCATCGATTCAGAGCGCACTCTATTTAAAAGTATTTCTTTTGAACTTTTTCAAGGTGAAACGCTTGCCGTCATGGGACCTTCAGGTATTGGTAAGTCTATGTTGTCGAAAGCGATTGCCGGTTTTTTGCCGTCTGATATTTGCGTGGGCGGCAGTATTCAGTTTAACAGTAGCGAAGTCGCACAAGTCGCCATGTTGCAACGATCTCAGTCGCAGCGTCCTGCTGTCATTTTCCAAGATGCACTTAAGGCGCTTAATCCATTGGCATCTGTCGAGCAACAATTATGTTTGACATTGACCGGTAACAAAACGCGTTTGTCTTCCGCAAATAGGGAAATAGTGATTGCCCTGTTATCTCAACTTGGATTCTCAGATCCAAAATCTACATTAAAACAGTACCCAAGCCAACTATCTGGTGGTCAACGTCAACGTATCTGTATTGCAATTGCGTTACTTAGTCGTGCGAATTTAATTATCGCTGATGAGCCAACCAGTGCGCTAGATCCAATTACGGAGATGGAAATCCTTGAACTGTTTCGTACAAGTGTTCAGCAACGTAATATTGGTGGTTTGTTGATCACTCACGACCTATCTGCGGCTTTAGCGTGTGATAAAGTGTTAGTGATTGCTGACAACACGATGATCGCGTATGGATCGCCATGGCAAGCCATTCAACAAAGTTCACATCCTTTTTGTCAACAACTTACACAATTGTTACCTTAACTTCATATTTGGAGCCTATTTTGACTAAACATAATCTGAGTGGGCATACGCAGCTTAAATCGACGGAAGTTCGTTTTGAACAAGTCAGCGTTCATTACTCCTCCAGTTCAAGTTGGTTTGGGGGTGAGCCATTTAAAGCGCTTGATCAGTTGGATCTAGTTATCGATATGAAAAATATTGCGATTGTCGGCCCTTCTGGAGCGGGTAAATCAACTTTGATTGAACTTCTGTTTGGTCTTCGAAAACCGACATCTGGTGAAGTGTATGTGTGTGGGTACCCATTATCATGTTGTTCAGCTAAACAACGCCTAGCGTTGTGTCAGCACATTCAATTGATTCCACAAGAACCACAATCGAGCTTGAATCCATATTATACCGTCCGTCAAATTTTACTTGAACCGTTGATCAATCTTGGCTTGACGCAAAAGCTAAATGAAAAGGTGGAAAAGGTATTGACTGACGTCGGTTTGGTTTTCTCTTTGTTAGATCGTAACTCGCAGCAGTTGTCAGTTGGACAAGCTCAACGTGTGGCTATCGCAAGAGCTTTAATCGTCGAACCCTGCGTACTCGTTGCAGATGAACCAACGAGCAGCTTAGATCCCGTTAGCCGAAAACAGATCCTCGATTTGTTGGCAGGTATTCAAAAAACTCGTCAGATGCACCTGATTTTGGTGACACATGATCTTGATGCGGCACAAACTTTGTGTGATGAAATATTAGTGTTGGACAAAGGGTGTGTTGTCGAACATGGTACATCGCAGAGTGTAATAATGAATCCAGCTCACGATGTTACAAAAGCTTTGATGAGCGCTCAATACAAGAATAATAAATTTATAAAAACCATTGGAAAGGTTTCTTATGCAACTTGATTTTCCCAAGTTAGCTTTATCGTTGGCTTTATGCACATTACTAACGGGATGTTTTGACTCAGAAAAAAATAAGCCTGAAACGGAAAAAGCAGCTCTATCGGAAGGGACTGAAATTCGTGTCGCCATGATGCAACCACCACGTACCGGTTTATCGTCACTTTCTGATGACGCATTTAAGTTATCACGTTGGAGTACAACAGAAACGTTGGTTGACTTAAGTGATCACTCAGTTGCAGAGCCTATGTTGGCAACAGAATGGGAACAAGTTGACTCGATGACGTGGCAATTCACTATACGTAAGGGTGTAAAGTTTCATGATAATTCAGACCTTGATGCCAACACGGTTGTGAACTCTTTACAGAAAGCACTGGATGCTGCACCGAAGCCTCGGATATTGGATGGTATCGAATGGAAAGTTCGCGTATTAGATGATTTCACTGTTGAAATCAAAACGAGCTTTAACGATCCATTACTGCCTAGCCGTCTATCTAGCCCACAGTTAGCGATTCTTTCTGGTGCGGCTTACAAAGAAAATGGGCGCGTCGTGACAATCAATGCGGGTACCGGCCCATTCACTCTGACTGAAATTAACGGTACAACCAGTGCTAAATTGAAGCGTTTTGACGGTTACTGGGGTGAAAAAGCAAAAATAGACAGCATCTTCGCTGAATATGTACCAAATGGTTTTGCTCGTGCCGCGGCTCTGCGTACAGGTCAAGCGGATGTTGTGGAAGCGATCCCTGTATCTCAAATCGCGATGATGGAACCATCTCAGTTACACGAAGTGGCAATGCCACGTACCAATACCCTGTACCTAAATAACCAATCAGAAGTATTTAGTCAATTTGGTTTACGTAAAGCTGCGGCTCAAGCCGTTGATCGAGAACAAATAATTACAACGGTTTACGAGAATCACGCAGATTTAGCAAAAGGTTTATTAGGTCCTGCATTGGTATGGGCTCAACCAATTCGTGATGCAAATCCTCGTATGGAAACGATGGAGATACGCCAAGCGAACGGTGAGAAGATCATTATTGGTACCTTTACTGACCGCGCAGAGTTGCCAGAAGTGGCTGTTTTACTGAAGCAGCAGCTTGAAGCGGTTGGCTTTGTGGTTGAATTAGATGTACGAGAATATGCACAAATAGAAACTGATGCACTATCAGGTAAGTTTGATGCTTTCTTATTATCGCGTGCAACGGTACTGGATTCGGGTGATCCAGTCGCTTACATGCAAAGCGACTTTAGCTGTAAAGGTTCTTATAACTTAGCTCAGTTCTGCTCGGAAGAGGTGGACACAGCGATTAAATACGCCGACCGTCAACCATTAGGTGAAAAACGCCAACAAGCAATCATCCAAGCTGAAAGTAAAATTCTTGAGCAATATGTTGTTATTCCATTGCTACATGAGCGTGTTATTCAAGGTGAAAGTCATCGTGTGAAGAACGTACAACGTGATCCACGTGAGCGTCGTTTAATTGATCAATTTACTGAAGTGAACTAGTTCGATGTTGTCTGTTGTTAGTACTCGTTTTCGTTTGAGCACTTGTATGCCTGAATGGTTTGCGCACTTTTTATCACGGGTCTTGTCTCTCGGGGTCGTCGTTGTGCTGGTGGGGTTGATGCCTGATATTGCCGGTATCGATCCAAGTCAATCGATTCTTCGTGCTCGTGCGGGCGCTCAGCAATTACTCACAGCGGAAGCTCTACAATCGATTCGAGAAGATATTGGACTTCATCGTAGCGCAGCTGAACGACTATGGGATTGGCTGACGCTAGCCATGCAGGGCGATTTGGGCGTTTCTTGGGTGAGCGGATCATCGGTGATGGAGAACGTACAACAAACGGCAAAGACGTCGTTATTATTGATGCTGACAGCTTTAGGTATGACATTTGTGATGTGTATGGCGAGCGTTCTTTATACGGTGCGCCGTTGGACGCAGAATCGTTTAAACAATCATCATGAAACCTTCAGCTCTGTCTTAGTCTCATTGCCTGAATACGTGATTGCTTCATTGTTGATCATTGTGTTTTCCATTTGGTTGGGATGGTTCCCGCCTTATGGTTGGCAAGGTGTGCAAAACCTCTGGTTACCAAGTTTGGCTATGGCATTACCTGCGGCTGGTTTATTTGGTCGTTTACTCAATGACAGCCTTAAGCGTGTATTAGATGAACCTTGGGTGATCACTTGGTTATCTGCAAATGTGAGTCAATTTCAAATCTTACGTTTTGCGTTATGGCGTGCTGTCAGTAATTTGATTCCACAAATCGCAATGATGGTGATTGGTTTAACTGGCGGTGCGGTTGCAGTCGAGCAGGTGTTCTCTATTCCGGGCATTGGGCGATTGATCTTAGGTGCTGCTAAATCACAAGATCTGCCGATGTTACAGGGTGGTTTGTTGGTGTTGCTAGTGTTTTCTATATTGATTAGTAGCACGAGTATTTTATTACAGCGCGGGTTACTGGGGCACAGTGTTAACAGTGGTAAGCTCCTCAGTAGTCACAGTACCATTCGTTTTACTCAAAGTACCACCAAACGTATCGTCAGTGCCACTATCTTTATTTTATTAATTGGCTGCGCCAGTTGGGCACTAATGCGTGACCCTTACACTATTCAATTTACTCGTCTTCAATCACCAAGCTTAGCCGCTCCTTTTGGTGCTGATGCTGTGGGGCGAGATCTTCTTGCTCGTGTTGGCGGTGGTATGATTTCAACTATCAAAATGGGTGTTATTGCTACGTTTTTAAGTTTGATGATTGGTTTATTGTTGGGTTTTGTGACTCGCTATAGCCAAGGCTTAATTGAGATCACTAAAGGTGTACCATACATTGTTGCAGGTTTGCTAGTTGCAGGTCTTACGGGGATGAATCCAAACAGTGCTTTGATTGCGATTGTTATGGTGTCATGGGCGCCACTTGCCGCACATTGTGCGAGCTTATTAATGGAAGCTAAAGCTCAGCCTTACACGCATCTTGCACCCATTTGGGGAAGCAGTCACTGGCGAGTACTCCGCTACTACTTGTTACCTTATATTTTGCCACCATTGATTCGTCACGCCATTTTGCGTTTACCTTATATCACGTTGAGCTTAACTTCCCTTAGCTTTATCGGGCTTGGTGTTAAGCCGCCTGAGCCGGAGTGGGGCTTATTGATTGCTGAAAATTTACCTTACATAGAACGCTCACCTTATGGTGTGTTGTTGCCTATTTCAGGTTTAGTGTTGCTTTCAATCGGTGTGAGTTTAATATTTGATGATTAGTATTATAGAGGCTTAGTCATTTCGATAACTAGGTAGCGAGAATGAGAAAAATCAACGGCTAACTCTTTCTTATTTGACGTTGTTAGGTTGTTGGTTTTACTCACCAATCATATAGCACACCTATACTCATGGGGTATCACTCACTTGACGACAACTAGAAAATCTAATTATTCTAGGTATATATCGCATTAAATAAAAGTGGCGCTCTAGAACGAGTCATCATGTTTAGAGTGCCATTTTTTATCCAGTTAGATATACCCGTCTTACTTGAAGTTGCTAGGTTGTTGGCGATATTCATTCGCCCCAATCATATAGAAAACCTAGACTCATGGGGCCTCATTCACTTGCCGCCTACTAGCAACTCCAATTACTTTGGGTATAGATCTATATTTAACGAGCTAATTTATGATGTGCACGTGAAAAGTGCCCTGCACAGAAAGCGCCGACGATCGACAGTTCCCCTGCCAAACAGAGTGCTGCACAGACTTCTGCTAATGCTTGTGATTTTCCTGAACCATATAACCCCATTAATTCTAAACAGGCTCTTTGGCTCGGTAACCCTGTTCCGCCACCGACCGTACCCAGCATTAAATTGGGCAAGGTAACGCTCGCATATAAATCGCCGTTTTTATCTACTTCAATCCGTGTCATACCAATGGCTGATTCCGCAACACATGCCGCATCTTGGCCACATGCAATATAGAGTGCAGCAAGCGCATTGGCATAGTGAGCGTTAATGCCAATTGTGCCACTTAATGTTGCGCCAACGGTACTCATCTGAGCAAATTGCATCATCTGTTCTGGTGTGGTGTGTAGATACTTTTTAACTAATTCGGCAGGAATATGTGCTTCTGCGGTGACTTTCTTTCCTCGAACACTTCGCAATGTTTGACTACTGGCTTTTTTGTCCCCGGATAAGTTGCCATCTAAGTAGGCATTTTCTGGCGTGATAGGGGAATTATCTAAGATATAACCAAAAATTTCATTAGTCGCAATAGTAACCATATTTTGGCCAGATGCATCACCGGTTAAAAACTCAAAGACAAGATAAACATGATTACCTTCAATACTGATATTAATATCACTGAGTTTTCCGTGAGACGTTGTAGACTCTGCTAATTGTTTGAACGTTTCGTACTGGGTGACAGCCCATGCAACGAATTGTCCTGCTTCAGCTAAACCAAAGAAAGCAAAAGCCGGGGTACGTGTTACCCCTTCGTTTAATAGCATCGCACTTGCACCGCCACTCGCGGTTAATAGTTTCGCTCCTCGGTTATAAGAGGCAACTAAAGCGGCTTCAGTCGTGGCGAGAGGGATTAAGTAATCATCATTAGCAAATAGTCCATTTACACGCAGAGGGCCGGCAAGACCTACGGGTAATTTCACAGTACCAATAAAATGCTCGATATTTTTCTCATACACATGAATTTGCTTTTGAGTATGAGTGTCGAGCAATTCAGCTTGTAGAGTCGGCTCCGCTAATTTTTCCCAACGACGAGTGAGATTCTTTTCGGTTAGATAAGGGCTTGGTGTGATTTTCTTAATTGGTTTATCAAATCGGGGCTTAAGTGATTGCTCTAATTTCTTCGCGGAGATATCACCTCCTAAGATGGAAACATAGTCACGGCGGTGCAGATTGAGTTTTGGCATAAGAACATATTAATTACAAAAATTGTTGATGCGGATTTTACTGAGTAATGAGAGATAAACAAGAGATTGATATAAATGGTTACAGTTTGCTTCTCGCTAAAATGCACTGTCGATACGAATGTACCCTTCAAGTAAGAAGGAAGGGGATGTCGATAAAATAGAAGAGACGGAGATACTCCCTAACACAGTTAGGACTTCTCCGTCTCTTCTATTTGAGCTTTACGTTATTGATATCCCTTAAAGTGATAAGGTAAAATCAATATTAGTCAGCTAATTCAGCATTGTGGTAAACATTCTGAACGTCATCACAATCATCAAGCATATCTAAGAACTTCTCGAATGCGGGTAGGTCTTCTTCACTGATTTCTGTATGAGTTTGAGGAACAAAAGTAATCTCATCAAGGTCAAACTCAATATCTGCATTTTCTGCTAATAAAGCAGAGCGTGCTTTAAAGTATTCAGTGTGCGGTGCGTAAACGGTCATTGTGCCATCTTCACACTCGATATCTGCAACATCAACATCAGCCATCATTAATGTTTCAAGTACCGCCTCTTCGTCATCCCCTTTAAAAGAGAAAACCGCTTGGTGGTCAAACATATGAGACACAGCACCAGGGCCACCAATTTTAGAGTGAGTTTTCACAAAACATTGGCGAACATCAGCGTAAGTACGGTTGTTGTTATCTGTTAAGCAGTCAACGATAACCATGCAGTTTCCTGGGCCAAAGCCTTCGTAACGTGCTGGAGAATAATCTTCACCGCCACTGCCACTTGCTTTGTCAATTGCTTTATCGATAACATGTCCAGGAACTTGATCTTTTTTCGCTTTATCCATTAGACGGCGAAGAGATAAGTTGCTTTCAGGATCTAACCCGCTGTTTTTAGCACAAACGTAAATCTCTTTACCGTATTTAGAGTAAAGTTTTACTTTTGCACCCTGCGTTTTAGCCATTGATAGTTTACGTACTTCGAATTTTCTGCCCATAACCGTTGGCTCTCTTGAAAAACATAGAATAAATAAAGGCGCAATTTTACCAGTATCAGAGAGACAGGCAACACCTCTATGAAATAAAGAGAGAAGATTTAGCGATTATTACACTATTTATGATCTAAATTAATGAGAAATCTTGCCCCGTAACACTTTTGTCTGGCTACGTTGGTTCTTTTTATCTAATCGTTTCCGTTGCGAGCTTTTGGTTGGTTTGGTTGCTCTTCGTGCTTTCTCTACTTTTGTCACAGATAAAATTAACGTTTTAAGGCGTTCAAGTGCATCCTCACGGTTTTTTTCTTGCGTTCTAAACTGTTGTGCTTTGATGATCACCACTCCCTCTTTGGTGATTCGACTATCTTTACAGTTAAGTAGTCGATGTTTGTAGAAGTCGGGCAACGTTGAACGTTGAATATCGAATCGTAAATGAATGGCAGAAGAGACTTTATTGACATTTTGGCCACCAGCCCCTTGTGCTCGGATCGCAGTTAGCTCTATTTCCCAGCTTGCAAGCTCGACATTATTAGATATTTTCAGCATTTCTTGTCCTAAAGTGAAAAGGGGTGGGGGGATCGGTACTAACCGAATTATCCTCTTTTTACTTGAAATTGTAAGACTAGGTTTAGTGTCGCTATGACCGTATTCATTCATCTACTAGCAACTCCTATTACTTTAGGTATAATAGTGATGTTGAATGGTCGTCTAGCCGTGTAAAAACATTTAATTTTACACCATTATACCACTTAACATCTATTTTATTGAAGGTAACCCAATGAGTTCAAAACAAGAAATTCAGCAAGTAAGTAATCGCATCGAGCGCCAAAAAAATAAATTAGCTGGCGCGAAAAGACGTGATGACCAGCCAATGATCGAACAGTTTGAAAAAGAAATTGTTAAATTAGATAAAAAATTGGCTCGTTTAAAACATCATCAAGCAAAAGAAGTGAATACGAAAGGTAAGGATATTCAGTCTCTTTCTTTTAATCGTCCTCTTACTAAAAAAGAGCAAGCGGACATGGGACAACTTAAAAAGTCTGTTCGTGGCTTAGTGGTTGTTCACCCAATGACAGCTCAAGGGCGTCAAATGGGCATTACTGTTGTGACTGGTTTTGCACCAAAAGAGTTTTAATTCCTCGCGACATCTCATTTAAGTTATATAGTTACATTAAATTAGATTGTTATTCATGAGTGCTTTATTTCGATAAAGCACTCGTGACGCTTTTCTGTTTTATCTTTTTTCTTTTTTATTTAAGCTTTGGATTTATTATGAGTACATTAGTGGCTATTGCTATCACGACTGGGATCTTATCTGGAATTTGGGGTTGGTTTGCTTTATCTGTCGGTCTATTAAGTTGGGCTGGCTTTTTAGGTGCAACTACATATTTCTCTTCCCCTGTTGAAGGTATTCGAGGGTTATTACAAAGCTTTGCAACAAACTTAGCGGGTGTCTTTTGGGCATTAGTGATTATTCACTTTTCGAGCTTAATCGATGCTGAAATTGTCGGTTATATTATTACAGCTCTTGTCTCCTTTTTTTATGTGTACTCAAGCAAAATGTCGTTGGCTCGTTCATATTCCAGGAACATTCATCGGTAGTTGTGCTTTATTTGCCGCTGATGGAAATTGGAAAGTTGTTATACCTTCTTTATTTTTTGGCGCGATTTTTGGGTATTTAATGAAGACGTCAGGAATCCTGCTACAGAAAAGATTGGAAAAGTGAGAATACAATTTTTATTTGAAGTTACTGTGTTGTGGAATATATAAAACATAACTTGATCCCCGTTATTTTTTAGATTATAAGCCAACCCTAATCATATAGTATATCTATCTTCATGGGGCTTCATTTATTTTCCGCCTACTAGCACCATCAATTACTTTAGGTATAGACTGTTTTAATATTGAGATAAAAAGCAGTTTATTCGTGATTGAAACAAAAGTGTGCGCTTTTTTAATCTGAAGTTAAATAAAGTATTTACCTATTAGATATGATGATAATTAAGTTTATATCTATAGAGAAATAACATGTTCACTTATGAGCAATTACAGGCATTTTGTGCAACCTATGAGCAAGGCAGTTACAGTGCCGCAGCGAAAAAACTGTCGAAAGATCGAACAACGGTTCGAGAGCAAGTCAAAGCCTTAGAAGATTTTTATGGCGTACCATTCTTTCATATTATTGGTCGTCAAGCTGAGCCCACCGCTGTGTCTAAATATATCTATCAACGCGCAAAATTAATTACTCGTAGTACTCGAAAATTAAACCTCTCATTATTGAATTTATATCATGATAAATTATTATCGATTAAAATTTACCATGATAATGCCCTTCCTGCCTCATTGGCGGTTCAAATAGAAAAATCATTATTGTCTGATTTTCCGGAACTCACGGTTCACTGGCTCTATCGTAGTCGTTCTGATGGGTTTTTACAGTTAGAAAAAGAAGAAAATACGATTGTCATCATGCAACATCGTTACCATCATACACCTAAACAATCGCTGAATTTTGCTCAATTAGGGACTCGTCAGCAAGCCGTTTATGTGGGTAAGTCTAGCCCGTTGTTGAAGAAAAAAACACTGTCAATTGAGGATCTTAAGCTAGAGAAGCAATACCTCTCAGAAAGTCATTTTGATGCATTGCCAGAGTTATATTTAATCTCTCCTCAGTACCATGTTATCAGCAACTTAAAGATTTTAATTGGGATGCTTCAAGCCGATGGTTGGGCTGTTTTGGATTCTAAAATGGTTGAACAGTTAGTCGAAACTGGCGATCTTTTTCGCTTAAATATCGATGAATTAGTTGATGGTGGATATGCTGGGTTAACTCTCTATTACCCTAGTATTGCTAAATATGAGCCTTTAATTACGAATATTCAATCAGCGGCTAATGCATATTTTAATAAGTTTTAATTTGACTGAATTGTCCCCTCAAACGGTATTTTTATCTTTGTCTATTGAGTGGAATACTGCCCTTGCCACTTAATTATACCTTTCTTACTTGAAGTCGTTAGGTTGTTGGCTGCACTCATTCGCCGCCTACTAGCAACTCCAATTACTTTAGGTATAGACGTCTGTGTATCTTGATTATTTGAAGTGGTTAGGGGTGGTTTATGTTTGGTCGTACCTGATCACATCGTCAATCATCAATGTAGAACTTCACTGACATGTCGCAACTGGCTACTCCAATTATTTTTTGTATATTCAAAAAGGTAGGATTCGAAAATGAATAAAAATATCGTATTAACAGCCCTTTTAGGAACACTCACTCTCGGGGCTATCTCAACGGCTGAAGCGTGTACTCGTGTTTTATGGGAGACTGAAACTCAAGGCACTTTTGTTACTCGAACAATGGATTGGTCTGAGCCAACTGATCCTCACTTAGTGAATTATCCGAAAGGGACTCAGTACCCAACTCATGTTAAAGAGCTCGCTTTTGCAACTTCAAAATATGATGTCTCAGGCATCACGACTTACGGTAAAGTTCTTGAAGGAATGAATAGCGAAGGGTTAAGTGGTAATGGATTATATGATGGAGAAATGGATCTTAATGAAGAGACAACTGTTGATGATGTGGGTTCGTTAACTTATTTGCGTCACCTGTTGTCTCAGTTTGCCACAGTAAAAGAGGCCGTTGAGTATATTGAAGAGAACCCGCCAACGGTTGCTTTTATTCCTGAGATCCCAATTCGAATCGCACTCCATTTTAGTTTGCAAGATACGAATGGAGATTCAGCCATTATTCAATTTGTTGATGGTAAGGCAAAAATTTGGCATGGGCCTCAATATCGAATCATGACAAATCAACCTAATTACCAGCAACATTTAGCTAACGTGAAACGATCAAAGCGTGGCTGGGGAGAGCTTGAAGAGCAGTTTTCACAAACGAATATCGGAACCGGTGGAAATATAAATCCAGAAGATCGATTTATTCATGCAAGCTATTTTACTCAACATTTAACTGAGCCAACAAGTATTATTAATGGCATGGTAAAGCTTGATTCCGTGACCTATAAAATCCCACATGATGCACCAAATAGACCTATTAATGGGGAAATGGCAGGTTATGCGACTGAATTTAGCGTCAATTACCACCTACAAAGTGGAGAGACATTAATGCGATATCAGTGGGGAGATAACTGGACACAGTTGCAGTTTAATATTAAAGAGATCCAGAAATCTGGCAAAGACGTTAAGTACCAGCTTATTCAGCCTAATTTGATTGGTAATATTACCGATCAAGTGATTGCGTCTGGAAAGTAGTCCGTTAGTGTTTAATTGACGGGTATTAAAAATTGTCGCTAAGCTCAACTTTTCGTTGCCAACAAGCTTAGCGATATTTTACCGGTTTTCAAAGTAAGTAAAAATGAATATTGTCAGTGAAAATTTATGCTTGATACATCTTATCAAAATTCTTTGCATTCCAACCAAACATCACTTGATCACCAATCTTTAAAACTGGAACAGAGCGAGCACCTAACGCATCAAGCTCTTTTCTGCCTCGTTGCATTTTTGCATTGGTTAAACGGTATTTCACACCTTTAGAATCTAGGTATTTTTGAGCACCTTTGCAGTGTGGGCATTTATCTGAAACATATAAAACAACTCTTTTCATCGTTTAACCTAGATAATTTAGTATTGATAGGGGATCTTTTGTCATCATAGCGTGTTCATTCACGTTGTGCAAAAGTGAACAATCAAGCCATTGATCAATGAATCAATCCCAAGAAGTTATGAAATGAGGCGCTTTAAAAGCTAAAAATTAGATTTACCTATTTATGGATAGTGAAATAAAACTTCATTTAATTGTTTTATATTTGAACAAAAAAATAAAATTGGCTCACTTTTATCCTAAAATTATCCAATTATGTGCTTTTTTTCTGAATAAGTTGTAATTCTAGCGGTTACGGTTAAGATCTTAGTTAATGTATTTGACGAGAATCACGTTAAGTACATACGAATTATTTAGAAATCTTTCCGGTAATTTGTTTATTTTGGGGTAAAAGAGAGTAGGTAGCTTAATCCTCTTTTGCTTACTGATTCAATCATTAAACACGGGATGTGTGTTTCTATGGCTAAAAATCAAGATAAATATAGTATTGACAATACCGACTACACGGTAGGTCAAGACAATGTTCAAAAATGGGGATTTGATGTTCATAACCCTGTTTTTGGTATTAGTGCAGGCTTAATCGGCCTTTTCTTAGTTGTTGCTTTAATCAGCGATGCTCATACAGCAAAAAGCGTATTAGATAATATTAAAAACTATATTATTAATACCTTTGATTCACTCTTTATGTGGTCAGCAAATATTTTTGTTATTTTCTGTCTCTTTTTAGTGGTATCACCTTTTGGTAAAATTCGTCTTGGTGGTGACAGTGCAAAGCCAGAACACTCAGTGTTTTCTTGGTTTGCAATGCTGTTTGCTGCGGGTATGGGTATTGGCTTAATGTTCTGGGGGGTGTCAGAGCCTGTTGCGTATTATACAGGTTGGTTTGGAACACCATTAAATGTCACGGCATTTACACCAGAAGCAAAAGAGTTAGCATTAGGTGCAACAATGTACCACTGGGGTCTTCACCCTTGGGCGATTTACTGCTTAGTGGGACTTTCGTTAGCATTCTTTTCATATAATAAAGGCTTACCGCTTTCTATTCGTTCTATCTTCTATCCTATCTTAGGCGATCGTGCTTGGGGTTGGGCTGGGCATATTGTTGATATCTTTGCGGTATTAGCAACGCTATTTGGTCTAGCAACGTCGTTAGGTTTAGGCGCACAGCAAGCGGCAAGTGGTATTAACCATGTTTTCCATACTGGTGATGGTTTGGGGCTTCAGGTTGCTATTATTGTCGTAGTAACGTTGCTGGCTGTTTATTCTGTTGCTCGTGGAATTGACAGTGGCGTTAAATTGTTAAGTAATATCAACATGATAGTTGCATTGATTCTATTGGTCTTTGTTGCTTTAGTTGGTTTTTCTATTGCAATGGGGACGCTTCCACTGACAATTAAGGGCTATATTGAGAATATCATTCCATTAAGTAATCCTTATGGTCGTACTGATGAAACATGGATGCACGGTTGGACAGTGTTCTACTGGGCTTGGTGGATTTCATGGTCCCCATTTGTTGGCATGTTCATTGCTCGTGTTTCACGTGGTCGTACAATTCGTCAGTTCATTACTGCAGTATTGGTTATTCCAACGGTTGTAACAATTGTTTGGATGTCAGTATTTGGTGGTCTTGCTATTGAGCAGATCGTTGATAAAGTGGGTACTTTAGGTGCAAATGGTTTAACCAGCGTGCCACTAGCAATGTTCCAAATGTTTGATGCATTGCCATTTAGTTCTCTACTTTCAATTATCGCTGTTATTCTGGTTATGGTGTTCTTTATCACCTCTTCAGATTCTGGCTCATTAGTTATCGATAGTATCACTGCAGGTGGTAAAGCGATTACTCCTGTTCCTCAGCGTGTATTTTGGGCGTCGATTGAAGGTGCCGTTGCTGCTGTTCTATTATGGATTGGTGGCACAGAAGCGATTCAGGCATTACAAGCAGGTGCTATTTCAACCGCATTGCCATTTACGATCATCTTACTCTTTATGTGTGTAAGCTTGATTATGGGGCTGCGTACTGAGAAATATAATCGTAAGTAATTAACTTAAAACGTGAATAACAATAAAAGAGCCACTATCTTTTCTATTAGAATCGATAGTGGCTCTTTTTTATTGTTAATTTATGTATCAACAAAAAGCGACAGTAGGACTTGATATATGACTGACCTTAACGCCAAATGTCCTTAATTGGGGTTTCTGGCGTGTAATGGTAAGCAATTTGCGCCTGTAAAAGCTCCGCCGTTGCGATAGCATCAACTAATGCATGATGAGGTTGATAGACAGGCAGACCGTATCGTTCTCGGCTATTTGCTAAACGAATTGATGCAGGACGACGACGGCGGAGTTTATTTAATAAGCCTCCTGTGAGTCGCTCTTGGACTTTTGCCTCAAGATCCATTGTATCTACTACTGGGAAAGTAATGCCTTCACCTACGCGCTCTAGCAGTGCACTATTGAGGAAATCACGTTCGATATGTCGATAGTGAACCACAACAATTTTACCTGCCAATGCATCTAATACTTGCTCTAAAACACGACGCAAATCCGGAGCATCACTAATATCGGAATGAGTAATACCATGGATCACGACCGACTCTTCTTCAAGTGGTGTATTTGGATTCACCAGCCAATGAGCAGATTCACGGCAGTAGATTCGATTCAGATCAAAGGGAATTAAGCCAATACTGACTATATCATCTTGATCAGAGTCTAATCCTGTAGTTTCAAAATCTAATGCAACGAATGGAACTTGATTAAGCGGTGTCTCTGGATCGATAACTCCACAATGATAAAAGTGCTGCAATCGAGGGTCTACTGCCTCGATACAGCGATCTTCAAACAGTTTGCTCCATGATAACTCTGGATTTTTTCTTCGAAATAGTCCTTTAAGCATGGTGGCATCCTCTTTTTAACATCAACTCTTCCTTAATTTAACCGGTTTGCGGTATAACGGAATTTGAGATAGTTCTGGGCATTACTTAAGATCTGGAAAGCATCTTTTAAGTTTCGGCGCTCAAAATCTGAAAGATCTTCAGGTTCGATATTATTATCAGGCTCTCGCTCGGCTTCGACATCTAAAGCTTGGTGGCGAATACGCACGGTTGAGATAAACTCCATCGCATCACGAAGGTCTGGCCCTCGACCTTGAGGAATAATACCGGCTTCGATAATGTCATCTAAACGTTCAAAAGAGTTCTGAGCGCGAGAGCCAACAGCTAAGGCGTGAACACGAATTAAGTCAGCAAGAGGCGCTGTACCTCGACGTTTTAGGTTGATTGAGTTACGGTGACGGCCATCTTTTTCCATCACGAAATCTTTAAAGAAACCAAGGGGAGGTGTACGATTTAAGGCGTTACGAGCTAAACACGCTAAGAATCGATTGTTCTTTTTCGCACGACGGACAATAAAGCCATTAAGCTGTTCTGCCCATTTCGTTTTACCCCAAACGCCATCTAAGTCGAAGAAAATCGAGCTATTTAGTAGAGCAAGGGGTTTTGGATTATCGATCCAGTCAGCAAAGCACTCTTCCCATTCTGTTTGGGTTTTACGCCAATCTGGGTTAGTTGCCATAATTCCGCCTTCACAATAGCTATAACCACATGCATCGAGACCTGCACAAATAAAGGTTGAAATATTGATGAAATACTCTTCGTGAAGAGCAGGATCGTAACTATTATCAAGGATGAAAGCATTATCTTGATCGGTCACAATTAATTGTTCATCACGCGCCATAGAGCCAAGTGCAACTAAGCAATAAGGAATGGGTGGTGGCCCAAATTCTTCTTCCGCTAATTCTGCGAGACGCTGCTTAAAGCTACGTCCTATCACCGACATGGCACTGCCGATCATGTGTGAGTTTGCATCTTCATTAACCATGCGCGCAAAACAATCTTTGACTTGTGCAGATAGGTAGACCATCTCTTCAACAGATTGTTGTTGGAAAATACTACTGACTAACAGGATGCTGTTTTGAGATTCATAACGAACGATGTCAGAAACTTCAATAATACCTATGGGTTGTTTATTGCGTAAAATGGGTAAGTGATGCACGTTATCCCGCAACATCATTAATATTGCTTCAAAGACATAACCATTGTGATCAAGAGCGATAAGTTCGGTTGACATCACTTCTTCAACTAAGGTGTCTGTTGGCAGTCCTGCCGCTAAGACTTTGGTACAGAGATCGCGATCGGTAATAATACCAACGAAGAGCCCATTGTCGTCATCGTCGTCTTCTTCTGGAATACGATCCGGATCAGTAATTAATAGCGCGGAAACATTTTCATCCGCCATTAATTGAGCCGCGGTTTGAATATCTTCGTTTTTAGGAAGGAAAACGGCTTCGCGAGAAAGTAATGTTTTTACTTTTGATGTTGTTAAATCATTGCCATCTTTAGCATTTGAGACCGCATGACGTAGACGAGCCTGATCATCAATCTCAACGAAGTCGGCGAACTGTTCATATTCATCACATAGCGCTCTAAAAAGTGCTTCTGGAATCGTATAAACGAGAGAATCTTCAATTGCTTTTGCAGGGAAACGGCTTTTATTATTGAAAAATAGCCCCATCTGACCAAAGATACTGCCTTCATCCAAACGATCATAAAGCTCACCAGTCCGTCGGTAAAGTTCAACCACACCACTACGAACCATGTAGAGATCTTTGATTTGATTCCCAAGCTCGAGGATCATGCTGTCTGCTCGATAGTAAGCGATCTCTGTTTGACGAGTTACTTCATCCAACGCCTCTTCCGGGAGAATATTGAATGGGGGGTATTGTGCTAAAAAACCCTGAATTTCTTGTAATTCTACTTCCATATACCACTCTATATCGAATCAATGATGGGATAAATAATAGCAGCCTATCGGATCAGACAACAGACTTTAGAAATAAATATCCAGTTGGGGAGTAGATATAAGAAAATTAGCTTGTATTCTTATTATACCCTTTTATTTGAACTGGCTAACACGTAAGTTTGGATTTGAGAAGATTCAAGCCGCTTCAATGATAATGGGAATATCCCTTAGAACTTGGAATTAATTTAATATCTTTTTATTTTATAATGCTGATTTTAAGTTATTTTGTCGTGGGTTGTGATGAGTTATTGATTTATAACATATGAGTAAATATAGAGGAAATAATGGCTGGATTAAGCTTGCTAACCCTGTTAGATGATATTGCCGCAGTTCTTGATGATGTCTCATTAATGACGAAAGCTGCCGCGAAAAAGAGTGCAGGGGTGTTAGGGGATGATTTAGCCTTGAATGCTCAGCAAATGGCTGATATTCGAGCTGAGAGAGAGTTACCTGTTGTTTGGGGAGTCGCTAAAGGCTCGTTTAGAAATAAGTTGATTCTTGTACCCGCCGCTTTGTTGATTAGTTACTTTGCTCCTTTTTTAATCTCATGGCTATTATTATTAGGTGGGTTGTATCTCTGTTTCGAAGGGGTTGAAGCGATCATTGAAAAGTTTTTCCCACATGTTGAAAATGATGGGGATAAACGTGTTAGTTACAGCGATGATAACTACCCTGAGTTTGAAAAAGCGAAGATCCAAGCGGCTGTTAGGACTGATTTTGTCCTCTCGACAGAAATTATCGTGATAGTTTTAGGCACCGTCGAAGGACATAGCTTAGTTACTCAGCTAATTGTATTGAGTATCATGGCAACCTTGATGACTGTGGGTGTTTATGGTTTTGTTGCAGCGATTGTTAAACTTGATGATGTTGGCTTCTTTTTATTAAAAAAAGACAAGTTAAAGCGTAATGCATTCTATCATACAATTGGAGCTGGTCTCGTTGCTGCTGCACCTCGTTTGATGAAACTGCTGGCATTAGTTGGCACCATTGCTATGTTTTTAGTTGGTGGGGGTATTATTGTCCACACTGTTCCTTGGTTAGCAGAACAATTGAAAACGTTAGATACCTTACTGTCGATTCCTGCATCGGTTGTCCCTGTGTTTGATTATATTTTACATGGTATTTTGGGTGTTTTTGTTGGGTTAGTTTTAGTTGGAATTTTCACTTTAGTGAAGCGCATCAAAAAATAGTTGGGAATTAATTAATCTACATCAAACTTATTCAAGCTTTATTTCTAATATATTGACTTGCTCTGTTGCATACTCAAAAATAGTTGCAAATTAAATGCACCTTTGTGTGATGACAGGAGTTGAGAATATGATTTGGCGTCGAATTTTAATATTTATCGCATATTGGATGGTTGCAGCGCACTATTTAAGAGGTGGTGACGTAACGGTTGTCGTCGCAATTGCGTTAATTCCTTTTTTGAGTTTTGCTCGAAATATAATTGCCCAACGTCTTATTCAGTTAGGTTTAATATTGTCGGTCTTTTTTGTTTGGGTTCCAACAACATTAATGATTGCACAAACTCGGGTTATTTTGGCTGAGCCTTGGATAAAAATGGGATTAATTATGGCCGTTGTGATGACGTTTACATTGATTGTCGCTTGGTTTGCTGAACAATTAAGTGAACCTAAAAGAGCAATACAATAAAATTCCCACAATATATCGGAATAACGTCGAGTTATACCTAAAAGATAAGCGTGCTAGTAGGCGGCAAGTGAGTGAGACTCCGTGAGTATAGATGCACTATATGATGGGACTGAATAAATGTAGCCAACAACCTAGCAGCTTCAAGTATGATGGGTATAAATGGATATTAGTTAATGATGAGTAAAGCATGGCAGTAGAACTATTAGGTAAACTACAATCTGAATTTAAGATGGTTAAAGCGATGATGACGCTTTATTGTCATGCTCATCATCAAACGGATACAGATTTATGCGCGAAATGTGAAGATCTCGCTAATTATGCAGAAATGCGCCTAGATCGCTGTCCGTTTGGTGAAGATAAACCAACGTGCAATAAATGCCCAATACATTGTTATAAGCCTGAGCAGAAAGAGCAGATGCGTCAAGTAATGATCTATGCCGGTCCTCGTATTATGCTCAAACACCCAATATTAGCGATTAGTCATTTGATACGAGAGAAGAAACCCGCACCCAGTAAGCCAGAAACCAATAACTCTAATCGCCTTAAACGTAAAGGTAAGTCATAAAAAATGAGAAGTGACGGATAAAATAAGCGTGGCTAGAGAGTCATGTTATGGATTCTTGGATTGATAAAATAGAACAAAGCCAGTGAATGACCTGTTTTAAATAATTCAGGGTTCACTGGCTTTTTAGATCTTAACTATTTATTAAAAGCAGTCAATCAATTAGCACTTATTTACTTTGATTTTCATCTTCTCTTCAACGGGTTCGTCTAAATCTGCTTCGCCTTTCCCTTTTGTCGTTTTAATAACATAACCGGTAATTAGCAGCATAGAGATTAAACCTACAATGGTTGAAATTCGCATATCTAAGCCAAAGCCCAACGTACTGTTATTTAAAATAAAGGTGATAACAACCGTTGTCATAAACATGGCTGGAATCGTTGTGATCCAGTGAAATTTATTATGACGAAGCAGGTATGCAGATGCAGTCCACAACATCATTACCGCTGTCGTTTGGTTAGCAAAACCGAAGTAACGCCAGATAATACCAAAGTCCACTTGAGTTAAGATGCCACCAATAACAAAAAGAGGGAGAGCCATCATTAAACGATTACGCAGATTCTTCTGATCAAGCTTAAAGTACTCAGCAAGGATTAAGCGACTAGAGCGGAATGCCGTATCACCCGAAGTGATAGGCAAGATAACAACCCCTAAGAAAGCCAAAATACCACCAAAGACACCTAATAGACCGATTGATGATGAGTAAACGACATTACCTGGGCCACCATTAGATACCGCTTCTGATAGGCTTTCTACTGAGCCAAAGAAAGATAACGCGATAGCACACCAAATTAAGGCGATAACACCTTCACCGATCATTGCACCATAAAAGACAAAACGACCATTCTTTTCATTTTCAACGCAACGTGCCATTAATGGCGATTGGGTTGCGTGAAATCCGGATATTGCCCCACAAGCAATGGTAATAAATAGTGCAGGCCATAAAGGAAGGTTATTTGGATTCATGTTGGTGAACATCTGGCTCATCTCATAATCTCCCAGCAAAGAGTACTCACTAGAGAAAGAAATCGCCGTAATTAACCCTACAGACATAAAGATTAATAGCGCACCGAAGAAGGGATAGAAACGACCAATGATCTTATCAACTGGAACAATCGTTGCCACAATATAGTAGGCAAAAATAATGATAACCATGGTGCTTAATGGCAAGTTCATTGATGTTTGATCGTTAATCAAGTTAGTTAACATGCCAGCCGGAGCAGAGACAAAAACGACACCTACTAATAATAACAAGACAACAGCGAATACGTTCATAAAATGTTTAGCGCCATTACCTAAGTAACGACCAGTAAGAGTGGGAACAGATGCGCCTTTGTTTCGAATCGATAGCATACCAGAGAAATAGTCGTGAACGGCACCACCAAAAATACAGCCAACAACAATCCATAGCATAGCGGCAGGACCATATAGTGCTCCCATGATTGGACCAAAAATTGGCCCCACACCTGCAATATTTAATAGCTGTACTAGGTAAACTTTGGGAGTGGACATCGGTACATAATCCACGCCGTCCGCCATTGAATGTGCGGGTGTTTGACGATTTTCTTGGATACCGAAAATATTTTCAACAATTCGACCATAAATAAAATAGCCTGCAATTAATGCCGCTACCGAGAGTAAGAACCACGCCATAATAATTATCCTTTTAATCCATTTGGCAAATTAGCCACTTCTTATACATTGAAAGGAAGTGACCACATAGCCTGTTATCATAATGAAATAATGATAATTTACATTGTGTTATTGGTTGAGTGGTTATATAGCGTCCTGAGTGGTAAGTGATTAAATTGCGTGGATTAATTTGGGCAATAAAGGAAACGCTCTTTGAGTTCTTTAAGGTAACGGCGACTAACCGGAACTGTGTGATGATTAAGGGTAATGATTTCACCTAAGCCATTTTCTAACAGTTTTATTTCTTTGATTGCGAGTGGATGAATAAGATATTGACGATGACAACGAATCATTGGGGTTTTTTCTTCTAATACTTTTAAGGTGAGTGGCGTTGTTGCTTTTATATTTTTACTGACAACCGTTACCCCAGAAATCTCCGAATAAGCGGCCTCTATCTCTTTTGGGGAAAGCATAATAATACGGTGGAGCCCTGAACATGGAATCAGCTCTAACATCTCTTGGGTAATGGCAGAATAATCTGTTGTGGAGCACTGTTTATTTAATCGAGTTAATGTTTTTTCTAATCGTGGTCCTTCAACTGGCTTAAGTAAGTAATCAAAAGCATTTTCTTCAAACGCTTGAATCGCAAACTCATCATAAGCTGTCGTAAAGACAACAAATGGCATGGTGTCCGGATCAAGCATGGAGAGCATTTCTAATCCAGTTACTTGTGGCATTTGAATATCTAAAAATATGACGTCAGGCTTTAATTGATGAACCATTTTTAACCCAAGAATAGCGTTTGGTGCTTCCCCAATCACTTCCACATTATCACTTTCTGATAGCAGTGTGTTAAGTTCATCTCTTGCGTAATGTTCATCATCAATGATTAATGCTTTTATCATAGTGTTCTTAGTTTCTTTATTTACTTGAGTTTGATGTTGGATTTGATGTTTTGGTTATCAGTGCTCATAACAATGGAAATGTGATTTTCGCTTTCGTCCACCGTTGAGGCTCACAAGTTATAGTTAAACCAAATTGATCACCAAACTGATTTTTTAACCTTTTATCAACAATTTGCAATCCTAACCCATTACTTTCAATCTTATTGATATCTGGATCAGATAATTGAAAATTTCCGGCGTTATCAGTAATGCTAATGCAGCCAATACCATGACTAATTTCACCTTTAATCGCAATATGCCCACTCTCTAATAAGGTTGAAGTCCCGTGTTTGATGGCATTTTCAATCAGCGGTTGTAAGGTAAATGATGGGAGCGTGCAGTTAAGTAATCTATCGTCGATATCCATTTTTATTTCTAAACGGTCAGAAAAGCGAGCCAGTTCAATTTCCATATAGGTATTAAGGTGAATGATTTCTTCTTTAATTGGAACTAACTCTAAACTTTGTTTGAGATTACGACGGAAAAACTTTGCTAGATATTGAATTAATTGTCGTGCTTTCTCTGGGTCTTGGCGAGTAATAGCACTAATGGTATTCAAGGTATTAAAAAGAAAGTGAGGATTTACTTGGGCTTGTAAGAGGCGTAATTCAGCTTTTGCGAGCAGTGCTTGTTGTTCTGTATAGCGTCCCGTTAAGATTTGATTTGATAGTAGCTTACCAATACCTTCACCTAAAGTTAGGTTTACGGTTGAAAACAGTTTTCTTTTGGGTTCATAGAGTTTAATCGTGCCTAAGACTTTATGGTGTCCGTCAATGAGAGGGATCACTAATACAGAGCCTAATTTACATTGCTTTGAAAGCGAGCATTTATAACCAAGTTGATAACCGTCAGCATAAACCAAACTCCCTTCCTGGATGGCTTTTAAGGTATGAATTGAAGAGATGACCCGACCCGGTTTATGATGATCATCACTGATACCGACAAAAGCTAATATTTTTTCTCTATCGGTGATAGCAACCGCACCTACTTCGGTCTCTTGGTGAACAATTCGTGCAATTTCGGCTGTCGTTTGTTGGTTAAAACCATGGTGCAGAATGCCCACCGAACGTTGGGCAATTTTTAATGCTCGATTAGAGAATAGGGTTGAATATTTATCGTAGATTCGCTTTTTATCATCGATAAAGCTCATAAAAAGAGCAGCACCTAATGCATTAGAGAACATCATTGGCACCGCGATCATTTCAACTAATGAAGCTGCTTGTTCAAAAGGTTTAGCGATAATAAGGATTATCATCATTTGGACGACTTCTGCTAGTAAAGTCACCATAAAGATAATCCCTGGCTTGTAGAGCTTATCAATGTCATTCTTACGTAAGAAGTAGAGGTGAATTAATCCCCCGATCAATCCCTCCGCTGTGGTAGATACTGCACAGGCTAAATCGGTAAAACCGCCCATGCTATAGCGATGCAGCCCTCCGGTTAATCCAACGGCAAAGCCAACAAATGGCCCTCCTAAAATACCCCCCATTACCGCTCCAATTGCTCTGGTATTTGCAATAGCATCACCGATGGCGAGACCAAAGTAAGTGCCTAAAATACAGAAACTACTAAAAACGACATAACAAGAGAGTCGCTGAGTTAATCTACCTGAGATGGTGGTTAATGGAATAAATAGCGGCGTCTTACTCAGTAGATAAGCGATAACAAGGTAAACACTGAGCTGCTGGAATAACGAAAAAATCAGTTCCATTGATAAATCCAAAATTAATTACGGGTATACCTAACGTCATTGGCGTTGCTAGTCGGCGGCAAGTGGGTTAAATATCGAGTTTGTGACATCACTTATTGTACCGTTTTAGTTTGTCGCCACAACCAATACGTCAGTTGACTCAAATAAGAGAAGCTAGCCTCAATAACTTTTTTATGATGACCAATCACAAATAGTTGTAACAGGACTGAAAATTCAAAACAACTAATGCTCGCAATCAACGGTGCTTAGGCTAGAATTAAGAGAGATTTATCGTTTAATTGCTTTCTGTTTTTTATGGTGAAAGTGGTTTGTTGTGAATGTGTTTGGGATATGTTTTTTTATGGAAGATGAGTTGTCATTTTATTGAAATCTAACTTTCATCGGATTGTCATGGATACGTCATGTAGCTGTCATATTTCTCTTGGATTGTAATATAACTGTCATATTTGTCCTTTACTATCACCATCAAATCATAGAGAGACAAATTTAGTTAAGATAATTAATAAATAAAGAGATAATTAATCTGTAAGTCTTATTGGGTGTTGGAGAGTTCTTCAACATAATGATTTTTTCATTTTATGGTTGTTTAAAGTTATGTCAGTAAATTCAATTTTTGATGTTTTTGGTAAATCTCCAATCAAACCGCTGCAAAAGCATATCGATAAGGTATCTGAGTCAGCAAACGAATTAACTCCTTTTGTTGATGCAGTGCTTGCGCAAGATTGGGCAAAAGCTCAAAAGCATCAAGAGAAAATCAGTTTTATTGAAGGTGAAGCAGATAAGTTAAAGCGAGAAATTAGATTATCTTTACCAAGTGGTATCTTTATGCCAGTACAGCGTACAGATATTTTAGGTCTAATTACTCAGCAAGATAAAATTGCAAATAAATTAAAAGATGTTGCAGGCCTTATGATTGGTCGTCAGCAGACTATTCCAGCAGAAATGCACGATAACTTTCGTCAATACGTAAAGCGTTGTGTTGATGCTGTAGATTTAACTGTTGAAATGATTAATGAGTTAGATAGCTTATTGGAAACGGGGTTCCGTGGTCGAGAAGTTCAGCTTGTTGTTGAAATGATTCAGAAAATTGATCGCATTGAAGGTGATACAGATGTCATGCAAGTTGTGCTACGTCGCCAATTATTTGAACTGGAAAAAGATTTAAATCCAGTTGATGTTATCTTCATGTATAAAACCCTTGAGTGGATTGGCGGAGTTGCCGATCAAGCAGAACGCGTTGGCTCAAGATTAGAATTAATGCTAAGTAAAGCATAAGCACAAAAATAAGGTATTTATTGTGTCTGATATTTTAGTAAATTATGGTTACATTTTAATTATTATTGCCGCTCTTTTTGGCTTCCTTATGGCGTATGGTATTGGTGCGAATGACGTTGCCAATGCGATGGGTACATCTGTTGGGTCTAAGGCATTAACCATTAAACAAGCAATCATTATTGCAATGATTTTTGAGTTTGCAGGGGCTTACCTTGCAGGTGGTGAAGTTACATCAACAATCCGTAAAGGCATTATTGATTCAAGTTACTTTACTCACCAACCAGAATTATTAGTTTACGGTATGATCGCGTCGCTACTTGCAGCGGGTATCTGGTTAGTATTTGCTTCATTATTAGGTTGGCCTGTTTCAACAACTCACTCAATTATTGGTGCGATTATTGGTTTCGCAACGGTGGGTGTGGGTGCAGACGCTGTATCTTGGGGTAAAGTAGCAGGTATTGTAGGTTCATGGATCGTCACACCTGCCATTGCCGGTATCATTGCTTATTTACTATTTCAAAGTGCACAACGCCTTATTTTTGACACAACGAACCCGGTAGCAAATGCAAAACGTTACGTTCCTCTTTATATGGGTCTATCAGGTTTTATTCTTGCGCTAGTAACAATTAAGAAAGGCCTTAAGCATGTTGGTTTACACTTCTCTGGTTTTGAAGCGTACGCATTAGCGATATTAATTGCAGTTATTGTTGCTGCGATTGGTAAGTATTTCATCTCAAGAATCAAGCTATCTGGCAATGATAATAACCATGGCTTTGATGATGTAGAGAAAATCTTTGCAGTACTGATGATTGTTACCGCGTGTGGTATGGCATTTGCTCACGGCTCTAACGATGTTGCGAATGCGATTGGTCCACTAGCTGCGGTTGTTTCTATTGTTCAAGCTCAAGGTGAGATTTTATCTAAAGCTTCTTTAGCTTGGTGGATTCTTCCTCTTGGTGGTGTCGGTATTGTTATCGGCCTTGCAACATTAGGTAAGCGTGTAATTATGACGATTGGTCACAACATCACACACCTTACACCAAGTCGTGGCTTTGCTGCTGAACTGGCTGCTGCTTCAACGGTTGTTATTGCATCAGGTACAGGTCTTCCAATATCAACAACTCAAACCTTAGTCGGTGCGGTTCTGGGTGTAGGTATGGCTCGTGGTATCGCAGCGCTTAACTTAGGTGTGGTTCGTAACATTGTTGTTTCTTGGGTGATTACTTTACCTGCAGGTGCTGGTCTATCGATTATCATCTTCTACATTATCCGTTCAATCTTTGGCGGTTAATAAAAATAACAAGTATACCCACAGTAATTGGCGTTGCTAGTAGGCGGCAAGTGAATGAGGCCCCATGAGTATAGAAGTATCATATGATTGGGGCGAATGAATATAGCCAGCAACCTAGCAACGTCAAGTAAGAAGGGTATAGATATGCTTTAAGTGAATAAACTAAAACATATCTATAAATAAAAAGCCTGAGTCTCCTCTAACTGCATATTGCAATTAGTCGAAGATTTGGGCTTTTTTGTTTTGTTCCCCGAAACATCAATTTAATTTTCTTAAACGCTCTCCTCCCAAAATGAATAATTCGAGTATTGACTCTTAATTTTTTCAAAAATCACCAAAATAAATTTCATTGATAAATGACTCACAGTTATAACATTGGTGTTACACTCTTTTTTTGAAAAATATTGAACTTATTTGGAAAGAAATTACAGAGTTTACGGGTCTATTGTTATGGATAAACAGAAACGTTATGAAACGCTAGTGAGGGCGTATCATAAAGATCTTTATCGCTATGCGTTTTGGCTAGTTAAGGATAAAGCAGTTGCAGAAGATTTAGTTCAAGAAACGTGTTTAAGAGCATGGAAAGCCCTAGATTCTTTGACGAGTGAGCAGTCAGCAAAACCTTGGCTTATCACAATTCTTCGTCGTGAGAATGCGAGGCGCTTTGAACGAAAGCAACTTGAATTAGTTGATATTGATGATCACCAACAAGATATACGTACTGACGATGACTCTCATCATCAAAATCAATGGTTACAGCAGCAGATTATGAACCTTGATGAGGAGTACCGAGAGCCGTTATTACTTCAAGTTCTATGTGGCTTTTCTGGGGATGAGATTTCTGATATTTTGAAATTGAATAAAAATACGGTTATGACACGATTATTTAGAGCTCGGAATCAGATTAAAGATAACTTAAATGAGCGAGCTGAGATTAAGGAGTCCAATAATGGATGAATTAGAATTCCGTCGCCTGATATTAGCGGATCCTCAAAATAAGGATGTAGAATCCCAACAAGCGATAGAGAAGATGTTAGATTTAGATCCGCAAGATTCGAAACCGTTAAAGCATTTCGCTGAATCCACTCGTCAACTAGATGAACAGTTAGCTGATGTCATGAACGTCGACGTGCCTGATGAGTTAGCTGATAAGATTTTATTTATGACGGCAGAAAAAGCGGAAACCTTTCAAGAAAAAGAGCAAAAAAAGGACGCTCCATCAACAAATAATGTTGTTGAGGTTAACTTTACTAAAAAAGCGATGACAATCGCTGCATCAGTCGCATTTGCTATCGGCTTAGGTGTGGGTCAAATTCACTGGACTCCACTTTTGGTCGGCACTGCTCATGCAAATTTAGCGGATATGGCGACTCAACATGTCTTAGATGAAGAGCCTTTTGTTGGCCAACTTGATGAAAAAGTGACCATGAGTCAAATTAACAGTAAACTTGAACCCTACGGTTTTCAGTTTACAAAAGATTTTCCGCACCATGTTTACTTTCTAAACCATTGTAGCTTTGGTGATCAAACCGCATTGCATTTAGTGTTTGAAGGTAAGTACGGTAAGGTCACACTTTTTGTTACTAAAATTGAGAGCTCAGATATCTCTCGATTTGAGCAAGCGGGTATGCAAGGAGAGATTATGCCTCTTAATGATGCGAGTTTAATTATGCTTGGGGATAAATCAGAAAACCTTTCGGCAGCAATGACGGAGTTTACATCACTGATTGAATCAAATCATAGTGTAACTTTTTAAATCAGAAGCTATTTATCCCTTTCTGTACCGGCAACAGCCGCTATTTTCACAAAAATTTAATTGTCTTTATCTGTCGTAAGGTAAAACAAAAAAAACCACTGATTAATTTGTGATTAATCAGTGGTTTTTTATATATCCTTCTTACTTGAAGTTGCTAGGTTGTTGGCTTTATTCAATTCGTTTAATCGTTAATGTTCCCATTGGGCCATCAAAACGGTCGCCAAACTCAAGAGCAGATGTCGATAACTCTTGGTCAGTTAATACTCCTCGATGAACTGAAATGAAACCTTCTGCATTGACACGTTCACTGTTATAACCTTCTCCTCCAGCGGCGGGTAGTGTTGTACTTGATTCACTATTATATTCGGTACCAGCGTCCCAAGGGGTTAATGAGTAGCTGATCATTTCATCAATGGCTAAGTTTGAGATCATTAGGTTATTTTTACCAATAAAGCCATCGTTGGTTGGAAGCAACATGCCGGCTAATGAGAGATAACCTAAGTTATTAGTATCATTAATGGTGACACTATAGCTATCTGATGGGTCAAAATGATTTGCTCGTGAGTGTGCCGAAAGTTTCTGCGATCCCTCCGCTATTTTCTATGTCGCTCTGTAATCCAGAGACATCACCCCCTTTCAGCCATCGCCTCAAGGGAGTCTGAGAATGATTCTCCAACAGTGAAATATCCTGTACTGTCATCATGAATGGCGACTGAAACTGCAGCAAACTCTATTCCACTGGTTGCGTTAGTTAGTTCGATCTCTAAAGATTGTGCCTGAGACAGTGCTGAAAAAAGAGTGGTGGCAACAAATGAGGTTTTGAGTAATGACTGAGTCATTGTTGATTTAGTGAAATGTGCTACTGGTGCTAGTGCAGTTGTTAATATTGACATGTTAAGTCCTTCTGACATTGTGTTTGGGTTACATTAGAAGAACGAGTAATTCAGAATTTAATTTCAAAAAAATTAACTTTTTATTAACCTTACCTCTCCAGATAACAAGATCAATGACAAATGAAATATGTTGGTTATGTAAATAACATATTGTATTAAAAGTATTTTAAAATTTATTTATATATGTTTTTTTGAGTGATATTTTTGTGAAACAATCATGAATTAATTTCATTTTATGTATGATGACTGAAAAGGTAATTGAAAAAACTGCGCTGAATGGAGAGTCAGGAGTATGGAGATAGGGTTACAAATTTGGGGCGGTGGATTTTATTTTATGAGTTTTATAAAAACCTGAACAGTTTAAGAGACTTAGTTAAGAGAAGATAATTTTTGTTGCAGTCTAACGAATTCAAAGCATTACTATAATGCTGCGTTAATTTTACCGCACTAACTGCCAACTGCGTGGTTTTAACTGTTCGTTAAATATAAAGGTAAAATATGAAATATCCTAAAACTCTCCCAGCAACGCATAAAACGCTTTTAGATCGAATTATTTATGTTTTACAACAAGATCCAAGAGTCGTCGGTATTGGTGCAAGTGGTTCTTATGCGACAGACACACTTGATAAATACAGTGATCTAGATTTAGTCATTGCGATTAAGCCTGAGCAGTTTGATACTATTATGAATGAACGTTTTGCAATTGTTGATAGCATTGAAGGGAAAATCGCAGCCTTTACCGGTGAGCATGTGGGAGAACCACGGTTAGTCATTGCTCTTTATGCACCAGATGCCATCCATGTCGATTTTAAATTTGTCTCGTTACCTGATGCCGTTATTCGTGTTGATGATACCAAAGTGCTTTGGGAACGAGGAACATTACTCTCTGACACATTCAAAACCATGGATGCAAAATACCCTCAACCTGACCCGCAATGGATTGAAGATCGTTTTTGGATTTGGACACATTACGCGACGACTAAAATTGCCTGTGGTGAGTATTTTGAAGCACTGGAGTTTTTATCTTTTATTCGTACCGTGGTTCTTTCTCCGCTAGCATTAAAACAAGCGAAGCTGACCCCGTCAGGTGTGCGTAAAATTGAGAATCGCTTACCTGACTTCAGTAAAAAACTGGAATTAACTGTAGCAAAACCAAAAAAGGTAGAACTTATATTTGCACTTAAACAGTGTATTGAGATCTATTTAGCATTAAGAGAACAAGAAGTGATCGAAAAGAATCTTGAAGCACAAGCCTTGTGTTTGCAATACTTTGACAATGATACTCATCAGTAGACGTTGTTAGGGGCATATTATTGCCCCTTTTTTAATTAGAGATTGAGTTTACTCCACCATAGGTATCAATGGTTAATCCACGTTCTTTTTCATAGGTTTTTGGAGTGAAGCCGAGTTGTTTCTTCAGGTATCTGATTAAATGAGGTTGATCGCTAAATCCAAATTTCAATGCAATTTCTGTCCAATGTAAATCGCTAGACTCTCGCTGGTAGAGATACTCCAACATTGCCTCTAATCGCTTCATGGATTGACATTGTTTAAGTGTTAACCCCGTTACTTTCTGAAAGCTTCTTTCGATTGTTCTTTGTGAGCAATGAAGCTGTTTGCCGAGATCTGAAATAATAATTTCATCTAAATACGCTAGCGCCGCTCGTGTAATTTTGCTGTGTTGATCCTCATGGGACTCTTTAAACCAAGGAGCGAATAAAGCATCAAGTTGCTCCACACACTGTATTGGTTTTTGTCGCGCCAGTTCAATTAAAGTGCTCTCATTAAAACCTAGTTGCTTTAATCGCCCAGATGCTTTTATCGTTTCGATATTATCAAGCTCTAATGGTCGTTTAGATAAATCAGATAAGCTATAGAGCGCACCAATATGAAACTTGACTCCAAGATGCACAAAAGGGTTGGAATGATCTAACTCGAACGTTTGTTGATGTGGATATAGCCAGTGGCTACCTTGACCAGTGATAAACGTCGAATTCAAACGATAGCAATAGGCTTGATCCGCTGGAGAAATAATTAAATGAGCAGATGGATCGGGGTTAAGTTTTGGGAATTGATAAGTCTCTGAGTTTGAGTCTTTTTCGATCAACCAATAACATTCGATATATTTCGCTATATAGGCAGATTGTGGCGGTTGGATCCAATGAATCATCATTTACTCTCTTTGTTTCTTATTTTATACCCTTTAAGCTTAAATCAATATCGATTACTTGATTAACTTTACGAGTAATCCATCGAGTTGTTGTTGTTCTTGTTTTGAAAGTGGAGAGAGATAGTGTTGTTCATAACTTAATTGTTGTTGTAATAATCGCTCAACTAATACTTTCCCAGAGTCGGTTAATTGAACCAACTTACTGCGTTTGTCTACTTCATTGGTTAGTCGTTGGATATACTCTAATTTCTCTAAACGATAAAGGACTTTTGTTAAACCACCTGAACTAAAAAGTAGGGAGTGGCTAATTTCTGTTGGTGTGAGGATATAAGGTTTTGGGCTCCGTCTTAATGCCGATAATACCCCAAAATCTGCTCGTTGTAGTCCTTGTGCTTCACTGGATGATTCAAGCTGTTGACTGAGATCTTGATAAACACGAACGATGCGGAAAATAGCAGGAGAGATCTCACTTTCTATTTCCGGCCAGTTATCTTTAAACATCGATAAGATTACTTCGACAGATTCTTGATTTTGGTGACTCATAGTAAAATCCATTTTTTAATTTATTTGTGTTTCTTGAAAGATTATTTCAGCTATATCGATTTTTTCCAATATTTTCTTGCGTATTACATTCTGCTCAGCAATAACATTATACAAATTGTGTATATCTCGTCATTATTAAATATTATCTTGCTGGAAAGAGATCTTTAAACTAATATCTTTCTAGAAAGCTAAATAAGGAAATTTTATGTCAAGTCAATCCACAATACAAATCCCAATGAGGTTAGTGCTACTTCTCGCGTCCATTTTTGCATTAAGCCCATATGCGATAGATAGTTACCTTCCTGCCATTCCGATTATTTCTCAACATTTGAATGTAGAAACCGCACAAGTCTCCATTACAGTGAGTATCTATGTGTTGGGATTGGCCGTTGGACAACTTTTTGGTGGCCCGCTTTCTGATCGTTATGGTCGACGTAGCGTGGTTGTGTCAGGGTTAATATTTTTTGCTCTCTGTAGTTACGTTATTTCAAATGTCCATCAACTTGAATCTCTTTGGTTCTGGCGTTTAATGCAATCTATTGGTGGCGGTATGGCTGTGGTTTGCGTGCCTGCTATTATTCGTGACCATGCAAAAGGAAGAGAAGCTGCTCAATTATTTTCATTTATTACGTTGATTATGATGGTTGCGCCTTCGATTGCTCCCTCTATAGGGACACTAATTTTAAAAACAGCGGGTTGGGAGTGGATCTTTATTTCAATGAGCGTTGTGTCATTTTCTATTGCGCTATTAACATTAAAAATCATGCCCAAGCCGATTAAATCGGATAAAAAAGAAAAGTCTGCAACGGGGGGCTTTAGAGAGGTGATGAAAGTAAAATCAGCGATGTATCTATTGATCTCTCATGCACTCTCTTATTCGACATTAGTGATATTTATTACCAATGCTTCTTTTGTTTACATGATTCATTTTGGTACGACAGAAGAGATGTTCTCAATGTTGTTTATGGCAAATGTCGTTGGGATAGTCTTTGTTAATCGCCTAAATAGTTTTTTATTAAGAAAGCATGAGCCTGAAACGCTTTTTCATTCATTTTTGATCCTACAATTGGCCGGTGGCGTGATTGTTTTAGCCACGGTACTCTTTTTCCCTGAAAGTATTTTCCTCACTGCCACGGGCTTTGTGATGATCATTGCTTCTGCAGGTGGAACACTATCAAATTCAAATGTCTGTTATATGAAGCACTTTGGTCAAAATAGTGGAACAGCCGCCGCTTTATTAGGTTGTAGTCAGTATACGTTAGGTGCGACCATTAGTGCGATAACAGCATTACTCGCAACGGAGTCTTTGTGGCCTATTGCTATTATGGTTTTGCTTTGTACGGTCTTGTCGATATTCTTTGGCTACAAAAGTAAGCAGCATGATTTAACTCATCCAGCAGAAACCGCAGCCGTTTAATTGATAAAAAGGATCGTTGTTAATATATAATCACAACGATCCTATTGATTATTTCCGTACCTTTAAACTGAAATTATTGATCCATATATGGGTAATCAATATAACCTTTTGCTCCAGGAACATAGAAGGTTGTTGGATCGGGGTCGTTTAATGTTGCACCTGCTTGGAAGCGCTCAACCAAATCTGGATTCGCAATGTAAGGAACACCAAATGCGACGGCATCCACTTGTCCCGTTTTAATTGCTTCATTAGCTTCAGCTTCTGAGTAACCCATATTCGTGATTAAGTTACCTTTATAAGCAGCTCTGACAGGTGATACAATATCACCAGACTGCTCACCTAAGAAATCGGCGCGCATTAAATGCAGATATGCAAGATTATAATGGTTAAGTTTCTCCGCTAACCAGCTATACAAACCAATAGGGTCACTATCCAGCATGCTGTTGAAGCTGTTTAAAGGCGAAAGGCGAAGACCGACTTTATCATTACCCCAAACATCGATAACGGCTTCGAGCACCTCAAATAGGAAACGTGCTCGATTATCTCTGCTGCCACCATATTCATCGCTGCGTTTATTGCTTCCATTACGTAAGAATTGATCAATAAGGTAACCATTCGCACCATGGACTTCAACACCATCAAACCCTGCCGCTTTGGCATTGATAGCTGCCTGCTTAAAACCTTCGATAATGACTGGGATCTCATTGAGTTCTAACGCGCGAGGAACGGTATAGTCCACCTTACCTTCAGGGGTGTGAACCTGATCATTGGTAATCGCTAGTGCTGAAGGTGCAACAGGAATGTTTCCGTCATTTAATGCAGGGTGACACGCTCGTCCACCATGCCAAATTTGAAGAACAATTTTTCCGTTTTTTGCGTGGACCGCATCGGTCACTTTTTTCCAGCCATCGATTTGATCTTGATTATAAATTCCAGGCTCAGCTTGAAAAGCGCTGCAACCTTCCATTGCCATGGTTGCTTCAGCGATTAATAATCCAGAGCTAGCTCGTTGTGCATAATGCTCTGCCATCATCTCATTCGGAATGTGGCCTGCAGATGCTCGAGCTCGAGTCAATGGTGCCATGACAATACGGTTGTTTAACTCTAAAGAGCCGAGTTGTAATGGACTAAATAATGTACTCATTTTTTCTCCAGTTTGTATTTAAGCTATTTTTACTTTTATAAATATAGGTAAAAATAGCTTAAATACAATTGTCGTTGGGGAAAATACAATTGTCATTGGAGAATAAACGCAGTCAACAACTTCAAGTTAGAAGGGGGGAGCAGGGGGCATTGCTGGCAAATCAGCAGTGCTTGCTGATCTGCCATTAATATCAAATTATTTACAGCTTATCTTGTTCATTTCAGTCATTGCGTGATTATATTTGTCTAAAGGTTGCTGGATAACCGTAGGTTGAGTCAGAAGCTCATTAAAGGCGGTGCGTAACGCATAATTGTCATTTTTTTCTGACTCTTGACGATAAGCAAACTCCTTTGTAGCAAGGTTAGTTAATGGCGTGTCACCTTCAGAAAGGACTTTAATTTGCGATTGAGAAAGTGTTAACCAAGATTCAACACTTTTATTGGTGTTAACCTTTTCTGGTTGATTAACTAAATAGTAAGCGACGGCTTCTTTATTCAGGGTAAAATGATTGACGCGTCCTTGGTAAAAAGCATCACCGATTTGTTTTAGGTTTGAGTCATGATTAACGGCGATTTTAACCAGATCTTGATACCAAGTTAAGGATGCATCGACATACTGGCTATATTTATCGGCAAAGCACTGCTGTTTTGTCGATAATGTAGAGCTTTCCGTAGCGGATGCAGATGACGCCGTAAAGGTGAAAAATGTAACTAATGCAACAGATAATACTGATTTGCGAAGCATAACTTATCCTTAAGTCTTGAATTTTAAAAATGCTGCATTAATTGTAACTTGAATGATAATAAAAACAAAAAGATTATTAACGATAAAGTGATCAAGTCTAATTTAAATTTAACCCTGTTTGTCGCTGTTAACTTTATAGTTTTCAAGTGCTTTTTTTATCTTACTCTCAACGCTTATGTGTGGGAATAAGGTGTAGCTTGGCGCTAAAATCTTAGATAGTGCTTCAACCCTAACGGCAAAAATATTACTAATGGGGTAAGGCTCTTCGACGATCATTTCAAGCGCGGTTAAGTAAGTTTGCCATTGGGCATCATTGGGGTAGACCACTTCAGCTGTACCTTTGACTTTAAATCCGCGTTGCTCAAATACTTCGATAAAGGAGACGCAAACTTTGGGGTTTTGTAAGATATTTTTTTCACTTTCGGGGGATGAGATATTAGCGATAACCATCAGTTCTTCATCAATAAATGCAAACAACTCTTTTGGTGAAACATTGGGGGTTAAGTCGGAACCGGCGGTTGCTAACCAGCAGAGTACACTTTTTTCAGCATATTTTTGAACATCCATAGGGGCTCCAGAAAAATTAATTTTAGTACAAGTTTAGCATTCTGATTTTTGGGTTATTTCATATTGGGATATTGGTGGGGAAGATGCGTGATCATCATTTTGCAAGTAATAGATATGGCACTTACCAACTCTTGTATAGCCAATTATGGTGAATTGCGTTTTATCAAATGAAGCACGAAGAGCTTGATGTTCATTTATATAAATTGTTCGATCACACTGATCTGGGCCACAAGAGAACCATTGACCAGATTGATTAACCCAAGTAGAAATATGAGAATCAGAGTTGAAAGCGGATACTGAGTAAGACAACAAAAGTGTTAAGAAAAAAGCAAAAAATTTCATAGCAAGCGCCGCCTTAAAAGATAAGCTCCATGATAATAGCTTAGCGTATGAAATGGTATTGAGTTTTAATATTCGAGTTTTAGTTTCATTTTAAAGCTAAAAATAGCGTTAAAGCTGAATGTAATGAGAAAGATGAAACTCAATTATTGGCTATTTATCGAAGTGAATGACATTGAAATGACGCCCATGTAGCAACTCCGAGCACATTGTCCACAACCGTAGCACTTTTCTGTTGTAATGGTTGGTAATTCATCTTCTTCAATTGAGATTGCATTAGCAGGACAGCTATTTTGACATTGCTGACACTCTATTTGCAGGTAATTATGACAATCTTGAGAGATCACCGGACGCAAATTGATATTCAATGGAATAGATTGATGTAGCGCTTGGGTTGAGCAAGATGTTAAACACAAACCGCAGAGCGAGCACTCGTTATAATCTAAATTAATTTGAGCTAATCCTTTCTCTATTTCAATGATGCTATTTGGACAGACGCTTTTACACGCCCCACAACCATTGCATAAGCGCTCAAATAACAGCTCATCGACAGCATAAGGCGGCCGAGGAGCATTTCTTATCGAATGAGCTTTTTCAGCAGCCTCTATTGCTGGCTTTTTAAGCCGTGTAAGAAATCCCCTACGATGTTTATCGATAGTGTCTGTCATTTAAATACTACTCATCAAAGTAAATTCGCTTATGGGCAACTTGTAAATTTTGATCTTTCATTAACGTGTTTAACCATTGCTTTGTTTCTATTGCAAGTTTGTGATAGAAATCATGTTCTGTTTGGTGGGAAAGTTGATCAAGATAGGTTGGTGCCCAAGGGAGGAGGTGTTGTTCCATTAAGGCTTGTGCAGCTCCGGTTTTCTGTTGTTCAAGCAGATAAGCATAGGCTAATAGCATCAAGCCAAATTGATCTTCAGGTTCACGTAAATTGGTATCTAAAATCATCTCGTTGCTTTGTAAAAAGTGACGATAAGAGAGAGTCGATTCCCCAAATAATACCTTTTCACGGTCGAGATACACAGATCCCCAAGGTGGCGCTACCATTTCTCCCATTCCTTCAAATAATTCTGAAAAAATAGTTGTCAACTCCTCTTCACTTAGAGGTATAAGTGATTGGGAGATAGTTTTACTGACAACGCCTTCTGACGCTAATGCAGATAGGATCTCAAGTAGCTCTGATTTTGAACACTTCTGGTAAAAAAGAGCACCTAGTAATTTTGCTGTATCAATAATCATTCTTATTCTTATCTATATAAAGTTAAATAGATTTTATCAGCATTAAATAGTGAAAACAGCATTACTTTTTCGAAAGTATGTGTGAATGCACATACTGGATAATTGTATAACAATTTGTATCATTACTTTGATGTTAATCAATAACCGTTTTGTGAATAGTCGATACTTTGATTGTTAACTATAAAGTAGTATTTTAATATTGTTAACAGGCAACTTTTATGACGACAAACAAAACAGGATCTGGAGTAATGAATGTTACTCGTCGAGGGTTTATTAAAGCCTCATCTGCTGTTGGGGGTGCTGCTGCAATTGCGAGCAGTATCACCCTTCCTTTCAAATCATCAAATGCGATTGCAGAAGAACTAAAACCAAGTGATGAAAAAGTCGTTTGGAGTGCATGTACAGTCAATTGTGGTTCTCGTTGCCCACTCCGTATGCATGTTCAAGATGGCGAAATTAAGTATGTAGAAACCGATAATACAGGCAGTGATGTTTACGGTGAAGAGACTCAAGTTCGTGCTTGTCTCCGTGGCCGCTCGATGCGTCGTCGTGTCTATAACCCTGACCGTTTAAAGTATCCAATGAAGCGTATTGGTAAACGTGGAGAGGGTAAATTTAAGCGTATCTCTTGGGAAGAGGCGTACGATGAAGTTGCTGGCTCAATGCAGCGCTTAATTAAAGAGTACGGAAATGATTCCATTTACCTCAATTACGGCACCGGCACTTTAGGTGGAACGGTAACTAAATCATGGCCACCTAAGTCAACATTAATTGCTCGTTTAATGAACCTTTGTGGTGGTTACCTAAACCATTATGGTGATTACTCTACGGCACAAATTGCCAAAGGCTTAAGTTATACCTATGGGGGCTGGGCTAACAACAACTCATTTTCTGATCTTAAAAATACTAAGCTTAATATTCAATTTGGTAATAATCCTGCGGAAACACGTATGTCAGGTGGTGGCCTTATTCATCACTATATTGAGAGTAAAAATATCTCAAATGCGAAAACGATTATTATCGATCCTCGTTATACTGATACTGCTGGTGGCCGAGAAGATCAGTGGATCCCAATTCGTCCATCAACGGATGCAGCATTAGTTGCTGGTCTTGCTTATGTCATGATTACTGAAGATTTAGTTGATCAGCCTTTTCTTGATAAGTATTGCGTGGGCTATGATGAAAAAACATTACCAGCAACCGCGCCAAAAAATAGTGATTATAAGTCTTACATTTTAGGTCAAGGTGATGATGGTATCGTTAAAACACCTGAGTGGGCATCTAAAATAACTGGAATTCCTGTTGATACCATTATTAAACTTGCGCGTGAAATGGGAACGAATAAACCTTGTGCTATCCATCAAGGTTGGGGATTACAGCGTACTGCGAATGGTGAGCTTGCTTGTCGCGCTATCGCAATGCTTTCGTTGTTAACCGGTTCTGTGGGTGTAGCAGGTGGTTCAACAGGGGCTCGTGAAAGTGATATTAATATTCCTTTCGTGCGCTTCCCAACAGTACCAAACCCAATTAAAACCTCGATTTCGATGTTCTTATGGACAGATGCTATTTACCGTCATCAAGAGATGACTAATTTGACCGATGGTGTTCGTGGTGCTGAGCGACTGAAAAATCCGATCAAGATGATTTGGAATTATGCAGGTAACTGTCTTGTTAACCAGCATGCGGATATCAACCGAACTCATGAAATCCTTCAAGATGAGAAGGCGTGTGAGATGATTGTTGTGATTGATAATCACATGACTTCATCTGCTAAGTATGCCGATATTATCCTTCCTGATTTAACTACCTCTGAGCAGGATGATTGGGCGATGGATGGTAAAGCGGCTAATGCTCCTTATTTTATCTATGCACAAAAAGCGATCGAGCCTCAATTTGAAGCGAAAGGCATCTATGAGATGTGTAGTGAAATCGCTAAACGCATGGGAGTAGAAAAAGCGTTTACTGAAGGACGTACCCAGCAGCAATGGATTGAACACCTGTATGCTGAGACACGTAAAAAAGACCCTTCATTACCGACGTTTGAAGCGATGAAAGAGATAGGTATCTATAAGCGTCAATATGACCATGATTATATTGCTTATGAAGATTTCCGTAATAACCCTGATGCAAATCCATTAAATACGCCAAGTGGCAAAATTGAGATCTATTCTGAGCAGTTGGCTGAAATTGCAAAAACATGGAAGTTAAAAGAAGATGAAATTATCCATCCTCTACCAATTTACTTTGATTCATTTGAAGGACATAACGATCCATTAGCAAAGAAATTCCCACTACAGTTAACAGGTTTCCACTATAAAGCACGCTGCCACTCAACGTACGGTAATGTGGCATTGTTAAAAGCGGCTGCTCGTCAAGAAGTTTGGATTAATCCCATTGATGCGAATGAACGTGGGATTAAAAATGGCGATATGGTCAGTATTTTCAATGATCGTGGTGAAGTGCATATCTCAGCTAAAGTGACGCCTCGTATTCTGCCAAGAGTGGTTGCATTAGGAGAGGGCGCTTGGTATTCACCAGATGGTCAAAAGATCGATCATGCCGGTTCTATCAATGTATTAACCACGCAACGACCAAGTCCACTTGCTAAGGGTAACCCTCAGCATACAAATCTCGTAGATATTCAAGTAGTTAAGAAAGCATAAGGTAGGTTGGAATGAAACAATATGGCTTTTACATCGATTCAAGTAAATGCACAGGTTGTAAAACTTGCCAGCTTGCTTGTAAAGATTACCGTGATTTAGATGTTAAACGTAATTATCGTCGTATTTATGAATATGCGGGTGGCGGTTTTATTCAAGATGGTGATACGTGGATTCAAAAAGATGTTTTCTCTTATTATTTATCAATAGCTTGTAATCATTGCTCGAATCCAGCTTGTGTCAAAGTTTGTCCATCGGGTGCGATGCATAAGCGTGATGAAGATGGTTTGGTCGTGGTTGATGAAGAGGTGTGTATTGGCTGTCAGCATTGTAGTAATGCTTGTCCGTATGGCGCACCTCAATATAACAAACAGAAAGGTCACATGACCAAGTGTGATGGTTGTTATCAACGCGTCGCAGAGGGTAAACAACCGATGTGTGTTGAATCATGCCCATTACGTGCACTTGAGTTTGGTGAAATTCAAGATTTACGCGAGATGTATGGAACAACCGCGGATGTTGCACCATTGCCTTCATCAAGTTTAACGCTACCAAATATTGTGATTAAACTGAATAAAAATTCTAAGCCAACGGGTGATACCAGCGGTTATTTAGCGAATCCTAAGGAGGTCTAAGATGATATTTCACGAATGGTCATTAATCTTCTTTACTGTTCTAACTCAAACCGCGGTTGGTGCTTACCTGTTCATTAGCTCTCGTGCTTTGGTGTTAGGTCACAACGAAGAGAAAATTCAGAACTTTAAGAATCCAATGTTTTTACTTTGGGTGATAATGGGACTGGGTTTTATTTTTTCAACCACGCATTTAGGATCGCCTTTAAGAGCCTTTAATGCACTGAATAAATCCGGTTCAGCTTGGTTATCGAATGAAGTGCTGTTTGGTGCTCTCTTCTTTGTTGTGGGTGGCTTGCAATGGTTGCTTTCGGTGGTTAAAAAGGGTGGCGTTGCGATTCAAAAACTCTTAATGGTGATTGCCATGATCTTGGGGGGATTTTTATCTACTCAATGGTTAATGTATACCTGATTGATACCGTCCCGACTTGGAATAATATCTATACACCAATTAGCTTTGTGTTAACGGTTATTATCGCGGGTCTGTTGCTTGCACAATGGATAATTGTTTCTGCCAATGATAGTCGTTTTTCCCTTGATCGTAATATTGCTATTTTAGCAGTGATAGCTGTTGCGCTGAGCGTCATCACCATCGTTGCAAAAGCAAACTTGATTGGTGATATTCACTCATCGATTGTTAGAGCATCGGAATTGGTTGATGGCTTAGGTTGTTATCTTTCTATTCAAGTTGGGTTATTAATGCTCGGTCTGTTGATTTGGTTGTTACCAATGATCAATAAATCAAAAGTAAATCCAATTAATTTAGGTGTGGCTTTAGTACTTATTCTTGGTTCAGAGTTGATTGGACGAGGATTGTTTTATAGCTTACATATGACGACAGGGCTTTAATGTCACTTTAATTGTTTAATCTTTATTTAAACCACTTTATTTTTTGCCAGTATATATGGACTTAAAGTAAGGTGGTTTTTTATATTTATACTCTTCATACTAGCCGTGATGAATAACTTCAATTATTTTAAGTATATATCCAGTTACTTGAGCTGAGACAAGTACGGAGAGAGATCCTGAAATACATTGACCAGATAAAAAATAATCCCGCCATAAAAGAAGCCATAACCCCAATATTTTAATTTAGGTTTACTTTTGTTCGTGCTGTTTTCTTTGATAAATAGAAAACCGACGAAAATCATAATTAGCCAAATTGCGGTGAAGTTCACATTAATCTCTTTTAGTTAATAACCTTAATTGAGCGATATTATACAAGGTTCGAGAAGATGATTCCACACCTATGGAATTATTCACTCATCAGAACAGTTCATTCGTATTTTGCTTCATTTTAGATCTCATCATACTCATTATGAGTTGATAGTCATATATATCTAGGCTCGTAGACCTTCGCTTATTTTTTGTCTACAATTAATGCCCATTATTTTAGGGAATATCTTAAAAATGAAATTCGGGAATTTAATGTTCTGGCTATAATATATAACTTAATCAATTTAACTACTTAATATGATTGAGTTAACTTAAGTATAATAAATTAAAACTTACTATATCAGTGTTCTATTTAAATATATTTTCCATGTTAAAATATAAGTCACAGTATATTCATCTCAATGTGCAATTTGAGTCATGGATTAAACTCTATAAGAATGAGGGTTTTATTTAACTAAAATAACAGATTGATAGCACAGTAAAGAAAGGTTAGATTTTTATTGCAATACAACAGTAACGAATATTGAGGTTGGTTGTTATCGGCTTCTGATTTACTTATTGATTCTTTTCTTAATGATATATACCTAAAATAATTGGCGTTGCTAGTAGGCGGCAAGTGAGTTAGGCCGCATGAGTATAGGTGTACTATATAATTGGGGCGAGCAAGTCCAGCTAACAACCTAGCGACTTCAAGTGAAACTCTCTAATGAATATTAATTATCGTTAGGGGTTATTCACTTCTTCTCTATTTTTGGTTCTGATTATTTTATTAATTAGTATTATTTATTTAATTATATTTATTTTGGTTTTTATAGATTTAATATAAATTAAATGGATCTTTTTCGATAAGTTATCTATTATTCCACTTGCTTTTTTAATCTTTATATTATTAATAATATCTAGTAATAAACGATAATAAATTAAAATAATTTCATTTAAGTAAATTCATAATAATAAATATTAGGAGTTCATTATGCATTATAAGCTAGTGACAGCATTTGGCTTAATGCTCACTCTTGTTGGTTGTTCTAATAATCAAGTTGAGTCAACAGAACACGTTGTAGTAGAGAATAAACCGATAGTGGTTGAACAAGTAAAACCAGTGACTCTTCCTGCGATTATTGAACAGGATCAAGTTAAACAGTATGGTAACGATTCTCTATTACCACCAATGGCGAAACCAGGTGAGTGTTATGCGCGAGTCTGGGTTGAACCAACATATAAAACGATTACAGATAATTATGTAGCAAAAGAGGCCTATGAAAAAGTAACAGTACAACCTGCTCGATACGAAATGGTTAATGAGCGCGTTGTAGTGAGTGAAGCGGGTACAAAGAAGGTTGCAATTCCAGCTAAATATGAAACCCGTACCGAACGTGTATTAGTCAGTGAAGGTGAGCGTTCTTGGCGTACCGATCGTAATTGGAGTTCACCAAAAGCGAACCAAGCTGTTTTAGATGCGGCACGAAGAGGCGGTATTGATCTCGATAATGCACCTGTCAATTCTTGTTATCATGAGCACTTTACACCAGACCGCGTTGAAAGATATGACGAGCAAGTTTTGGTTAGTGAAGCAACAAGCCGAGTTTCGGTGAGTGAACCTGTATATCGTTGGGTTGAAGAGCAAGTGTTAGTACAAGAAGCGTCAAGCCGTATTGTGACTGTCCCAGCTGTTTATAGAACAGAAACAGAACGTGTTATGGATAAACCTGCACATACCGTTTGGAAAAAAGGAACAGGGCCAATACAGAAGATTGATGAAGCGACAGGTGAAATCATGTGTCTTGTCGAAGTTCCTGCCACTTATAAGACGATTTCTCGTCGCGTAATTAGTACACCTGCAACGACGCGTGAAGAGATTATTCCCGCTAAATATAAAACGGTTAAAGTTCGCAAGCTAGTGTCGGAAGGTCAAACTACCCGTGTTGATATTCCCGCTAAATATAAGGCCGTGACCAGAACACGTCATGTTGATAATGATGAGCGCATTTGGCATAACGTGAATAGTCAGCAGTTGACTAAAACAACACGTACAGGCAATAAGATCTGTCTACTTGAGAAGAAAGATCGTTATCAAAATGTCACTAAGAAAGTGGTTGTTAACGAAGCAACGTACCGTACCGTTGATATCCCAGCTAAGTATAAAACGGTTCAAGTTAAAAAGTTAGTGGTGCCAGCTAAGGAAGCACGAACAACTATTCCTGCCGTTGAAAAGACGGTAACTCGTCGTGAACTGGTGAGAGATGGTCGAATGGAATGGCGTAGTATTTTATGTGAGACTAATATGACCCGAGATCGTATCCGTGATATCCAACTGGCGCTTAAGGCTCGTGGATTTGATCCGATTGAAATTGATGGCGTCATTGGGAAGCATACAATGAGGGCAGTTAATGCGTTCCAACGTAAGAATAACTTACCTGTTGACCGTTATTTGAATATTGAAACAGTTAGAGCTTTAGGTGTTTCACCTCGATAAGCGTGAATTCAGTTTTTTGAGTTATTTTAAATAGCACATTAGATTGTGAAACGCTTTCTAATTAAAAGTATAAAACCCTCAATTTTGATGAATATATTTTCATTTAGATTGAGGGTTTTTTCGTTCATGGAATGATTGTCTCGTTTGTTTTAATACGCTGGAATCAACCCTAAATTTGCTAAACCATCCGCTAAGCCACCAACAATCATCTGTGTTGCTAATGCTAAAAGTAAAATACCGGCAATTTTTGCAATAATCTGAATGATCTCTCGACCAGCAAATTTCATTATTTTTTCTACATTTAACATAAAAATTAAATCGAGTAAGGCAATCGCAACAATGACAGCAAATAACATTAGCTTGCCGCTGACTTCTGGCGCACCCGCCGAGAGGGTTGTTATTGCGACTAAAGCTTGTGGTGTTGCCATGAATGGCATAGCTAAGGGAGAAATAGCAACACTTGGAGAAACTTTTTTCGGCTTACTATTATTATCCCCCTCTTTAGGTTCTTCCATTACCATTTGAATCGCATAAAGGAATAGAATAATACCGCCAGCAACACTTAATAATGCAAGATCAATATGAAACATTGAAAGTAAAACACTGCCACCTAATAAAAAGAGCAAACAAATGGATGTGGCAATCATTGTGGTTTTAAATGCGACTGCTCGTTTCATTTATGATGGCATATCTAAAGAAACCTTAGAGAATGCAATCGTAATTTTCATTGGTCCCATTGTCGCTAAAAGTAGTGTTACCATTTCAAATGTTGTCATAGGATTCCTATTAAATGATGTTGTGCTCAATGACTACAGCATAGTTGAGTTTGGTTCATCTTGTATATGTTGGATTAGTAAACTCGCTATTCCAAAAATGAAACAACAATAATCAAGGCGTGACGATAAGATACCTGAAACAGTCGCAATAAAAAGTGATAAGATAAAAGTAGGCTAAGTGCAAAAAGAAGAGAACAATGAGCTATCAAAATTTAGATGAATATTCCAAAAAGTGGATTTTTACTCACCCATCAATGCCTGTTTCTGAACAAGATTACGCGTTAATTAAACCAATGACACAGGCTCGCAGCATGCAGCTTTGGAAAGACTTTATTAGTGCACAAAGCCCTGATCCAGAGCATTTTGAACGAGGTGATTGGCCTGTTAATCAAAGCTTATGGCAACCAGAAACTGTCGATTGGCAAACAACATGGGAAGCAGATGGAACCGATCTACCTACAGAAATTTCAGAGTATATTGATTGGCAAGACCAAGTAACCATCTATTTTTGTTATGAAAAGTATAATGTGATTGAAACGACGTGGGGCGTTTTTAAAAGGACATGGAAAAACTTCCTATTCTTTGATGATGGTCCAATTTTAATTGGTAAGAAGCGTAAACAAGCGTTGTGGTTTGCTCAAGACGGTACAGTTAAATTGGGTGAGCGAGGATAAATTTCAATCGAAATCCCCTGATGTAAAAAGAGATAATTTGATTGGTGAATACTACATCGAATATAGGATGAGGCTTCACTCTCTTTTTATCTCTTATATTCTGTTATTTTCCCTTCAAGTTTCTTCTGGCAGAATACGATATAATTAATAAAGAGCGTTAATAATAAAAAGCTTGTGGCAATGACCAATACAAGTGAATTCGGGTAATGATAAAAGAGGTAAATACCGTGTACGCCTTTTGATATTAATATCATTGATAAGATTAATTTTAACTTCCAACTTGTAATGACAATTAACATCATTAATCCACAAACAGAAGAAAGAAGTGCGAAAAAGGCTAGTAACAACTTATTCTCTAGGTTGAATAAATAGGCTGAGATTGGAACAATGGATACAATTAAATGTATAAAGGTAACTATTGTTAAAATAATATTTAGTTTCAATTGGTTAGCCATAATTTGTTTTGTTGGCTAGGATTGTAAATAAATATTAAAGAAAAATAATCAATAAAATCATTTTATTATGTTAATAATTATTACTGTAATGTCATTGTGATTTGTTTCATTTATATCTAGGTTGTAATTATTTCCAGTTGTCTCTTTTAAAGTCATTTCTAGTTTCTTTGGTCATAAGATAACTAATTAACATTTCGCCTCGAATATTGACTTCTTGTTTTGGATGGTTATAAAAGCCAAACCTTTTAAAAAAGGGTGAGCCAGCTCTTCTGTATCTTAAATGTTAAAATCTCGAACTTTAATCATCGTTACCCTCTTTATTAATTAATATATTGCCAGCTATTAGCCCCGTCAAAATGTTTGATTTTCATTGTCGAGTGTTGAATTAATTGTGTATCAAATAAATGATAATTGACCGCAAACCGACTATTCTCTGTTGGTGTGCTTGAGCGGTAGTGGGTGACACAGAAACAGTGGGGGCAAGCATAGAAATTGATCATCTTATCCCCCTGGCAGTAATGATTTATTCCATGTAAGCCAATGGACAGTAAAACTTGTGATTCGGTGAAATAGCCCCAAAGAGCTTGATACCTTATACAAATCGAACAGTTACAAGATGTTGCTGTTTCAGTTAATTGTTGAATAGATAATTTAATATTACCGCAATGGCATTGACCGACATGCATTACTCATCCTTTTAGATAATACCGTTTTTAATAGAATGAATGATGTCATCGGCAATATCAAATTTTTATCTTTAGATTAAGAGATCTTATCGATTGTAAGTCCTAGCTGGTGTTCTAATGCTTCGCACTCTTTTGCTGTTGTTGGGGATTCAAATTGGATGGTGGATTGAATTATATTGTAATCTTCTTGCAGAACTTTCTCTATTTTCGCTAATAATTCAGGGTAATCGTCTGTTTCTATATCGGTAACCACATGGGAAATCATTGCATTTTCGGTTGTACTCACAGGCCAAATATGGAAGTTATGAAGTTGATTAACCCCCGGTATTGAAACTAATTTATTTGCTATTTCCATTGTGTCAATATTTTCAGGAACGCCATCGCAAGCAAAATTAAATGACGCCTTAAATAGTGGCCATGTTGCCATGAGTACCATTACAACAAGAATTAGACTAGTCACTGAGTCAAGCCAATGCCAATGAGTAATGTTGATTAATAATCCAGAGATAATGACGCCCAGAGAGACTAACGCATCACCTGCCATATGAATAAAAACCCCCTTGATATTGAGGTCATGATTTTTATCATGCGCAAATAACATTGCTGTTAAGCCATTAATCACAATACCAATGGCTGCAACAATCATGATGACCGTGCCTGATGTTGAAACGGGGTTGCCAAATCGATAAATTGCTTCATAAGCGATAATTGCCAATGATGAAATTAAAAATAGTGCACTGGTTAAAGAGGCTAATACAGTGACTTTCTTTAAACCAAAAGTTTTACGTGTTGTGACTGCTTTCTTTACTAATGCATAAGCTCCCCAAGCTAATAATAATGAGAAAACATCACTTAAGTTATGACCAGCATCAGCAATTAATGCTAAAGAATCTACACTAAAGCCATAAATTCCCTCCACTAAAACATAGATAACATTTAAGCCAATACCAAGGGCAAATAGACGGTTATAATTCTCTACATTATGATGATGGTGGTGGGGCATAATAGATTTTCTCTGTAGTCTCATTGTTATAGATTGATATTTCTGTACTAGTTATAGAAATATCAATCTCATTTTTTAATATTCTAGTCCAATTTTAATTACCAACGGCATTAATGGATAGAGCATCAATTAAAGCGATGTTGCAATTAAAAATACATTAAGTGAAACAATCACTACAATCACAGCCCAACCTATAATTTTAGTCATCTTTGAGATTACAAATTCACCCATGATTTTTTTATTTGAACAAAAGATAACCAATGGAATGACTGCGAGTGCAATACCAAAACTTAATACGACTTGTGACATCACTAATATTTCAGTGACATTGAATCCATAGTAGATAACAACAAAAGAAGGAAGCATCGTAATAAAACGACGAAGAGAAACCGGTATTTTAAATAGCACAAAATCCTGCATCATCTCCTGACCAGCAAGTGTTCCTACTACCGTTGACGCAACCCCAGCAACGACTAAAGAGAGTCCAAATATTAAGCTGGCTGAATCACCCAATATTGGGGTTAAGGTTTTATAAGCATTGGTTAAATCGGCATGACTGGCTGCATCGGGTAACCCGAAGAAGACTGCGGCGGCCATTGCTAACATCGCTAAATTAACAAAGCTGGCAATACACATAGCGATACCGACATCCCAGTAACTGGATTTAACTGCTTTACTCTTTTCATCTTCAGTTAATGTGGTTTTATCTCCTTTAGATAGCGAGGAGTGAAGGTAGATAACATGGGGCATGATGGTTGCCCCTAAGATCCCTGTTGCAAGGTAAAGCGCATTTTCATCTGGAATTTCAGGGATCAACATACCTTCTATTACTTTTGTTGGATCTGGGTGGGCGAAGACAAGTTCTGCAATATACATAACGCAGACAATGGCAAGCATCACACCAATTACAAACTCTAGTTTCTTTAAACTACGACCTTGTAGGATTAATATGAGCCAGCTCAATACAGCCGTACATATAGCACCTTCCATTAATGAAATACCGAGGACTAAATGGAAGCCTAAGGATGCACCGACAAACTCCGCCAGATCTGTTGCCATTGCGGTTATCTCTGCTTGAATCCAATAGCCATAACGGACAGGCGTCGACACATGATCACGAATATGGTTAGCGAGACTTTTTTGCGAAACTAACCCTAATTTCGAAGAGAGGAATTGGATCAAAGCCGCCATTAAATTTGCAGCAACCACAACCCATAATAATATATACCCATATTGAGCCCCCGCTTGAATATTGGTGGCGTAGTTACCGGGATCGATATACCCGATTGCCGCAACAAAAGCCGGGCCGAGAAAGAACCAAAACTTTTTACTTGGTGCAGAGGGAGATAGATGATGAGCATCTTTGTGTCTAATTGCCATTTTATGAAACAGTTTCATCTGTCCCTCCTACAATTGTTATTTTTGCTTGGTCAATAAAATCAATGGAGTCCATACATATTTTTATGAGTTGTTGGCAATCCTGCTGACACTCCTTCAAGGTGAATTCTTCTGGGTAGTTCATTTCAATCATAAGAATATTCTTATGATCAAGAGATTCAATGGTATATTGGGTTAGTGTTCCTGACTTTGTTACGCTATTGATTAATTTTGGAATAGGCTCCAAGTTTACTTCATCAGGTAAGCCGTCCATTAAGATAAAGGTTGATTCTTTAATGATATTCCATGCGGCATAAAAGATGAAACCACATACAATCAAAGAGGCAAATGGGTCAACGCTGTAGTGAATAGGTAAATAATACTCAATCAAAATAGCAACCAAAGGGATTAGGCTACTAAAAAGATCGACTTTATGGTCAGTAGCATTCGCGAAAAGTACCGTTGATTTCCATTTTGTTGCTCGTTTAGAGACCCAAAAATAGAGAATACTTTTGCTGATAAGCACAATAGCAATAACGATTAAGACAGAGATATGCAAGGTTGGCTTTGTCTCTTCAACCTGAATTAATGATTGTAGAGCATCTTGAGCCAATAAGAAGCCACCAAATGCGATACTTGCACCAACAAGTATACTGATAATCTGTTCTAATTTATGGTGGCCTTTAGGGTGGTCCGCATCTGCGGGTTTCGCCCAAAATTTAATTCCAATAATAGAGACAATATCGACAATGGCATCAGATAAAGAAAGCAGACCATCAGCAAATAGCGCTTGAGAATGGCCAAATTTACCAAAGACCATTTTTAAACAGGCTAAGGAAATATTAGTACATAAGCTGACAATACTGGTATTACGAATTGCCTGATTACGAGGATTGAGTTTGGGCATATATTAAGGAAATAAAAAAAGGTTCTGATATATATTTTATATCAAAACTTATTTTTTACCTGATTAAGACTATTTACTAGCTTAATTTACTTAAATTACAATATAAAGGAGATTGTTTTGTATGAAATGTCACCGATTTAGATTAATCCTTGCCATATGATATACAGAGATATACTCCCCATTTCTAAACGCATAATCTTCAGATTTTCCTTCTATGACAAAACCAAATTTTTCATATAATGCGATAGCGGCCTGATTATCGGTATAAACAGTTAATTCGATACGTTTTAAATTTAGCCAATTATCAGATAGCTCAATGACAGTTTCAATGAGTCGGCTTCCGACCCCTCGACCGATATACGTATCTTTTACGCCCATACCAAATGAGCCAACGTGTCTCCTTCGTGGTGATAGATTAATTTCAAAACCAATATTTCCAACAATTTCCTGATCGATTAATGCGACAAAAGAGTAGACATTCTCAGGTATTCCATTCAGTCGCTTTTGCCATAGTTCTAAAGAGGGGAAGGGGAGTTGAAGTGTTCCTGAATACGCATTTACTTGTTCATAAATTGCTTTGAGTGCCTCTGCATCAGAAGATTCTGTTGATCGTATTTGAATTACGCTTTTTCTTTTCATTTTTACTCCTCTATATCCAAAGTAATTGGAGTTGCTAGTAGGCGGCAAGTGAATGAGGCCTCATGAGTATAGATTTTCTATATGATTGGGGCGAATGAATATCGCCAACAACCTAGCAACTTCAAGTAAGAAGGGTATATTACTGATTTCACTTTGATTACTAGAACTAGGAAAAATATTGTTTCAACATATCAATTGTTGTTGGCAAAATTGAGATCACTAAAAGCAGCGCCATACTTCGATTAAAATAAGTTCTGTATTTGATGTTTTCCAAGTATTTCGCTAGATAAGAACCAAAAAGTAACCAAGTGCCGACGCAAGGGATTGCAACAACAAAGAAACTAAAGCTAATCATCATGACTTGCCAAGATAAATTCTCATTGATTGATGTGTATGCAGCAATCGCGCCAGTTGCCATCACCCAAGCCTTTGGGTTAACCCACTGAAATAGGGCTGCTTGAGTAAAACTAATGGCATGTTTTTTCTTCACTGAAAGATCGGATGCGGCTGAATTAGCAATCATCCATGCAAGATAAAGAAGGTAGGCAACCCCTACCGTTTTAATTATCTCATGAAGCTGTGGGAACAGCGTAAAAAGAGCTGAAAAGCCAATACCAACAGCAGCCACCATAAAGGGAAAACCAATGGCGATGCCTAATAGATGGGGAATGCTTTTTTTAATTCCAAAATTAACCCCTGAGGACATGATCATAATGTTATTGGGTCCAGGGGTAATGGTTGAACTAAATGCAAAAAGGATAACGGCTAAATACCATTCCATTGGTAGTTCTCCATAATGATTTTTCTTTAAATTTCAGTCTGATATGACGAAAATTGACGGTTAATAAGTCTAGATGTCACCTCAACAACATAACCATACATATGTTATTGAGGTGACGTTTTTTATACCAATAACGTATCTTGATAATGTTTCTATTTTTAATCATGTTAAATAGGAAACAACGTTTTGTTCAAGACGAATAACTAGTTATACCTGATCTGCCGGGAAAAGAACACCCGTCTGTTGACGTATTTCGGTTAATATTTCAGCAACGATTAATGAACGTTGTTGAGCCGCTAAATCTGGGTTGTTAGCGTTGATTTGATCAGCAAAAGCTTGAGCTTCATAAATCATGCTATTCTCTTCTTGTGGTACCATTAATTGTTCTGTTTTGCCTTCTCGAGTCATTAACGTAACACTATCGCATTCCGAAATATGGCTAATAACTAATGATCCAGATTCTCCTTGGATTTCACTGTCAATTTTACTATCGCTCACTTTTGAGTGAAGAATAACAATATTAAAGTCACCATAATTTAAGATAACACTGCCATTGCCATCAACACCTGACTCTAAAAGAAAAGCCTCTGCTTTCACCGAGTTTGGACGGCCAAATAGTTCAATCGCAGCCCCAAGACAGTAATAACCAATATCCATGATTGAGCCATTTGAGAAACGAGGGTTAAAGGTGTTTGGGTTCTCGCCATTTAAGTATTTTTGATAACGAGAAGAGTACTGGCAATAGTTGATTAATCCATGTCTGATTGAACCCAGCTGTGCCAAATTGTCTTTGATAACTTGAAAGTTCGGTAAAAAAGGCGTTTTAAATGCTTCAAACAGAATGACGTTGTTCTCTTTGGCCACTTGATACATCTCTTCAACTTGAGCTAAATTAGAGGCTAATGGCTTTTCACATATCACATGCTTGCCATTTTTTAGCATCAGCAGAGCTTGTTGATAGTGCAGAGAGTTTGGGCTAGCGATATATACAGCATCAATATTGGTCGCATGAGCAAGTGCAACAAGATCGTCATATTGTTCAGTTTGTTGGTAATTCTTAGCAAAGAACTCCGCATGTTTTAATTGGCGGGAATAGATTGCCTTGAGAGTAAACTCTCCGCTCTGATGGGATGCATCAATGAACTTTTCTGTGATCCAATTAGTACCAATAATGGCTAGATTAAGCATCTTCGCTCCTTATGAAAATGTAATATGGCTTACGGTGGATTCTTTGACTCAGGTCAAGGATTTTTAATTATACTTGATGTTGACATTTTGTGAAAATTTGTTGCATTTTAATAGATAACAAACTTATCCACAGGGCGGTTTATGCACAGAAACAGTGGATAACTATGTTAAAATCTCATAAAAACAAGAGCTGGCAAGGGCTCTATTATTGTCAAGTATTTAACCAATATTTATTTTAAAAAATTTACAATTATTATTAATTTGAAACTTTCAGTGTGATTCTATGATTTACCCACCTGATTACCTTGGTTAATACTCGGTTTGTTGAGCTCGAATAAAAAAGCCCCGTTTACTATGATAGTTATATCATGATAAACGGGGCTTTTTGATCGATATTATCGAAAGCATTAAATTAATTTTTAATTTATCTCTTTATCTTTGGTGACTGCTAAAAGAACAGCGGCAAAAACAGCGACAATAATAAAACCAATAATAAAAATGCCGGGCAAAGCTAAGTAGCCTAAGACTTTCCAAAAGGTTATCTCTAACGGACTCATAAATACTCCTCGTTTACCAACCTTCTACACCGTGCATATCCGGTAATTCGTGGGCAATCCCTTTGTGACAGTCGATACAGGTCTTTTCACCAGAGGCTAACTCGGTGGCGTGTAATCGTGCACCACGAGGTCCCTGTTCAGAAAAGTCCATAAATTCAAATTGGTGACAGTTTCGACACTCCTGTGAATCATTGGCTTTTAGACGTTGCCACTCGACTGATGCAATCTCTAATCGACGCTCATTAAACTTCTCATCGGTATCGATAACACCGATTAGATCCCCATAGATCTCTTTCGATGCCTGAAGTTTACGTGCAAGCTTTGAGGGCCAATCATGAGGGAGGTGACAATCAGCACACTCAGCACGCACACCAGAACGGTTTGAATAGTGAATGGTCTCTTGGATCTCCTCAACGATAGGGGCGTGGCAGTCACCACAGAACTCTTCTGTACTTGATGCTTCCATCACCGCATTGAACCCTCCCCAGAGAATTAAGCTGCCAGAAAAGCCGATAAGGAGAATAAACCCCATTGCGGCTTTACTGGGTGATCTTAACCGCTTCCAAAATGCTTTTAATAATTTCATATTAGTCTCTCCTTATGCCAAGTTATTGTAGAGACTTAACGGGTTTAAATTCATTTTCAACTAATGGCTTAGCATCCTTCTGTGGGACGTGACACTGTAGACAGAAGTAACGGCGAGGTGAAACATCAGATAACACCTCATCATCACGACTAATAAAGTGAGTCACACTGATCTTGGTTGCACCCATTTCATCCGCATTTTTCCAACTATGGCACGCTAGACATTTGTTAACATTAAGAGAGACCTCATAATGACGGATATTATGTGGGATCAACGGTGGTTGATAGACGTAATCGGCCTCTAATGTTGAGTGAAATTTAGGTTGGCGCTTCCAATCATCCGCTGGGCGAGTGATTTCAATTTCAACGGGCCCACGTAGGGATTCAACTCCACCATTACCACCAGGGTAAACGTCTTGGGTTTGCTCAGCATAAGCAGAGCTCATTAGTAAAATACTGAATGAAATAAGCATCGCAAATATACGTTTCATTCTCTTTCTCCATGTTTGCTATTTATTTAAAATGACTCGGTTTAAAGTACTTAATTGTTCATTTAAACGTATTTATTTAGTTTAAAATCAGGCGATTACTTTAGAGCCACTTTAGTGATTTTGACTGGGCACTTCTTAAAGTCTGTCTGCTTAGAGAGTGGATCAGTCGCATCTAAAATCAATTTGTTAACAAGGATTCGAGCATCAAAGAATGGAACGAATACCAATCCTCTTGGTGGACGGTTGCGACCACGGGTCTCGACACGAACGCGAATTTCGCCACGTTTATTCTCAATGAGTACTTCATCTCCACGACGTAAATCACGCTCTTTTGCATCAGCTGGGTGGATATAACAAAGTGCATCAGGAACTGCTTTATAAAGCTCAGGTACTCGGCGAGTCATAGTGCCTGTGTGCCAGTGCTCTAATACGCGCCCAGTACATAACCATAGGTCGTATTCTGCATTAGGGACTTCTGGTGGCGCTTCATATGGCGCAGATATAATATTGGCCTTGCCATCAGGCTTACCATAGAAATCATAATCAGAACCAGGCTTAACGTAAGGGTCTGAACCTTCTTTAAATCGCCATAACGTCTCTTTGCCATCCACGACAGGCCAACGCAGACCGCGCTCTTGATGATAACGATCATAAGGGGCTAAATCGTGGCCATGACCACGTCCAAATGACGCATATTCTTCAAATAAGCCTTTTTGTACATAGAAGCCAAAGTCATGAGATTCATCGTTTAGTTCTTGAGCTTCAGAAAGAGGGAATTGATCAACTTGTCCATTACGATACAGTACGTCATACATGGTCTTGCCACGGTATTCTGGCTTTTGCGCAATTAACTCTTCACCCCACACGTCTTCAATCTTAAAGCGCTTACTGAACTCCATGATTTGCCAAAGGTCAGATTTTGCCCCTTCAACAGATTTTACTTGTTGGTACCAAGCTTGAGTTCGACGCTCTGCATTACCATAAGCGCCCTCTTTTTCTACCCACATAGCCGTCGGCAAAATAAGATCCGAGGCTTGTGCTGATGCAGTCGGGTAGGGGTCTGAACAGACGATAAAGTTATCAGGGTTACGGTAGCCCGGCATTCGGTCTTCATTGATATTTGGCCCTGCTTGAAGATTATTATTACACATAATCCAGTAAGCATTCAGTGCACCATCATTGAGCTTTCTGTCTTGTAGTACGGCGTGAAACCCGGGTTTAGGATCAATGGTTCCTGTAGGTAGTTTCCAAATTTTTTCAGCCGTTGCACGGTGTTTAGGGTTTGCAACCACCATATCAGCGGGTAAACGGTGGCCAAATGTGCCGACTTCTCGTGCTGTACCACAAGCAGAAGGTTGACCTGTTAATGAGAATGGGCTGTTACCTGGCGTTGCGATACGACCGGTTAAAAGGTGAAGGTTGTAGATCAAGCTCTGCATCCATACACCACGGGTATGTTGGTTTACGCCCATCGTCCAAAGTGACATGATTTTAGTGTTTGGATCGGCATATTGTTTTGCCAACTTCAGTAAATTCTCTTCTGATACGCCAGACATTTCAGAGGCTTTCTCTACCGTATAAGGGGCAACAGAGGCTTTATACTCTTCAAAAGAGATATCACTCATTTTTCCTGAATTTGGATTTTTGGCTTTCTTTTGCAATGGATCACTATCGCGTAAACCATAACCAATGTCCGTGGTCGCTTGTTTGAAATGAGTATGTTTCTTAACGAAATCCCAATTTACCGCATCATTTTGTACGATGTAATTAGCAATGTAGTTAGCAATCGCAAGATCAGATTGAGGAGTAAAGATGTATCCGTGATCGGCTAACTCAAAAGAGCGGTGATAATAGGTTGATAAGACATTGACTTGAACATGAGGATGACTTAAACGACGATCGGCGATACGTGTCCATAAAACAGGATGCATCTCTGCCATATTTGAGCCCCAAAGCACAAACGTGTCGGCATTTTCAAAGTCATCATAACAGCCCATTGGCTCATCAATACCAAAGGTACGCATGAAACCGACTACCGCTGATGCCATACAGTGACGCGCATTGGGCTCAATATTGTTAGAGCGGAAACCTGCCTTCTGCATTTTTACTGCAGCATAACCTTCTTGAACTGTCCATTGACCTGAACCAAACATACCGATTGCAGAGGGGCCTTTCTCTTTCAGCGCAGCTTTCCATTTCTCTGCCATTATATCAAAAGCGGTATCCCAAGAGACGGGTTGGAAGTCACCATCTTTGGCATATTTCCCATCTTTCATTCTAAGTAGCGGAGTTGTTAGGCGGTCTTCTCCGTACATAATTTTAGAGAGGAAATAGCCTTTAATACAGTTTAGACCTTTGTTTACGGGCGCTTTAGGATCACCTTGTGTCGCGACTATTTTTCCGTTTTGGGTTCCCACAAGAACTGAGCAACCAGTACCACAGAAGCGACAAGGAGCTTTATCCCATTTTATTTTTGTTTGGTCGGAGCTTGCGATTAAGTTGGTTGCGCTGGCTGGTAGTGTGACACCCGCAACCGCGGCAGCCGAAGCAGCTGCATTTGCCTTAACAAACGCACGTCTGGTCATTTTCATACATCACCCTCAGATTTTGTATTGAGTATTGTTTCGTCTAATTGATCTAAATCGGTTTCAATTTGATGGTAGATCAATGCAGTACTTAATGTATTAGGTAAGTTATTGATCTTTTCAATAATATCAGTAACAAATCCTTGATTTTCTGTTTCTAGTACAACAATTATCTTTCCGTTCTTGTCTGCTCCATAAATTTCAGCGCTATCGATTGCCTCGATAGCAGCTTTGACTTGTTCTAAATGCTCAGGAAATGCCTGAACCACTAAACTAGAAATATGTACTTCACCTAATGACATAATTAAAAATTTGTCTCTGTTTTTAAATGAGTGGTTTATCCATTAAGTTTAGACTATAGAACACAATTTATAGATATCAATTATGAGGCTAGAATTCGCTGAATTAATAGGATGTTATGGCAGGCTTATTGATGAATTGCAGATTTTTTACTGATCATGACTATTGCCTTCGTCGGGCAAATGGAAACACAAGCACCACACCCATTACAAAGCGAAATGTCTAGATTAGGTTGAGCTACTTGCCCTGACTGGAGTTTAAACTGAATCGCCATCGGTTCGCAGATATCTTGACAGCTACGACACTCAACATTATTGGTCGCTAAACAGCGGTTATCAATCTTTGCTGTTACTTGCCAAGGTGTCTGATCTTGTTCAAGAAAAAGATCTTCAGGGCAAACCGTTGCACATTGATAACAGAATGTACATTCATCAATAGTGAAATCGACAGTGGGAAAGCCACCTTCACCTTTTACGATAATGGATGTTTCACAAGCAGTTAAGCAGTGCTGACACCGAGTACATTTATCGATAAATAAAGCGTGACTTTTTAACCAAGGCAAACGAGTTGCTGGCTCTGGATCATGACGTTTTTTACTAAATAGTCGACGTCGAGTTAAATCTACCATTTTATGCTTTCCATTATTGAGGTGTTTTTATCCCTTTATTACTTGAAGTATATACCCTTCTGACTTGAAGTTGCTAGGCTGTTAGCGACATTCGCTTGCCCACAAGTAACTCTAATTACATTTGATAAATATGTAACTTAGAGCTTTAATTCAACGCTTCATAATATCATTGGCTCTTTTTATATCTATACCCTCCATGTTTGCCGCCTACTAGCAACGCCAATTATTTTAGGTATAACGCGTAATTATTTCAGTTATCTATTTATGGTTACTTTTTGTTGCTTTATTGTTGTGGTGCTGATTGCCTTGTGATGGATTTGGTCGAATTTGTTTTATTGTTGTTTGATTATTTACTCCTAAATATCATCAATTTAGTGGTTTATCCAGAGTTTAAAATGTAAGAGTTTGTGTATTGTGATTACAGTGGAAGTTATGAAACTGGATACTCATTAATGGGTATTTATTGATGAGAAAAGAACTAGGTTCTTGTATGATCAATTTGTCTAAAACAAGAATCTGTCTAAAACAATAACAATATGGATTAACTATGAGTAACTCAAATAGTAACGCAAGGAAAGTGACAATTGGTTGTTATATCGCCCTTGCTTTTGCGGCCATCTTTTTTTCTGGCTTATTAAAATCAGGTAACTGGTATGGTGCTTTTGATTTTACAACTTTAAATGGTTCTTTTGGTAAAGTGGTTTACCAAGTACAAGATGCTGCTGAAGGTGTTCAAACTGCTGCGACCTCTTTTCGAGGTAAAGGCGGTAGCGGTGCTAAAGATGGTTTTATCTTTGCATTAACATTAGTACCGACAGTGATGTTCGCTCTTGCGATGGTCGAAGTCTTGGAGCATTACGGCGCACTTGCCGCGGCACGTAAACTAATGACACCGCTTCTTCGTCCTCTTTTAAGTGTCCCGGGTTCTACAGGTTTGGCATTAATTGCTTCATTACAATCGACCGATGCCGGGGCTTCCATGACACGAGGATTGTTAGATGAGGGGCATATTACACAAAAAGAGTGTGATGTCTTTACCATGTTCCAATTCTCAGCGGGTGCAACCATCGTTAACTTCTTCTCATCAGGTGCTGTGTTATTTACCTTAACGGCGATGGATGGCTCAACGGCGGTTCCTGCTTCGATTGGCCTATGTTTAGTGGTGATGTTGGTTATGAAGGTTGTTGGTGCAAATCTGTTCCGTATTTACCTAAATTTCGAAGAGAAGAGAAGCAGCAAGAAAACAGCAAATAAAGAACTTAATGAGGAGACGGCATAATGTCTGATGCAGCAACTAAAAAACCAATGGTAACCGATGTTTTTGTTCGTGGTGCAGTAAAAGGCTGGAAGATTGCCACATTAAGCACAATTCCAAATGTATTAATGGCATTTGTTGTGATTAAAATCCTTACTATCACTGGTTTACTTTCGATGATCGGGACTATTTTTGCTCCTGTGATGGGGGTCTTTGGTCTACCGGGTGAAGCGGCAACAGTCTTACTCGGCTCTTGGATGTCGATGGGGGGCGGTGTTGGTGTTGCTATTAGCTTATTTGATGCTGGTCTTCTGTCTGGTGAACATTTAGCGATTTTAGCGCCTGCAATGTATTTAATGGGCTCACAAGTTCAGTATGCTGGTCGTATTCTTGGTGTTGTTGGCACTAAAGGCAAATATATTCCAATCATGATTGCAATTTCGGTGCTTAACGCCTTTATCGCCATGTTTATCATGAATATTTTTGTTTAATTAGTTGTAATAACTAAGTTGTAATAGCTGAATTTTACTAAAATAAGAGTAACACCATAATAGGCTACTTAATCTGATTGAGTAGCCTTTTTTAAAGCCATTTTTTAGAAAGATTCCTTAATAAAAATAATAAAAATTAGAGGTAACGACAATGAGTTTTGATTTAACAAGTTATATTGAAGAATTACGTGCATTAGTTAATGTTGATTGTGGCACCTTGAATGTTGACGGTATTAACAATATTGCTGCTCAAATGAGTGAGAAGTATCAAGCCTTCAATTGGCAGATTAAAGAAGTTGCTTTAGGTGACGCTGGTAAAGGTCTTGAGATCCGTAATAAGCCAGAAACTAAAAAAATTGACTTAATGTTATTAGGTCACATGGATACGGTTTTCCCTGTTGGTACTGTCGCCGAACGCCCGATGACCATGGACGAGACTCGTATTTATGGCCCTGGATGTGGTGATATGAAAACGGGTTTATTAACCATTGTTCATGCATTAAAAATGTCAGATCCTGCGGTATTAGATAACTTGTCTATTTGTGTGGTGATGAATCCAGATGAAGAGATTGGCTCAACATATTCAAAAGAGTGGATCACTGAGATTGCGAAAAAATCTTCGTGTGCATTAGTGGCGGAAGCGGGGCGTTATGAAGGTTCGTTAGTTAAAGCAAGAAAAGGAATGGCGCGCTATAACGTCAAATTTAGTGGTGTTGCCGCCCACTCAGGCAATGATCCAGAAAAAGGACGCAGTGCGATTTCTGAAATGGCAAACTGGATTGTTAATGTTGATAAGCTTTCTAACCTTGAGTCTGGCACAACGTTAAATGTTGGCGTTGTTTCGGGTGGGGTAACGGCTAACGTGGTTGCTGACAGTGCCGAAGCGGTAGTTGATCTTCGTTATTGGGATAACAGTGAGTATCAAGATATTCACGGCCGTTTGATGGCAATGGCTGAAACAAGTTTCGTTGAAGGAACGTCTGCAACTATTACACAATCTGCGTTTGTACCTGCCATGAGCCCATCAACAGAAACAGAAAAGCTAATGAAGCTGGTAGAAAAAGCGGGTGAGAATGTCAATATTCCTATTACTTGGATGGCGTGTGGCGGTGGTTCTGATGCGAATACCACGGCGTCATTAGGCATTCCTACATTAGATGGCATGAGTTCCATTGGTGGTGGTTTCCATAGCACTGCAGAGTATGTGGAAATCGACAGTATTGAACCTCGTATCATGCTATTAAAAGAGACTATCCGTTTAATTTCAGAGAAGAAAAAACTTCATCAATTAACGGCTATCTAATCGACATATTCATTTGAAGATATTGGCGCAACGTTTTATCCCCTTCTTACTTGAAGTTGCTAGGTTGTTGGCCATATTCATTCGCCCCAATCATATAGAAAACCTATACTCATGGGGCTTCACTGACTTGCCGCCTACTAGCAACGCCAATTACTTTAGGTATAGGTATTATTTATCTTAACTCGTTGCGCTTTTTTGCATTTTAGCTAGATTAAATAAGAAGCATATAAACAGAATAAAAAAGCAGGAATAGTAAACACCAAATTGAAAATTAAGATTACCAATATTGAATTAAAAAAGAATTGTAAAATGAACAAGAAAACAAAAAATGAATAACTGTCTGTTTATTAATCAAGTATTGTGTTCAACTTGTTACTTTTGTGTTGTGCAGTATGTCTTTGTTATTAATGGTGTTAATGTTTCATTTCATCTTTTTACTTTAATGCTGAATCAGCAATTGGTTTGGTTAAAATTTTTTATAAATACCTCTGATTTTGTCTTATAATCGTAAAATCCTATAAATAATTAAGATGAATCATGTCATGAATAAGATAAAACTATTATTGAGTCTTAGTAATAAAGAGATCATTTCGACTTTATTAATAACAGTGATGATGCTGCTGACTTTGAATCATGGTGAAACTTCCCACTCTGCTCTTATGTGGGGACTATCAGTGATTTTAACAATTTTTAGTTTGATGTTATTACTATTAATGACTCATACTCGGTTGATACTCATTAATAGCTTGATAATCATTGCTAATTTTATTCACACCAGTTATTTATGTCATATCCATGAATATCCCCACGGCCTCCAAGAGACGATATTCATAAAAATAGTATTATTGGCGTTAATGGTATTAATTTTTAAAGAGAAATTTCGCCCTACCGAGAAAATGTGCAAAGCACAATAAAAAAGAGCAACCACGACTGATTGCCCTTTTATCTTTTTATTTAGAATATCACAACTTAATCTTCATAATCACTTATCGGTGGGCATGAACAGATTAAGTTTCTATCACCATACACATTGTCAACGCGATTGACGGAAGGCCAATATTTGTTAGCGGTTGAACCTGCTGGATAACAAGCCTGTTGACGGCTATATGGGTGAGTCCACTCATCTGAAGCTAAATCTACTTGGGTATGGGGTGCATTGACCAATGGGTTATCAGTTAATGGCAACACGCCAGATTCGACTTGAGTAATCTCTTCTCTTATTGCAATCATCGCATCACAGAAACGATCTAATTCAGCTCTAGATTCTGACTCTGTTGGCTCAATCATTAATGTTCCCGCAACAGGGAATGACATGGTTGGTGCATGGAAACCAAAGTCCATTAAGCGTTTTGCAATATCCTCTTCACTGATCCCTGAGCTCTCTTTCAGTGGACGAATGTCGATAATACACTCATGTGCGACGCGGCCATTTTCACCAATAAATAGAATTGGATAGTGAGGGCGGAGACGTTCCATCATGTAATTGGCATTAAGAATGGCAACTTCGGTTGCTTGTGTTAAGCCTTGAGTCCCCATCATTGAGATATAAGCCCAAGAGATGGGTAAAATTGATGCTGATCCCATTGGCGCGGCAGAAACTGCAAACTCAGATTCTTGCTGAACATGTCCTGGTAAGAAATCAATCAGGTGAGATTTGACACCAATTGGCCCCATACCCGGACCACCGCCACCATGTGGAATACAGAACGTTTTATGTAGATTCAAGTGAGAAACATCAGAACCAATAAAGCCAGGGGAGGTGAGACCTACTTGGGCGTTCATATTGGCACCATCAAGGTAAACTTGACCACCAGCAGCATGAACTTTTTCACAAATCTCAGTAACACCGGTCTCATAAACCCCATGAGTTGATGGGTAAGTGATCATAATTGAAGAGAGATTATCGGCATGTTTGGCGATTTTTTCATCCAGATCATTGAGATCAACATTCCCTTCATCATCACAAGCAACAATCACGATCTTCATTGAAACCATCGCAGCACTGGCTGGATTTGTTCCGTGCGCGGAGCTTGGAATTAGACAGATATTACGGTGGTCATCCCCGCGAGACTGATGATAGCGTTGAATCGCGAGTAAACCAGCATATTCACCTTGTGCTCCAGAGTTGGGTTGTAGCGAGATAGCATCATAACCGGTGATCTCGCAAAGCATTTTATTTAATTCAGTGGCGAGTTCTTGGTAACCTAAAGTCTGCTCTTGTGGTGCGAATGGATGCATATTCGCAAACTCAGGCCAGCTGACAGGTTGCATTTCTGCCGCCGCATTGAGCTTCATGGTACAACTGCCCAGAGGGATCATGCCGTGAGTTAATGAGAAATCTTTGTTCTCTAACTGCTTCAGATAACGCATCATCTCTGTTTCACTGTGGTATCGATTGAATACTGGATGAGTTAAGAAAGCCGATTGACGTTGACACGTTTCAGGAATAGCTGCGAATTCTGACTGAGAAACTACCGCACTTAGATCCGCTAAATTTGCAGTGGGTTGGTCAATGCTAATAAATAGGGAAATTAGCTCTGCTACATCCGTTTGAGTTGTGGTTTCATCAAGGCTGATAGACAGTTTCTCGTCATATTTAGCCAAATTCATACCCGCATTTAGCGCTTTTTGATAAACAGTATCTGTTGCTGAACCCGTGTTAACGGTTATTGTGTCAAAAAAGGATTGATGTTGTAGCGAGTAACCTGCTTGCTCTACACCTTTTGCTAAGATGGCAGTGAGATGATGAACTCGACGTCCAATAGCCTTTAACCCTTGTGGGCCATGATAAACCGCATAGAAAGAGGCCATATTGGCTAACAGTGCTTGAGCGGTACAGATATTAGATGTCGCTTTTTCGCGGCGGATATGCTGTTCACGAGTCTGCATCGCCATACGCAGTGCTGAATTATCTTGGCTATCCTTAGAAACTCCAATAACACGGCCAGGGATGGTTCGCTTATATTTATCACGCGTCGCCATAAATGCGGCGTGTGGACCACCGAATCCCATTGGTACACCAAAGCGTTGGGCACTGCCAATCACGACATCGGCACCCATTTCACCAGGCGGTGTTAATAGCGTTAAAGAGAGAAGATCACTGACAACCGTCACTAAACACTTGGTTTGATGAGCTGTCGCAATGAGTTCGGATAAATCACAGACTTCACCGGTTGTTGATGGGTAAGCAAGAATGGCACCAAAGGCATCATATTCAGAAAGGTTATCTGCTTTATCTATCACTAATTCAAAATTGAAGAAGGTCGCTCGTGTTTTGATAACGCTAATGGTTTGAGGGTTGAGGTTATCGGCAACGAAGAAGAGGTTACTGCGACTTTTACCGGCACGCTTACATAGAGTCATTGCTTCTGCAGCCGCAGTGGCTTCATCGAGTAAAGAGGCATTAGCGATCTCCATTCCCGTTAAATCACTGACCATCTGTTGATAATTTAATAATGCTTCTAAACGACCTTGTGAGATCTCAGGTTGATAAGGCGTATAAGCCGTATACCAACCTGGATTCTCTAATACGTTTCTTAAAATGACGGCTGGAACATGAGTATTGTAATAACCTTGACCAATATAACTGCGATTGATGATGTTTTTTTCAGCAATAGTTTTTAATTTGCTGAGCATATCGGTTTCGCTAAGTGGTGCATCAAGATGTAAAGGATTGGGTAGGCGAATATGAGCTGGGACGGTCTGTTCGATGAGTTGTTCCATGCTATTAAGGTCGAGCATTTTTAGCATATTTTGTTGTTGCTGGCTGGTGGGGCCATTATGGCGTTCAACAAAATCAGAATTTCCAGTTAATGTATCAAGAAGATTAGATGTCATGCGGGTATCCATTTAACGGTATTTGAACAATATTCCATGTCTCACTGAGAGTTTGCTTCCCTCATCATGCGATAATTAATTTGAATCCATAACCATATGGAAAGTGCTATGGATTCATTATTATCAATTACTCTTCGATGGTCGCTAGGTAATCTTCAGCACTTAATAGATCGTCTAAACAACTTGGATCGCTAAGTTTAATTTTTGCAATCCAACCGCCTTGATAAGGTTCTTCATTGATTAATTCAGGGCTATCTTCTAACTCTTCATTTACTTCAAGAATTTCACCAGTGACTGGTGCATAAACATCAGAGGCAGCTTTAACTGATTCAACAAGAGAGAAGTTATCTCCAGCATCAATATCATCACCAATGGCAGGAAGGTCAACATAGACAACATCACCTAATAGTTGTTGCGCATGATCGCTGATGCCAACGGTGACGGTGCCATCACTATTATCAAGAATCCATTCGTGAGACTGAGTGAATTTTAAGTTACTTTCCATTATGTACTCCTAATCACTAATTTTTATGTGGTTTATTAAAGTGGACGATTACCGTTATTAAATCGGTTACTAAAGCTGTTATTAAACTTTTCGCTAAACTAGGTAAACATTTAATACCATTAAACATACCGAAGAGAAGATGTTGCCGCAATATAAAAACGACAAAAGTGAGCGATAGATTAAAAATAATGACAATTCACTTACGTTTTAATATCAACAGAATAATAAATAGTCTTTATTTGTTGTTTATATGAACAAAGACCTAGATTTATTTAAAAATTAATGGTCAACTAAAGATTAATGTTAATAAAATGTAGCATTATGGTTTTGGAGTTATCGTTTCACTTTATTGAGTGAACGATATTTTTAAAAGGGTTAAGGAGAGATATAAAATGGAACTACTAACAAGTTTTGTCTCATCGGTGAACGGCATTGTATGGGGAGTCCCTATGCTGATCTTAATTCTTGGGGTTGGGTTATTCCTGATGCTGGGCTTAAGATTTATGCCAATTGTAAAATTATGGACTGGCTTTAAACTTTTATGGAGTGGTCGAATTCCAGATAAAGATAAATCAGCTAAAGGGGATATTAGTCCATTTAATGCATTAATGACTTCACTGTCTGCCACCATAGGTACTGGTAATATCGCCGGTGTTGCAACGGCGATTGCATTAGGGGGCCGGGTGCGCTGTTTTGGATGTGGTGTACTGCATTAGTTGGTATGGCGACCAAATATGCCGAAGCTGTCTGCGCGGTAAAATATCGCGAAAAAGACGACAAAGGTAACTATATTGGTGGCCCGATGTACTACATCAAAAACGGCTTATCTAGTAAGTGGGCTTGGTTAGGTACTCTGTTTGCAATATTTGGCTCTATTGCTGGTTTTGGTATTGGTAATGGGGTGCAGTCGAACTCTGTTGCTAATGCGTTAGAAGTCAACTTTGGTGTGCCAGCGGTAGCGACAGGCATTGGTTTGATGATCTTAGTCGCACTGGTTTTAATTGGTGGTGTACGCCGTATTGCAGATGTAGCCGGTAAATTAGTTCCCGCTATGGCTTTTTTCTATATTGGTGCGGGCTGTGTTGTTTTATTTCTAAATGCCAGTGCGATACCAGCCGCTTGGACTTTAATTATTGAGAGTGCATTTACGCCAACCGCAGCGCAGGGCGGTTTTGCTGGGGCTGCGGTTTGGGCTGCCATTCGTTTTGGTGTTGCTCGTGGTGTGTTCTCCAATGAAGCGGGTTTAGGTTCAGCCCCGATTGCTCATGCGGCGGCACAAACCAACAATCCAGTTGCTCAAGGCTTGGTCGCCATGTTAGGGACATTCATTGACACCTTAATCGTCTGTTCAATTACCGGTTTTGCAATTATAGTTTCTGGTGAGTGGACATCAGGTGCCAACGGTGCTGCGCTAACGTCTGCAGCATTTGCATCATCTTTGCCTAATATTGGTAACTATATTGTTGCGATTGCGTTGGCCGTCTTTGCATTTACAACGATTTTAGGTTGGAGTTTCTATTGTGAAAAATGTATCCAATACCTTTTCGGTATCAAAGCGATTAAATATTTCCGTATTGTATGGATTATTGCTGTGCCGATTGGAGCAACCAGCTCGTTAGATTTTGTTTGGTTATTGGCCGATACATTAAACGCAATGATGGCTATTCCGAACTTAATTGCCTTAGTACTTCTCAGTCCGATTGTTTTCTCATTGACTAAGGATTACTTTGCAGGTAAAGATGTTTCTGTTACCACAGAGAAATCGTAACTCATCAATTTTAATTAAGGATAATTAAATGACTCAACAATTGAAAACTGCACTTTATGATTATCACGTTAATGCTGGGGCCAAAATGGTACCGTTTGCGGGATATGAAATGCCAGTTCAATACCCTTTAGGTGTAAAAAAAGAGCATATTCATACTCGTGAGAATGCGGGACTATTTGATGTTTCTCATATGGGGCAAATCCGAATTTATGGTGATGGTGCGGCGCAATTGCTTGAGTCATTAACGCCCGTTGATATTATTGATCTCCCTACAGGTAAACAGCGTTATGCTTTCTTTACCAATCCAGAAGGTGGCATTCTTGACGATTTGATGGTGGCGAATATGGGTGATCATCTTTTTTGTGGTGGTGAATGCGGCGTGTAAAGCACAAGATATTGCTCACTTACAGCATAACCTCCCAACTGGTGTTGAGTTGGAAGTGATCGATAACCGCGCATTATTAGCTCTACAAGGTCCGAAAGCCGCGAGTGTACTTGCACAACTGAACCCAGCCGTTAATGAAATGGTCTTTATGGATGTAAAAACCATCGAGTTACTGGGTGAAAACTGCATTGTCAGTCGCTCTGGTTATACGGGTGAAGATGGCTTTGAGATCTCAATCGCTGAAGATAAAGCGGTTGCATTTGCGGAAGCTTTAGTGGCATTTGATGAAGTGGAGTTGATCGGCTTAGGCGCGCGTGATTCTTTGCGTTTAGAGTGTGGACTTTGTCTTTATGGACATGATCTCGATACCACAACGACGCCAGTTGAAGCGAGTCTATTGTGGGCGGTGAGCAAAAATCGTCGTACGGGTGGTGAACGCGAAGGGGGCTTCCCTGGGGCTGATAAAATCCTTTCTCAAATTGTCACCAAAGATGTGGCTCGTAAACGTATCGGTTTAGTTGGACTGTCTCGTGCACCAATTCGTGAAGGGGTTGAGCTGTTTGATGGTGCCGATAATCGTGTGGGTATTGTGACCAGTGGAACATTTGGTCCAACTGCTGGCAAACCGGTAACCATGGCTTATGTCTCTACTGAGTTTGCAGCAATTGGTACTGAGCTATTTGCTGAGGTTCGTGGTAAAAAACTCGCGATGGAAGTGGTGAAAATGCCATTTGTGCCGCAAAATTATTATCGCGGCTAATTATTTGATTCGTTACAATTAAATGATGAGCAATCAATAAACTAAAAATGCCAGTTTGATTTTCATGTTATCGTGAATATCAAGTTGGCATTTTTGTCCATAACTTTGCTATTTATTAATAGAAAGAATCATTCGGTATATACTTGAGGTTATTCATTTTCCGCCGACTAGCCACTCCAATTACTTTGGGTATAGGTCTATTTATGGTGCCGAAGGCTGAGTGAGTTGTTTCGTTGTATTTGGGTTAATTGCTTCATTAACGGCTTGATGATTATCTTCTTCTATTTCTTCTGTTAACGATTTTGACTCAATCGCTGGGTTCTGAGTCGTGTCTGCCCAGTCTCGTACATAACGCCACCACTGACCTAAAATTTCATTCCATGCTTTTTCAGTTTGTTCTAAATAGAGTGCCCGAGGGGTATATTTAATCCAAAATTGAGAGATATCTTGATGGGCAAGAAAGTTAGTTGGAGCTGCTATCGGATCAAGTCCTGTACTTTTAAATTCAGCCATGGCACGCGGCATATGATTTGCTGAGGTAACTAAAACTAAATGGCTCTGCTTGACCACCGCTTTAGCTTGAAATGCCTCTTCCCAAGTATCTTTTGCGGTCTCTAATAACAGAATATCACTTTTGGTTACCCCGAGATCAAGGGCAACTTGAGCGAGCATTCGAGCATGGGATATCGATGTCCCTCCTGCATAACCCGATAAAATGAGTTTTGCCCCAGGATACATACGATAAATACGGATCCCTTCAGCTAATCTCATCAGAGCAGCACGACTAATTTCAGAGGTTGATGGCATATTTTTATCGACCACATGGCTATTACCTAGCACCATGACATAATCAACACTCTGACTGGTTGGAATAAAAGCAGGATATTGATGTTCGAGAGGAACTAAAAGACGCGTTGATACCGGCTGAAATGAGACTAAAAATAATCCAACCCAAGCAAAAGTTACTAGGCTTTTACCTGTTTTGCTCCAACGGGTAAACCACAGCAGCAGCAGGCCAAATAAAGCAATAGTTAACACCATTGGAAGTGGCATAAGCATTGATGATAAGATTTTTTTTAGTTCAAACATCCAAATTCGCCCGAATAATCGTCAGTTGAGAGTTTATAAGGTAAGAATAGCTTTATTCTTACTATTGTTATGCGAAAATATGCCTCTGTATGACATAAAATAGATAGAACAGAGTAAATGGCTCAAGATAGAAATTTCGATGATATTGCAGATAAGTTTGCTAAAAATATCTATGGCTCACAAAAAGGGTTAATTCGTGAAGCGGTTGTATGGCGTGATCTACAACAAATTATGGATCAATTTCCTCAACAATCTTTATCTATTCTTGATGCTGGTGGCGGTATTGGACAAATGTCTCAAAAAATGGCCACTCAAGGACATCATGTTACTCTGTGTGATATTTCAGCAAAAATGTTACAACTTGCCGCTGCTGAAATTGAAAAAGCACAACTTATGCCTCAGTATCAATTAATTCACTGTGCAGCACAAGATATTGATCACTATTTATCTGAAAAGGTTGATGTAATTCTATTCCATGCCGTTGTTGAGTGGTTGGCTGAGCCACAAAAAGCCGTTGAAAGTTTAATTAAAAACTTAAAGCCCGGTGGCTACTTTTCATTAATGTTTTATAACAATACAGGTTTAACTTTTAAAAATTTAATTTGTGGTAATATTCCTCATGTCATTGACGGAATGCCTCATCGAAAGCGATTCAAATTACAACCGACACAAGCTTTCGATCCTGATGAAGTTTATCAGTGGTTAACTGATGCGGGATTAGAGGTTTCAGGCAAAAGTGGGGTACGATGTATCCACGACTATATTCGTCAACAAGACGTTGGAGAATATACCTTTGATCAGCTTTTAGAGATGGAGATGAAATTATGCCAACAAGAGCCTTATCTCTCTCTGGGACGATATATTCATGTGTGGGCACGTAAGCCTATTTAATTTTTATATACCCTTGTTACTTGAAATTGTTAGGGGAGTAGCATTATTTATTTCTCCCCTAGTTATATCAATAATTTTTGGTGTAGTTATATGTTTTTTATGACTTATTTACTAAACTGTAATTGAGCATATTTTAATTTGATTCAAGGATAGCGAATGAGTGAAATGATCCAGACTGTTCCCGAGCTTGTGGGATGGGTCAAACAGAACGACTTCTCAATCTCTTTACCCCCAGAGCGCTTAGGATTTTTACTTGCTGTTTCAGCATTAAGCCAAGATCGTTTTGAAGAAGAGTTAAGTGAAGGTGAGTTAATCGATGCTTTTCGTATTGTCAGTGATCAATTTGAACAATCAAGAGATACCATTGCATTTCGAGCCAATAACACCATCAACGATATGGTCAAACAGCGATTGATCAACCGTTTTAGCAGCGAGTTCAGTGAAGGTGCGAGTATCTATCGTTTAACACCTTTATCTGTTGGAATTTGTGATTACTACTCGCGCCATAAAGAGTACTCAGCCTTAAAGCTTTCTATTCAATTAACTATGGTGGCTGATGAGATTGCTAAAGCCGTTAAAGCGGCTCAGCAAGGTGGAGAGGTGAGTTATTGGCATCAACATGTATTCGCAGTCTTAAAGTATTCTGTTGCTGAGTTATTTGAACGTATTGACCTCAATCAGCGAACAATGGATGAGCAGCAGCAAGAAGTTAAAAATGACATTGCTGAACTGTTGAATAAAGATTGGCAAGCCGCGATTACCAGTTGTGAACTGCTACTCAATGAAACCTCTAATACGTTACAAGAGTTACAAGATACATTACAAGCGGCAGGGGATCAGCTGCAAAGTCAATTGCTTAAAATCCAAGAGTTAACTCATGGCAACAGTGATCTGGTTTTTGTAGAAAATATTGTTTTTAACTTACAAAGTAAACTCGATCGCATTATTAACTGGGGACAGCAAGCGATCGATTTATGGATTGGTTATGACCGTCATGTTCATAAATTCATCCGAACCGCTATCGATATGGATCAGAACCGAGCCTTTAGTCAGCGTCTTCGTCAATCGGTAACTGATTATTTTGATGCACCATGGTATTTAACGTTTGCCAATGCTGATCGTCTTTTTGATATGAGAGATGATGCGTTAGTGCTTCGCAATGAAGAAGTCTTAGGTGAATTACCGCCAGAAATGGAATTTGAACAGCTTGAAAGTGTACGAAGCTACCTTAGTGAGCATATTGCTGACATGTTGCATCAACATAAGCATCAACAAAAACCGATCCATTTAGCCGAGTTATTGAGTAATTACTTAGAGGATCATCCTCAAAGTCGACATTTTGATGTTGCCCGCTTAGTGGTGGATCAAGCGGTACGACTGGGTTATTCGCAGGATGAACTCAACGCAGTGCAACCACTGTGGCAGGATATAAATAAATTTGGAGCCAAGGTACAGGCCAATGTCATCGATAAATATTGAACAACTTATTCCAGAGCAGTTAGCAAAAGCAATTGCCAGCCCGTTATTTCCTGAGCTTGATAGTCTTCTTCGTTCTGGTCGCCATATTGGTAATGAAGATCTTGATAATCATGCTTTTTTATTGGAATTTGAACATGAGTTAGCCCATTTCTATCAACGTTATCATGTTGAATTAGTTCGTGCGCCTGAAAATTTCTTTTATCTACGCCCACGTTCTAGCTCGTATATTAGTCGCAGTGTCCTTTCTGAGTTGGACATGCTGGTGGGTAAGGTACTCTGCTTTCTTTACCTAAGTCCTGAACGTCTTGCACAAGAGGGGATCTTTACTCATCACGATGTTTATGACGAACTTTTAACCCTAGCCGATGAAGCGAAATTAATGAAGTTAGTCACCCATCGTGCAACAGGTTCCGATCTCGATAAAGAAAAATTGAACGACAAAGTGAAAACCTCACTCCGCCGTCTTCGTCGTCTCGGGATGTTATTATCGGTTGGTGATAGCGGTAAATTCAGAATTAGTGAATCAGTGTTCCGTTTTGGTGCCGATGTTCGTGCGGGAGATGATCCTCGTGAAGCACAGCTAAGAATGATTCGTGATGGTGAAGCGGTCGTTCATGATGAGCAGCCAAATCAGGGGTCGTTGTTAGATCCTGATTCAGAAAAAAACGAAGATGAAATGAGATATGAGCAAGTAACACAGGAGCAATCATTATGATGGAACGTGGTAAGTTTCACTCAATGACCATGATTAACTGGAACGGCTTTTTTGCTCGAACCTTTGATCTTGATGAAATGGTGACAACCCTCTCAGGGGGAAATGGTGCCGGTAAATCGACGGCGATGGCTTCATTTATTACGGCGCTGATCCCAGATCAGACACTACTTCATTTTCGAAATACCACCGAAGCAGGAAGTTCAAATGCCTCCCGTGATAAGGGATTACACGGTAAGTTAAAGCCGGGCACCTGTTATTCTGCTTTAGAGATTGTAAACTCGAAGAATCAACGCCTTGTTTTTGCCGTTAAGTTACAACAGATTGCAGGACGAGATAAGAAAGTTGAAATCAAACCGATCATTATTAAAGGGTTGCCGACGGCGATCTCTGTTTCTGAATTATTAATTGAAACTCAAGGTAATGGCCAAGCACGAGTGCGTCCGATCAATGAGTTGAAAGAGTTTGCGCTAGCGATTGAAGGTGTTCAGTTTACCGCGTGTAATTCCGTTACCGACTACCATGGTGAAATGTTTGAATACGGCGTGTTACCGAAGAAACTGCGTAATCAAAGTGACCGTGGTAAATATTATCGTTTGATTGAAGCCTCTTTATTTGGTGGGATCTCAAGTGCGATTACCCGATCGTTAAGGGACTACCTTCTACCTCAAAACGGTGGTGTGAAAAAAGCATTCCAAGATATGGAAGGGGCATTACGTGAGAATAGAATGACCCTTGAAGCGATCAAAGTCACTCAATCAGATCGTGATCTTTTTAAACATTTAATTACTGAAGCAACCCATTATGTTGCTGCAGATTATATGCGCAACGCCAATGAGCGTCGTAAAAATCTTGAGCTAACACTACAGCAACGCCGAGAATTGTTCTCTACTCAACAACAAGTTGAACAGCAGAATAAGCAGTCTGTCATGTTACGTGAAAAGCTCGATGAACAGAAAGAGCTTGAACAACAACTAGAGATTGACCACCAAGGCGCATCAGATCATTTCCAATTGGTGCAATCTGCCGTTCGCCAGCATCAAAAAATTACCCGTTACCAAGAAGAGCTAGAAGATCTGGCAGAAAAGCTTGAAGAGCAGGTGATGATTGTCGAAGAGGCAAGTGAGCGTTTAGAGGAGTCTGAACAGCAAGGTCAGTACTTTGAAGATGAAGTTGATAGCTTAAAGTCGCAACTGGCCGATTATCAACAAGCTTTGGATGTTCAACAAACTCGCGCTTTGCAATATCAGCAAGCGGTAGACGTGTTAAATCGTGCCAAAGCGAGTTGCCAAAATCCTGACTTGACGGTTAAGCAAGCAGAGCAACAGAATAAACATTTAAAAGAACAACAAACGGCTTTAACCTCTTCGTTACTCTCGTTGCAGCATCAGTTAGATATTGCTTCTGCTGCCACAGAGCAATTTGAAGATGCACTCAAGTTAGTCTGTCAGATAAGTGGTGAAAACGTTGACCGTCAAGCTGCTGCAGATACGGCGCGTCAGTTAATCCAGCAAGGTCAGCACTTCCAAGAGATTGTTGCCAATAAAGAGCAGACTCAACAGCAATTTAATGAGCTTCAACGTCGACTACGTCAACAGCAGCAAGCGAAAGAGTTAAGTGGTGATTATCATAAATTGACCCACTTTGTTGTTGATGATGAACTGTTTTTAGAAGAGCGTGCTGCTCTGCATCAAGAGCAGATGGAAGAGCGACAGTTCCAGTTAGAAGATCAAGCTGATCAACGTTTAGCGTTAAGTAATCATAAACAGAACTTAACCACTAAAATTACTGCGCTAGAAAAAGCAACGGCACCTTGGTTTGCCGCCAATTCGGCACTTGATCTGCTTGAACAGCAGACGACGGCAGTCAATATCGAGGCTGATTTTGATTCAACATTGAGCGTGACGAATGCGATGCAGCAGGTTTTAGATGCTGAACGTCAAGTTTCTCAACGTCGTGACCAATTGGCTGAGAAGAAAGGTCAATTAGAGTCTGAAATCGAACGTTTAGCTCAACCTGGTGGTAACAGTGATCCAAGATTACACGCTTTAGCCGATACCCTAGGTGGGGTTCTTCTTTCTGAAATCTATGATGATGTAACACTTGAAGATGCGCCTTATTTCAGCTCACTTTATGGTCCTGCACGTCATGCGATTGTGGTTTCTGATCTTAAAGGGGTGAAAGAGAAGCTGGTCAATCTAGATGATTGCCCGGATGATCTCTATATTATTGAAGGGGATTTAGATGCTTTCGATGATAATGTATTTGATGCCGATGATTTAGGGGATGCGGTTTGTGTTCATTTAAATGATCGCCAAATGCGTTACTCTCGTTTCCCGAAAGTACCGCTATTTGGCACTGCTGCGCGTGAAATGCGATTAAATGATTTGCGAGAGCAGCGTGAAGCATTGATTGAAGACCATGCATCCACTGCGTTTGAGTCTCAAAAATTACAACGTTTATATCAGAGTTATAATCAGTTTGTCGCGACTCATTTGTCTGTGGTGTTTGATGATGATCCTGAAGTTGGATTAAAACAAGCAAGAACAGAGCTTAATAACGGCACAGCAAAACTTAATGAGCTTACTGAGCAAGGTATTCAACTTAAGTCTCAGTTAGAGCAAGATAAAGTGGCTATTTCGTTACTGAATCGACTGTCACCGTTGGTGAATACCTTGCAAGAGTCTAACTTAGCGACTCAATTAGAAGAGAGTGGTAATAAAGTTGCGCTACTCGATAAAGCGGTTATTTTTGTCCAAAAACATGGTAAGCAAGTTAAAGCATTAGAGACTTGTCAGCATGTTTTAGCTTCAGATCCTCAGCAGTTTGAACAAGTAAAATCTGATTATCAGCAAATTGATCAACAGTTACAGTCGCTGAAAAAGCAGCAGTTTATCTTGGCTGATCTTTATGAACGTCGTCATCACTTTGATTATCAAGACTCGATTGAATTGGTAAACAAAAGCAGTGAACTGAATGAGCAACTTAAAGTGAAGCTGCTCGCGGCGGAAGGACAGCGTACTCAAAGTCGAGCGCAAAGAAAGCAGCAGCAAAGCCAGTTAAACCAATATAATCAACTATTGGCATCATTGAAGAGCGCACATCAAGCAAAACAAGAGACGTTGGTAGAATTTCAACGTGAGCTAGATGATTTAGGGGTTCGTGCTGATATTGACAGTGCAAACCGAGCTGAACAGCGTAAAGAAGAGCTTTACCAGCAACTCTCTACGCTAAGAACTAAACGCAGTGACAATGAGAAACAGCTGACTGCCACTGAACTAAATATCCGTTCATCGATTAAGCAGATCAAAAAATTGATTACGGCCTACCAAGAGTTGCGTCAACAGGTGGTGAAGGCAAAAGCGGGTTGGTGTGCTGTATTGCGTTTAGCGCGTGATAGTGATGTAGAGCGTCGTTTAAATCGTCGTGATCTAGCCTACAAATCAGCGGATGAATTACGTTCGATGTCTGATAAATCCTTGGGTGCGCTTCGTATTGCGGTGGCGAATAATGAACGTCTTCGTGATGCACTCCGAGCTTCTGAAGATGCAGCACGACCAGAACGTAAAATCCTCTTCTACGTTGAGGTTTATCAGCACTTAAGAGAGCGTATTCGTCAGGATATTATTCAAACCGATGATCCAGTAGAAGCGATTGAAGAGATGGAAGTGGAGTTAGCGCGTTTAACTCATGAGTTGACCCAACGAGAAAAACGTCTTGCGATCAGCTCTGAAAGCGTCGCGAATATTATTCGTAAAACCATCCAACGTGAGCAGAATCGTATTCGACTGCTTAACCAAGGGCTACAGAATATCGTCTTTGGTCAGGTTAAAGGGGTTCGTCTTAACGTCAATATCCGAGAAACCCATACTCAGTTATTGGTTGGCCTCTCTGAACAGCAAGAGTTACATCAAGACCTGTTTAATAATGATGCACTGACGTTCTCGGAAGCAATGGCGAAACTGTTCCAACGTATTAATGCTCATATTGATACCGGGCAACGTACTGCTCAAACCCTTGGTGAAGAGTTACTCGATTATCGTAACTATCTTGAACTGGGTATTGAAGTGAATCGAGGAACTGAAGGTTGGTTACGGGCAGAAAGTGGTGCGCTATCAACCGGCGAGGCGATCGGTACGGGTCAAGCTATTCTATTAATGGTTATGCAGAGTTGGGAAGAGGAGTCACGTCGACTTCGTAGTAAAGATATTATCCCTTGTCGCTTGTTGTTCTTAGATGAAGCCGCACGACTGGATGCGAAGTCGATTGCTACCTTGTTTGAGCTGTGTGAGCGACTTGATATGCAGCTATTAATTGCTGCGCCCGAGAATATCAGCCCAGAAAAAGGGACGACCTATAAATTGATCCGTAAGATCATGAAGGATCGAGAGCATGTTCATGTTGTCGGTTTGAAAGGGTTTGTGAGCAATAATGGAGAGGCGGCTAATCAACAATTGCCGCTAGAAGATATCTCTTAATTATCCCCTTCTTACTTGAAGTTGCTAGGTTGTTGGCGATATTCATTCGCCCCAATTATATAGAAAACCTATACTCATGGGGCCTCATTCACTTGCCGCCTACTAGCAACGCCAATGACTTTGGGTATCGATCTGAGATATTAAAATAGAGCCACAATGCAGAGCTGATGAAGTGACTGTGTTGTGGCTTTTTTATTGTCTTGTTTCTTTGATTTAATCGTAATAGGCGAAACGAATCACAAAAGCAATATTTTCTCTATTTTTTCGTGGTAGCAGTGATTGTTATTACAAAGTGTTACTTTATAATAAGCGCCGGATTTTAATAAATTATAAATATATTCTTATTTAGAGAATAAAAGGAATAACCATGAAATTAGCAAAAAAAGTTGCTGCTATTGCTGTTGCAGCCATTTTAGGTGGCTGTGCTTCACAATCGAATACAGATGATTTTACTCTTGTCATTGCACACGTTAACGATACTCACTCTTCTTTTGATGGTGTAAAGTCTAGCTTTGTTGCTAATGACGCAGTAGTTTATAACGAGTTTGGTGGTTACCCTCGCCTGTTAACTAAAGCAGATCAGTACAAAGAAGCCGCTCAAGAGCAAAACCAAAGCTTCCTTTTCCTACATGGCGGTGATGCATGGCAGGGAAGTGCTTATTTCAAATTAAATGAAGGGATGGCGAACGCCGATCTATTGAGCCAAATGGGACTTGATGCAATGGCATTGGGTAACCATGAATTTGATCTATCAAATGATAAGTTAAATCAATTTATTGGCAGCATTAATTTCCCTGTATTAGCGGCAAATGTTGATACAAGTGCAGACGCTGATCTGGCTGGTCAAACAAACTTACGTCCATATGTTGTTTATGCTTTTGATGGTAATAATAAAACAGAAGTTAAAGATTTAGATAACTTACCAAAAGATAAAGATCTTGTGGCGGTATTTGGTCTAGTTCTTGATGACATGGCGGATATCGCACCAAACACTGGTGACGTAAAATTCTCAAACATGGTTGAGAGCGCACAAGCAACGGTTGATGCTCTGCAAGCAAAAGGCGTACATAACATCATTGCACTAACGCATATCGGTAATGCGAAAGATGTGATGATTGCGAAAAATGTTAACGGTATCGATGCCATCGTGGGCGGACACTCACATACTCTATTAGGTGATTTCACTGATATCGGTCTAGAGAATAATGGCCAATATGCTGAGATGGTGGCTAACCCAGATGGTAAATCATCAACCTGTATCGTTCAAGCGGGTCAATATGCAGAAGCAATTGGTCAAGTTGGCGTAACATTTGATAAAAATGGTAAAGTGAAAGCGTGTGAAGGTGCTAACTTATTACTAAGTAATGATGAGTTCTATGCGGACGCTTCTCGTACTGAAGAAGTTCGTTTAACTCATGATCATCACCACAATGTAGAGACGTTTATCTCTGAGCATGATGATATTGAGATCACGGCTGAAAATGGTGCGATGCGTGAAACTATCGACACTAAATATAAGCCAGCGGTTGATGAAGCATACGGTAAAGTGATTGCGCAAGTGCCTGATCAGATCCTTCATGCTCGTCGTCCGGGTGATAAAGGTTCTGACATTCATGGTTCAGATGTTGCTCCATTAGTTGCTGCAGGTCAATACTACTGGGCGAATACTAAAGCCGTTGAAGCTGTAACGGGTATGGCGGTTGATTTCTCTCTTGTTGGTGCTGGTGGTGTTCGTACCAACATCGATGCAGGTGAGTACCGTGAAGGTAATGTCTCTCTTGAATTACAACCGTTCTCTAACTTTATGTCGGTATTAACGGTTAAAGGTTCAACCATTAAGCAGCTACTGAATGAAACAGTAACAGCAACCCTTCCTGAAGGTGCGCATGCGGGTAAATTTGTCTACGGTGGTCATATCCGTTATAGCTTTACAGAAACAACAGCCCATAAAGCGGGTAAGTTGGATTATGTTGAAGTGATGACGGGCACAGAGGCTAATCCTGTTTGGACGTCATTGAAAGATGATCAAAATTACAACATCGCATTAAATAACTATAATGCAACAGGTAATGATGGTTGGAGTGCACTGTACCAAGCACAGAAAGTGAAGAGTAACCGTGTTGATCTTGCTTATGTTGATGGCAAGCTAACTGGCTTTAAAGTGAAGAATATCAATTCAGTAGACGGTAAGTACAAAGTGAACTACTTAGGTGCGAAACCAAACTGTAAAGCAGATAATACTGAGTGTAATACCGATGCATTAGCGATGATTGAATACGTTGAGCATAGCCGTCCAGTATTAACGGAATTAAGCTACGATGTTGTGACGTTGAATCGTAAATAGTAGTCAGTCAATATCTATTTGATTGATAAAACAGGCTAAAAATACGCATAATCAATAATTTAGCCTTGTTAATTAACCCTGCTTTTCTGGCGAGACTCGCTAGAATGGTGGGGTTATTTTTTACCTGTTCATTTTTTATTTTATGTTATTAGTCCTAACTGATAAGAGTGACATATCCCCTTCATACTTGAAGTTGTTAGGTTGTTGGCGTCGCTCATTTGCCCCAATCATATAGTAGACCTATACTCATGTAGCCTCACTTGCCGCCGACTATCAACGCCAATTATTTTAGGTATAAATTCATGATGGATTATTTTTTTGGTGCAGCCCGGTGTAGTCGGTCGCCTCTGGTCTGTTTAGTAAAGAAGAGATCAAATTGGAAAGTAATCGCGGGTGTAATATCGTAATTATTTTTTTCAGGGAAGGTAATTTCAGGTATCACTTTTAAGTAGAGCCATTTTTTATAGACTCGATAATAAAACTCTGCAGAGACCCAATAATCCGTCGGCGAGAAGGAGGGGCGACTTTGTTGAGAAAATCCTAAGTTATATTGAATCAAATAACGATCACTAGGTCGTTGGTAATAAGAGATCCCTTCATATAACTCCCAAATGTTCTCGTCATCTAAAAATTGTGCTTGAGCTGTCGCTGTCCAAAATGATTCTGTTTGATTTTTAAAAAATAGATTAAATTCCGTTTTTGAGCCAAAGCCATCTTGATCATAATAGAAAAATCGCTGCTTTACTTGGCTCACTAAATTGTCATTTAACTCATGGAAGCGTGACACTCGCACTCGAGCAAAAGGGTTAACGGGCAATTTAAATTTAACACCGACATCGAAACTGCTTTTCCACCGTAGACTTTCACGACCATAAAAGCGCAATGCAGCAGTGGCGTTATCTTGTTTATCATCAATATTCGATGAACCTAGATCATAATCACGTTGCTGGCTTTCCGGGGACTTAAAGTCATCAGGGTCAGAGTCTAATACTAATTTAAAGCGCTTTTTGGTATTAGGGAGACTCAGTCTAAGTTTAAAACTACTGATATAACTAGGTGATTCATGGTGCTCAAAGCGCTGGGCGACCTTGATTTGGAAATAACTTAAGTTCTCAATATCATCTTCTAATTCAGAAGAGGCAATAAATCGATCTAAGCTAGAGGCTGAACTCGTTACCCCTTGACTGATTAACTGCTGTTTGTCATCAATCCAATCCATTGTTGTTTCTAAAGCCGGTGACGTTGATGGTTGTTCGACAGGATCATCTGTATTTATTACTGCTGCTGTTACTGTTGCTTTCGTTGTTGATGTCGTTTGTTCGTCAGCAATCACCAAGCTTGATGATAAAAAGAAAAGAAAAGAAAAGCAAAAAAGGATAGAACGAGTTATTGTCGTACATTGTTGATTAAACATTATACTTCTCCTTTATCCTCAAATCTTTAATCCTTTAAACTATTGAAAGAGTGAAACAGCTTATATATCTATTCTCTTTATACTAGTTAACGATTTGCTTTTGTGTGAAATATTCAGTCATTTTTTCGATAAACAGAGATTGATCTACCGCTTTCAGGCTTCGATAACGGTATAGCAAAGAAACATGAATTTTAGGTTGTGTTATTTCAGATACCTTTATAAACCTCATCTATACCCTTCATACTTGAAGTCGCTAGGTTGTTGGCTGTATTCGTTCGCCCCAATCATAAGAGTACACCTATATTCATGGAGCCTCACTCACTTGCCGCCGACTAGCAACGCCAATTATTTTACGTATATATTAAGAGTATATTAATATTTTCTATTTATCTGAGAAATTCAATAGCCGATAAGTATTTAATTTTTAGTGAGATAGAATTTTATTAATGGAATTCTTGATTCCATATTTTTAACTATTAGTAATTTTACTAGTTTTGTAAACTGGCTGCTAATCAATAGTTATACTCTTAGTTATTTGTGATTTTTATTAATCGGTACTAGGTTTATTAGTCAGTAAGTTGTTATTTAGAGTAGATATTGATTCGATAGGGACGTTATTACTATATTGTTAGCTATTTCATTAAGTTAGTTAACGGCATAGGAGAAGTAGAGGGAAAGTAATAAGTGTAAGCCTGATGCTAAATATTATAGCGAGGTTTAATCTTTACAGAGATGAGATTAATAATGTCAAAAAAATTCATATCAGCTGTTATTATTGGAATATTGATAATCCTTGCTGTTGTTTTCGGATTTAACCACCTGAAGAAGCAGAAAATTAAAGAGGCATTGTCTCACCTAAAATTGCCAGCAGTTCCAGTAACTACTGTGGTTGCCAAGTCAGATACATGGACGCAAAAAATTCCTGCTATTGGTCGTGTAACGACAAATCAAGGCGTAAATATTACTTCCCAGATGTCTGGTCAAGTAAGACAAATCAACTTTAAATCAGGTCAATCGGTACATGAAGGGGATGTATTGATTCAACTTGATGATCGTCTATTACAAGCTGATTTAGTCACCAGTAAAGCAAATT